>DFKI01000023.1 GCA_002373325.1 Treponema sp. UBA3649
ATTTGAGCGCGTTCTCGGGAAAGTCCAGGTATCCTCCGACGAATTCAATCAGGCAGATTCCCTCATATTTTGCGTGCACACCGGTTGCGGCTCCCATGTGCGTGTAGATTCTTGAGAGTATGTTCTCCCTCCTTGACCTTGAGGGATTTTCCGCGTCGATGAGCATTTCCTCCACGACTTTTTCCGGGCTTGCGGGTCCGAAATAAAGGCTCTCGCTCCCTCCGTTCCACATGCAGTATTTTCCGATCCTTGTCTCCCATTCTCCGTCGTATGAGGTCTCTGCCGTGGATGACTGGCTCCTTACCCATTCCCTTGCGGCGTTTTCGAGCGTGCGGACGTAGATTAGGGGCTCCTGTGCCGGCATTCCGAGCATCTTCTTAATCAGCTCCCTGAGTGCTTTCTGGTATCCGTCGTCTTCTTCGGTCAAAAGCGGCTCAAGCCTTGTCCTCACATATTCCGCGGGATCCGTCCTTGCAAAATTGATTTCCGTGAGAAGCTGTTTCGGGGCCCTGTCCGAGAGAAGGTCAAAGGCTTCGGTGGGCACGGTGTTCACGTCATACCATGTTCCCAAATCAACGCAGCATACAAAATCACCCTCTGTCTCTCCCACGTTCGCTCCCGCATGTGTAAAATCGGATGAGAGAAGATTGCGCCTGTTCACAAATCCGTCCACACCCTCGTCAATAAGGAAGTCCGCGACATAGGACTGGACGCTCTTTGTGCCGAAAGAAACGCTCTCCGCGACTGTTCCGAATCCACGGTATTTCCTGAGTCTCTCCTCCCAGCTCTCCAATGGAGCCTCCTCGGACTCCTCATTCTCATGCTCGTCCTCATGCTCGTCTGTTTCCATGCCGTCCATATCAGCGTCTGAAGCCGAGTCTGAAGACGAATCCGAAGACGAATCTGGAACCTCATTTTCCGAAATCAGTGAGTCCGTGAAGTCCTTTGCCGATGAGTAAAGCTCGTCGCTGAAAACAAGGGGATTTACAGCCACCATTCCGTTCATCTCGTCAATCAAATTACCGAGTGCCTTCTGGTAGTCGCTTTTTCCTCCCGCATAAAGGGGGACGAGACGGTTTTTCACATAATCGCGGGGTTTTGTCCTTGCGTAGTTGATTTCCGCGACAAGGGATTTGGCTCCGTTTTTCGTGGTGAGGTTCCTTTGCGACGCCGGGTCAAGCTGGAAAAATCCCGTGGCAAAATCCAGGGAGCACACGAATGCAAGGTCCTTGTGGGATGCCATGCTGAGTCCTACGTGAGTGTATTCGGGCGTGAGAACTGATTTTCTGTTGGCCCTGGATGCGGAATCTGAGTCCACGAGAAGTTTTATGACCATGGATCTTGGAACCGACTGACCTGTGACGACGCTTTCAGAGCATGTTCTCCAGTTGCATGATGATCCAAGCCGATCGGGAAGCTCTGGACAGTCCGTGCCAGCCACAAGTGATTTGACAGACTCATCCGCCGTGAGTGCAAGTCCGTCCGCCCAAACGAGTGGTGGAAGGGCCTCCATGGAGTTCATCTCCCTGACACATTCGGCGAGTGCCTTTTGATATGACGTGTTGTCCCCGGAAAGAAGGGGCTCAAGTCTTGTGGAGGCATAGTCGGACGGTTTTGTGCGTGCCAGATTCAGCTCGTCCAGAACCGTACGTGCGGCGCCTGTTGCAGCTGCGAAAGATGATGCCAGAGCTGATGCGAATATACTGAAAATCAAAAGAATCCTTTTCAAATCCTTGTCCTCCAAACAGAATGTCACGATTCCGGGGCAAAACGACCCCAGTTTTCCAAGACTTTCTTACATCTTAAACACAATGTTTCATTTGAAGTTACGCATCCGAAAAAGACAGGAGCCGGAAATGCACCTGAAAAAGTCGAACAAGCGATGAGAAATCAATAAGCCGGGAATCTGTGCGTGGAATGCGGCGGATTTCAGACCTTCTTTCTATAATAATATAGGGGAGATCAGCGTATTTGTCAAGCCTTGGAACAGCGTGTTTGTCAAGCCTTGTTTGAATGGAGGACGGAGCGGGGAAGCAAGTGCGGAAGATTTTTTCTAGACAAAATGTTTGAAATGGGATATAATTGGAATGATTCGAAAGGCAGCTGGAAATCATACTCCGGCTCGACTCATTAGACTGGACCCTGACCCGGGAGATTTTTCCGAACGTCCAATTTAAGGAATGTTTTTGTATGAATTTAATGTTGATTTACAAAATTTGCTGTGATATATCCATCGTCGTGCTGGGAGCATGCCTGGTAGTCCTTTCCACCAAGCGTGCGACCGAAGCCCAGAAATTCATTGACTATGCCTTCAGCCTGGTCCTTCTCTATCTGATTGGATATGCCGTGACTTTCCAGGGAACATCCCCGGATATGGTTCTCCTTGGACAAAAGCTGAAATACGTGGGGGCGTTCTGTCTTTTCCTTGCCCTTTTCATAGTCTTCCAGCAGGTCTACAACATAGTGACCTCCGCTCCGTTCATGATTTTGCTCAGCGTCTGCTTCGTTTCGGTTCTTGCAATCATCATTGTGGCTGACCTTGGCTCATCATGGGCTCCTGCAAAATGGTTCTATCTGGGACTTGAATCTGTGCCTCAGGAAGGCGGTCCCAATGTCATAGTGATTCACGGAAACTGGGGAAAACTCTACGCAGAGATTGCGATGGCATTTTTCCTTTTCTCCACCGCCATGATTTTCCTCTCCGCCCTTGTCTCTGCATGGAAACGCAAATTCAGGGTCAGCACGCTTTTCTTCTTCTTCTCATTTTCGGCCGAGATTCTGATTTTCGGCTCTCTCTTCATAAAGAATGTCCATGCATTCCCGGTTGTTCCCCTCATTTCAGGAGTTGCGGCCATTGCGGTCACTGTTTTTGTGTGCAGGGAAAAGTTCAGCAATCTCTACGATCAGTCCTTAAAGGAGATTATGAACTCCCTCAATTCACCGCTTTTTGTGGTGGACAACAAATTCTATGTTCGCAGGGTGAATTATGCGGCGAAGGTCCTTTTTCCGGAGTACAAAAATCTCTCGTCGAATTCCTACCACAGGCTTGCGGCTGTCAAGGAGATTCAGGACATAATCACGCCACCTCTGCATGATTCCGCCAATGACAGTGCCACCGAAGGATTGCTTTCCATCGGCAACCAGTTTTTTGAGCCCGAGCTGCACCATCTGGGAAAGAACAGGCACATCTACGGCTATGTGATTGTACTGAATGATGTCACCGAGCAGTTCTCACGCAACAACGAGCTTTCCGCGCTTGCCTCAAAGCTTTCCACTTCCCTCAGAACCAACAGGAGCCGCAACAACGAGGAGAGGGAGAAAATCATTTCCGGGGCATTGCAGTTCATGCGCGACAAGGACATAATGACCGCCGAGCACATGAGACGGATGAGCAACTATACTTTCATCATCGCAAGGGAACTCAGGCGCATGGGTAAGTTCACAGACCTTTTGACCGACTCCTACATGGAGACACTTTGCCAGGTGGCCCCCCTGCACGACATCGGAAAAATCATGATTCCCGCCGAGTTGCTTCACAAAACGGATTTGTCGGAGGAAGAGTCGAAACTCCGCCGCTCCCACGTGAACCTTGGCTCCCAGATTGTGGACCGCATGGTGGTGAACGACCCGAAGAGCCTTTACTACAAGCTTGCGAAGGAAGTGACCTTGTATCATCACGAGTGGTGGAACGGACAGGGCTATCCAAAGGGACTTTCCAAGGATGATATCCCCCTTTCCGCAAGAATTATCGCCGTCGCCGATGTGATTGACACGCTTGCCTGCCGACATGCCGAAAAGAAGAACTATCATTTTGACGAGCTCATAAGCATGGTTCAGTCTCACTCGGGCACCTATTTCGATCCGGACGTGGTTGAGGCCTGTGTGCGTGGAAAGGAGAAACTCCGTGAGCTCTACGATGTCCTTTATGGAAAGAGTTTTTCCGATTCATATTGACTTTGCCCTGAGTTCCGTAAAAGCATCGTAGCGTGCCAAAGTCAGGAGGTTCTTGTCCCTTGCCAAATCAGCAAGTCCCAGACTGAGGTAGCCTGACTGTGCCGTACCTGAGACCTGCCCCGGACCCCTTAGTTTCAGATCCTCCTCCGCAATCACAAAGCCGTCGGTACTCTCGTGGAGCGCCTTCATCCTGAGCTTTCCGTCCTCGCTGATGTTCTTTCCGTAAATCAAAAAGCAGAATGACTGAAGTGAGCTCCGTCCCACTCGTCCCCTGAGCTGATGCAGTTCCGCAAGTCCGAAAATATCCGCGTGCTCTATGACCATGCATGTCGCGTTAGGCACGTCCACACCGACCTCAACAACTGTCGTCGCAATCAGAATCTGTATTTTGTTCTCCCGGAAGTCACGGAGAATTTCAGTCTGCTCGTTTTCCTCTACCTTGCCGTGAATAAGCGCGCACTTGTACTCGGGAAACACTTTCGTGCTCAGCAGATTGAACATGTCCTCTGCATTTTTGAGTCCGCCGTTACCTCCCTGACCGGATGATTTCAAGTCGGAAGCTTCGTTTGCGTCGGTGGATTCAGAGATGCGGGGATAGACAAAATATGCCTGGTGTCCCGCCCTGAGCTCTTTACGTACCGCCTCATAAACGTTTGACTCATGTCCCATCACGCTGAGGTATGTTTTGATTTGCTTTCTTCCTTCCGGCATGGTTTTGATTGTGCTCACGTCCAAATCCCCGAAAACCGTGAGTGCCAAAGTTTGGGGAATCGGTGTGGCGCTCATCATTAGAACGTCGGGAATGTGCGTGTACTCGCCCGAAGTCCTGCGTCCCTTTTCCACTATGGATTCCCTCTGTACCACGCCGAATCTGTGCTGCTCGTCGATTATGGCCATCTGCAGGTTTTTGTACTGCACGTTGCGGCTGAAAAGAGCGTGGGTTCCCACAACTATGTTCACATCCCCGTTTTGCAGAGCTGTCATAAGGGGATTCCGTCCCTTCGCCTTGAGATTTCCCGTCAGAAAAGCGACCCTCACACCGAGTGGCTCAAGCATCCTTGCAGCATTTTCCGCATGTTGCTTTGCAAGAAGTTCCGTTGGAGCCATGAGAGCGCACTGACCTCCGTAGTCTATGGTCCTCAGGCAGATGAAAAAAGCGACCAGAGTTTTTCCGGCACCCACATCGCCCTGCAAAAGACGCTGCATCGAGAACGGGTTCCGCGTGAGTTTTTCCGGCTTGTTTTCCATCCAGTTAAGTTCCTCCTGACTTTTGTCCACGTCCATGTTCATCTCGGAGATTGCATTCATCTGTCCCGGAGTGAGTGAGAAGGGGAGACGTGAGAGGAGCTCTTTTTGTCTCGGGGAAAGCTGGGATTCAAAACTTTCCCTTGTGATTTCGGGTGTGGAAAAATATGGTGCGGCGGAAGGAGGTGACGAATCTTCTCCTGATTTTTCCGATGCCTCAAAAACCGCGCTCTGCTCAAGGGAAGGAAGTTTTCCGCGGTGGTCCAAAGCCCTCTGAGCCATCTTGTACTCGAAGTGATAGAGCTCCTCGTAAATCAAAGTGCGGCGTGCGTCCTCGAGCGATTTGAAATCCGTGGGGCAGTGAATGAGCCTGATTGCATCGCTTTTGTGAAGCAGCTTTCTTTCTTCTATTATATGGGGCGGAATCTCATCCTCAATCCCTTTCGCGTACTGCCTGAGTGCCTGGGAGATTGCCTTCCTGATGTTTTTTTGCGTGAGTCCGTCGGTCAAGGGATAGACTGGCAGCAATCCGCTTCCCGGAATGGACGATGATTCGAAATCCTGCAGCGTGCCTTCATCGGAAAGTTTTGTCGCCTCAAAGCTTGTGGACTGGAGCGATCCGTATTTTACCTCGAATCTTCCTGTAACGGCGATGACGCTTCCTTCGGGGAGGGATTTTTCCAAAAAGGGACGGTTAAATGCTATGAGCCAGGCTTGGGTTGTTCCGTCGTTTATGGCGATTTTGAGAGTCCTCATCTTTCCGTAGCCGAACCAAGAGTGTGCCGTCACTTTGCAGATTGTGTGGACTTTCCCCGCCGCGAAATCTTTCAGGGGGATTTTTTTCGTCCTGTCATCGTAGGTCCTCGGATAGAACGTGAGCAAATCTCCTGCCGTGAAGATTCCGAGTTTTGCAAAAAGACGTGAAGTGCTTGGTCCCACACCGGAAAGACCCTCGACGCTTGAACCGAGTTCAGAGATTTTCATCCGTCCTCCTTTTAGAACGGGATGTGGGAGACGAGCGTGCAGATGAACTGGAAGAGCAGGGTCCCGATTACATCAACAAGCACCAAAACGATGATTGAGGCGATGAGCCTTGCCTTGAATGTGACAGGTTTTCCTCCTGAGAAAGGTTTTGTGATTGCCCCTGACATCTGGTTGATCGGGCCGTCCACCATGTCCCAGAATGCGCTCGTGTCTTTTTTGAGCAGAAAGAAAATCAGGCGGATGACGAGAATGATGAGTATGAACGAGATGACCGATGCCGCTATGTTCCAAATCAGGCTGATGATTGTGGCCAGGATAAAACCGAAATGCAGTCCCCCCCGGTTGATTGACGAGATGAGAGCCGCAAGAGCGCCCAGTATGGAGATTGCAAGTGCCGGACCGAAATCAAGACCTGCGACGCAAAGCCATTTTTTCCCGCGGAATACGTTCAGATACGGATCCGTGATGTCGGAAAGCACCCTTGCGAAGTTTGAGTACGAGAGTCCCGGAATCCATGTGATTATAATCCGGATGAGGCAGAGCAGTGAATAGACTGAAATCAGCGCGGCCAGAATTAAAAGTATGATTTGCATTGTTTCCTCCTTTTTTGAAATCTGGTTCAGTCACACCAGACATCGTGCACCAAAGGCATGTCCTTCAGCGTCTGTATGGTCTCCGGGTCCGACGGTACCGTAAGCTGGGGATCCGCCTTTACGACGTACTGCTTTCCCTCAGAGTCTATATGAAAATATACTACACAATTGCCCTGAGCGCCAAATAAAAAATCTTTTATTTTGTCAATTCCCTGATTCCAGTTTCCCTGACGGCACAAGTCCTTTTCCATCTTCAGGTGGACTTCGGAAATTGATTTTGCCTCAAGCTCGTTCGGATCCTCCATCGAGCTTACTATCATGGACGGAGTTTCGCGGGATGGATCGACCTTGCCCTTGAACGCGTAGACTTCCTCCACTTTGATTTTGTCCTTCATGCTTTCCCATTCATCGGAGAAGAAAGTGAGGTCAATGGTTCCCTTGAAATCTGCGAGCTTTGCGAATGCCATCATCTTGCCTTTTTTGTTCATGATTTCCTTGAGCTCCTGAATCATTCCGATTGCCGTGTACGTGCGTCCGGAGTTCCGTATCTGCCAGGGTTTCATGCCGGATGCGACCATGGATTCCCTCGTGTATTTTTCGTCCTTTGCGATTTCCATGATGTTGTCGCTGTTTACCGTGACGCATTTTTCAATCACGCGTCTCCAGTCGTCAAGGGGATGTCCGCTCACGAAGCAGCCGATTAATTCCTTCTCCATGTTAAGAAGCTCCATCTTCGGCATTTCCTCGACTTCCTCATATTTGTAATCTTCGAATTCCTTGAGTCCCGCCATCTCAAAAAGACTTATCTGTCCGCTTGATTCCCCCGAATGTTTCTTTTCCTCGTAGGCGATTGCGGCCTCGTAGTTCAGAATCAGCGTGGCGCGGTTTTTGTCCAGACGGTCAAATCCACCTGTCTTGATGAGGACCTCAATGGCCTTTTTGTTCACCGTGTGCGTGTCTATCCTTGCGATGAAGTCGTCGAAAGATTTGTAGGGGCCGTTTTTCTCCCTTTCCCTCACAATCGCCTCGGCAGCCCCTTGTCCCATGCCCTTGATTCCCATGAGTCCGAAAACGATGCGTCCGTCCACAACGTCGAAGATTGAGTCGGAGCGGTTCACGTCAGGCTGGTCCACCGGAATCCCCATCTTGCGCGCCTCCTCGATGTAGACAGGAATCTTGTCGGTGGAGGTGATTTCGTTCGTGAGGTTCGCAGCCATAAACTCAGCGGGTCTGTTTGCCTTGAGCCATCCTGTCCTGTAAGCGACTACAGAATATGCCGCCGCGTGGGACTTGTTGAATCCGTATCCCGCGAAGGGAACCATGATGTCGAAAATCTCGTCGGCGTGTTCCTTGGTGAATCCCTGCTTTACGGCTCCATCCTCGAACTCCTTCTTTTTTCCCATGAGGACCTCGGGCTTTTTCTTTCCCATGGCACGTCGGAGCATGTCGGCGCCTCCAAGGCTGAATCCCGCGATTTTCTGGGAGACCTGCATGACCTGCTCCTGATAGACCATGACTCCGTAAGTCTCTTTCAGGATGTCCTCCAGGCACGGGTCGGGATAGTGCACTGTCTCAGGCTTCCATTTTCCGTCAATGTAATTCGGGATGTAGTCCATCGGTCCCGGACGGTAAAGCGCGTTCAAAGCGACGAGCTCCTCGATGCACCTGGGTTTTGCCTGCCTCAGGATTTTCTGCATTCCCGGCGACTCGAACTGGAAGACCGCAACTGTGTCACCCCTTGAGAAAAGGTCGAATGTTTTGTCGTCCGTCTCGCTCACATCCTCGGCATGGAACTCGGGCTCACCTTCCTTTCTGTGCTTGTTGATTATGTTCTCCGCGTAACGGATCAGAGAGAGAGTCTTGAGTCCAAGGTAGTCGAACTTCACAAGCCCGCACGGCTCGATTATGTCCATCGTGTACTGCACTGCCTTGCTTCCGGTTTTGTTGTCCTTGAAGACGGGAGCCCAGTCCGGGAGAGCGGTAAGACCAATCACCATGCCCGACGCGTGAAGACCCGTGTTGCGGTTTACGTTCTCAAGTTTTTTGCAGAGCGCGAACATGTGCTGGTAGAGGTCGAACTTGGTCTTGTCGTTGTTGAAGGTCTCCATCTTCGTGTAGGGGATGAGCTTTCCGTTGTCGGGGTGCTTGTCATCCGGCTCCGTAAACGCGTCCTTGAGCTTGGCCTTGGGATTGTCGGGAATGCATGCTTTCAACATGTTCACTTCGGAAAGCGGTATGTCAAGGATTCGTCCCACGTCGGCGATGCACTGCTTTGGCTTCAATGTACCGAATGTGACTATGTGTCCCACCTGCGGCTCACCGTAAAGGTCCACCGTGTGCTCGATGATTCTCTGGCGGAATTCGAAGTCCATGTCCACGTCGAAGTCAGGCATGGAGACTCGCTCAGGATTCAAAAAGCGCTCGAAAATCAGCTTGTAGCGGAAGGGGTCAATGTCGGTGATTGTCATGCAGTACGCCACAAGGCTTCCCGCGCCCGATCCTCGTCCCGGTCCTATGGGGATTCCGTTTCTCTTCGACCAGTTGATGAACTCCCACACAATCAAAAAGTAGCCCGAGAATCCCATCTTGAAAATGATTCCGAGCTCGTACTCGCATCTCTCACGGATTTCCGGCGTGATTTCCTTGTAGCGTTTTTTAAGCCCCTCCTCCACAAGGTAGCGCACATAGGCATCCTGATTTTTCGTGTAGTCGTCGCTTATCTGGAACTCCTTGGGAAGCTCGAAGCGTGGAAGGCAGGTCTTAAGCTCCGGAGTCGAGTACTGATGGATCGTGAGGTCGCACATGGAGGCAATCTTCAGGGTGTTCTCCATCGCCTCGGGGTACTCCGGGAAAAGCTCTGCCATCTCCGCGTCGGATTTCAGGTACCATTCCTGTCCCTGCGCGTACATGCTGATTCTGTTGGGGTCCTTCATGGATTTTTTCAGTCCTATGCAGACAAGAGCGTCCTGGGCCTCTGCGTCCTCCTTTTTGCAGTAGTGCACGTCGTTCGTAAGCACAAGGGGGATGTCCAAATCCTTTGAGAGCTTAATCAGCTTTGGGGCAACCTTTCTCTGGTCATCAAGCCCGTGGTCCTGAATCTCTATGTAATAATGGTCGGGACCGAAAAGCTCCTTGTATTTTTTCGCCGTCTCATAAGCCCTCTCATCGTCGTCGTAAAGAAGAGCCATGGGAACTTCTCCCTGAATGCATGCCGAAAGACAGATAAGCCCCTCGTGGTAACGCTGCAAGAGCTCGAAGCTGATTCTGGGTTTCTCAAAGATTCCTCCCGAGTGCATTCCCTCGGTAAAGGCAAGCGACGAGAGCCAGGAGAGATTTTTATATCCCACGTCATTTTGCGCAATCAGTATGAGATGGTAGTTGTAATGGTGCTTTCCGTTCCTTGAGTACGGCAGGGGATTGTGCTCCAGATGGCTTCCCTCGGCCACATAGAATTCCTCTCCGCAGATTGGGTTGATTCCATTCTTATGGCAGATGTGCTCGAAATTCAGGATTCCGAACATGTTTCCGTGGTCCGTGAGCGCAAGGGCTTTCATGTTCATTTCCTTTGCCCTGGCAATCAGAGTGTCCAGTTTTGAGGCTCCGTCAAGAAGCGAGTAGTCCGAGTGCACGTGAAGATGCACGAATTTGCTTTCGGGGGTTCCCTCGGGTGCATCGGGGAAAACGCGTATGTCCGCCATGAAAAATCCTCCAATTTCTTCTATTAAATATAGTGCATATTCGGATAAAAGTCTATGGAGGATTTGTGTAGAAGGCAAGTGCAAATCCAAGTCAAACTTGGGAATCGTAAATCTAAAAGAGGAACCGCTTTCATTTACGGCGGAAACCGTGCCAATCAGTCATGGGGCTGTCCAAAAAATGTCATTATCGGGCTTGACCCGATAATCTATACTGATGCATTATAAAACTTTACAGATTGCCGGATCAAGTCCGGCAATGACAAAACATACTTTTTGGGCATCCCCAAGACACCGTTCCGTATTACCCAGTGTTAGCCTTATACCTTGAACCTCATCACGTTCCAGGAGGCGGGTTTCAGGGGGACATGATAGACGTTTTTGTCGCCTAAAATCAGCTCGGCGGCGTTTGGCTTTACAGCGTCCTGAATCCCTGAGAGTCCGAAAGAGGATGACCCGGCTCATAGATTCCAGTGTAGACAGCCCTTCCCAAATGCTCGACAAAGGAGCTGAAAAGATTGTCGTCCACCTTTCCGAGCTCGAACTCCCTCACGACCGTTACCTTAGATTTCATAGTGTCCCCCGTGTTTCCTTAGTTCCAGATTGTGACAGCTGCGACCGAGCGTGGCGGCATGGTGATTGAAACAGCGTCCTTTCCGCTGACTGAGACCCTCATGGATTTTCCGGTCACTTCGTCAGGCTTTTCGAAAGTGTTGCATGTGTTCATCTCATCTCCCGAAAGCAAGGTTCCCTCCGCCTTGGAGATTCCGCCTCCCAGATTCGCAAGTCCGATGTCAACTTCCTTCGTGTCGTACAAATCCGTGTTGCAGATTGTGACAAGATACCGGCTCTTTCCTGATTTTTCGTCGCTTTTTTCCGAAGCCGAGACGCTGAGCCCCGGAATCCTGATTTTTTCATCCTCCGCCTCGAATCCCGCGCTTGAAGTTGCGACCGTTGAGCCCAGGAGCCTTGATCCCATGTGATCCTTGTACATGCGGAAGACATGCCACGTGGGTGTGAGAACAATCTTGTCGCCTTCCGTGAGTACCGGTGACTGGAGCACGTTCACTGCCTGAGCGATGTTTGCCATGCGGATTCTGTCAGAATGGTTGTTGAAGATGTTCAGGTGGATTCCCGCAATCAGGGCATCACGCACCGAGTTCTGCTGATAGAGGAATCCCGGGTTCGTTCCGGGCTCCACCTCATGCCAGCTTCCCCATTCGTCCACCACGAGGCTCACACGTTTTTCCGCGTCGTACTTGTCCATGATTTCCCCGTGTCTGCGTACAAGCTCGTCCATGCGGAATGCGTTTTTCAGCGTGCGGTACCATCCCTTGTCGTCGAACTTGGTGGCGGAGCGTTTGTGTCCCCAGTCGTATTCGTATGTGTAATAATGGAGGGAAAGTCCGTCCATGTAATTTCCGGCGTTTTTCATCAGCACGTCGGTCCAGTTGTAGTCGTCGATGTTCGGTCCACCGGCAATCTTCTGGATTTTGTCGGGTCCGTACTGTCTTACGTAGGTCTGGAATCTTCTGTAAAGATCCGCGTAGAACTCAGGCCTCATGTTTCCGCCGCATCCCCAGTTTTCGTTTCCCACGCCGAAATATGGGAGCTTCCATGCGTCCTTGTGTCCGTTCTGTTCCCTTAGGCGCGACATGGGTGACTCTCCGCTGAAAGTCATGTACTCAACCCACTCGTCCATCTCCTGAACGCTTCCGCTTCCCACGTTTCCGCAGATGTAGGGCTTGCATCCGAGCTCGTCGCAGAGACCCATGAACTCATTTGTTCCGAAGCTGTTGTCCTCGACCACGCCGCCCCAGTGAGTGTTGATCATTCTCTTGCGGTTTTCCTTGGGACCGATTCCGTCCTTCCAGTGATACTCGTCGGCAAAGCATCCGCCCGGCCACCTCAGGTTGGGAATGTCGATGTCCTTGAATGCCTGAACCACGTCCTTTCTGTAACCGTGGATGTTCGGGATGGGTGAGTCCTTTCCGACCCAGAATCCGCCGTAGATGCAGCGTCCCAGATGCTCGGAGAAATGCCCGTAGATGTCGGGGCTGATTGTTGATTTTTTATCGTTCACGTCAACGATGACACTGTGCCTCATAAAAACCTCTGTACTGAAATTTAGCGGCACCGGAGATTGTCAGTCTTTCCGTACCGCCATGAGGAAATTATAGCACCGTCTCTCTTGATTTACAAGAAGAAACATTGATATTTATCAATTATTTTTGAAATAAGTTTCATCACTCGTCAAAATACGTGCGCAGGATGATTCCCTGGTCGTAGTTTCCGAATCCCTTGCCGAAGATGTTCATGCCTCCCATGTGCACGGCATCCTCCTTTACTCCCACCTTCACGCGGATTGAGTGGTGGTCCGGGATGTGCAGGTCGCTGATTGTGACGTCGGAAATCTTCACTCCGTCGATGAAACTTCCCTCATTTGTAATGTAGAAATTTTTCAGGAGTCCGTACTGCGAGCCCTCAAGCTTCCACCAGTCGGGAGTGTATTTTCCGCGCTTGTCCCCAAAATCACCAGGGGAAGTCCACGTGCCTATCTCCGTCCTGTTCACCCACACCGTTATGTCCGAAAGCCAGTTGGGATTCGTTCCCGGAGTCTCAGACGAAAGCTCCATGCTGATTTCAAGCTTCTGGATTTTCTTCTGGTCGTACATGGAGTTGTTGGGGAACTTGTACTCGAAGTAGCCGCTTCCGCACCACAAAAGACCGGCCTTCATACGGTCGGGGTTGAGGAAAGAATCCGGGATGTCGAGGAAACCGATGATTTTGTCAGCAGAGCAAAGTCCGCACGGGGAGGTAACATGGCAGTCCGTGAAAATGCCGATGGGCATCTCAACCTCGATGAAATTTTCCCTGCTGCTTTTTTCCTCAGGAAACTGGATGATAAGCTCCTTGAAAGCTGGTCTGCAAAGTTTTTGATTCCCCTTTTTTGCCTTGACGGATTCCGTGACCAAAAGACCCGCGTCCTCCAAAATTGAAATGTGCGTCGCGACGGTTGATTGCGGCAGCCCAAGTTCCGCGGAGATTTCATTTATGTTGCATGTCTTTTTTCTGAGCAGATCCAGCATCTGAATTCGCGGCTCGGATGCAAGCGCCTTTATTTTGTTCAAATCCTCAAGCGGGTTTATAACCAGCGTGGTCTCAAAATCTCCCATAATTGTCATAGTATATCAAGTTTTATTGATTTTGTCTATGCGTGGCCCCGTAGAAAAAATTTGAGGGAGGACTGAATCTTGAAACTGCTGCCGAATGCCTGATGAGTTTTTTCTGGAAGTACCGATTATTATAACCAGAACGGATTCTTCCCCTTTACATCAATCCTAACTCTTCAATTAAATAAGCATAATTCTGTATTTTTTCCAACGTTTCTTTATCATCAATGAATATCACAAGAGGTTCTGTAGAACCTTTGATTTTGTAAGTTACTGTAATTGATAAAGTTTCATAAAGTAAGCCAGTCTTATAATTCGGATGTACTGCTCGTATAATTTTCCTGCCTGAGTTGCTATTTTGTTTCTCAAAATCTTTAAATGTTATTTCAATATTTTTCTTTGCTTTTGAGTAGATTGTTTTTGGAGTTGTTTCAAACAAAAGATTAAAATCGTCAAAATCTGAATCAGAAATAACATTATAATAAACCCGCCCATTATTATAACTGGGAATCAATGAGAATACATCATTTTTGATTAGCTGGCAGGAAAATGGATTTATATCACAGATTTCAGTAATATTGTCTTCCCCTATCTCAAAAACAGAATTATCTTTATAGATAATTTTTATATTCTTTATTTTTGCATACGCTATTGTACTGTTGTACCAAACATTCTCCCATGTTGCATCGTAGCATTGATTTTGCTCAATATAGTTTACAGCTTCTAATTTCACCAAAGATTTTCCACCTATCGTTGACGCTGTTACATCATCAACTCGATTATAGGGTTCTACAGTAAAATAAACATATTTTATGGTCTTGTCTGAAACGTTCCAAAATTTTATTCTAACATCAACTCCACCAGCATAATTGGGTGTACTCGTTGTCATAGACTGAACTAAAATTTTACAATCCTTATCAGGTAAATTTTCTTCTATTGTTTTTTGCCTTATCGATTCAAACGATTCACCGCTCCATGATGGAGCAGGATAACCAATGCAAATATTGTATGATGAATAAGATTTTTCAGTTTGTACAATATATGAGGAACTATCCAATCCTAAGTATTCAAGGCAAAGAAAATTTGAACCTTTATATGTAGATTTTTGGAGAAAAAAACTGTCATTTGGCTTTACACTTTTTTTTGCAGTTATCCAGTCTCCGTTTTTCTCATAATATACTTTTACATCAGAATCTGTTGTGTTCTCTATGCGAATATCTCCATCAAAATCTGTGGTATTAACTATATACAGATTATCCTTTGAAATCGGAGTTCCTGTTTCATCATAAGAAACATTTAATGAAGGGGTTTTCGATGAAATGCTGGTTGAACTATCCTCTTTCTTAGACGTAGGATATCCTATGCAAATGAGCTGAAATGGAAACGACTCTTTTAATTCTATCGTGTATTTAGTACTGTTCGACCCTAAATATTCGAGACAGATAAAACGCCACTCCTTAAAAGAGGATCTAGTAATAAGTGAACTGTAGGAGCTTGCCGCTTGGTCAAAATATATCCATTCTCCATTTTTTTCATAATATATTTTTACATCAGAATCTGTTTTATTTTCTACAAAAATATTATCGCTTCTAATGTTTGCAATATCAGCAATATAAAGATTGTCTTTTGAAATGGGAGTTCCTTTTTCATCATAAGAAACATTTAATGGAGGTTCCTTAACTAAATTTATAAGGGCATACATATCATTGTTTTTGCAAATAAGCTGCGAAACAGTTATGTCACCATATCTACTAGCAATAAGAATGTATTTATAATTTTTTAATGCCTTTTTAGATTTAATTTCTTGAGTTTCATTTGGTCGTAGATATACTTCGCCCAAATATTCTCTTTCTGAATCCGCGCTTTTTTTTGCATGGACAATTACTTCTAGATTTTTAGACGAGGCGTTTGAAATGACTAGATTATTTTTGCATATAACTTTTCCTTTTTGATTAAAATTTTCAACTTCTATCTCTTTACCCACGAATCCATATTGCAGTTGGTTTGTAGAAGCAAAACTTGTTGCGAAAATAAAGAATAATGATAAAAATATTGTTATTTGTTTTTTCATGGATTCTCCCTGGGGCTTCTTTAATGTATTATGCATGTACCTATAATAATATATGCATTGCATATATTAGTCAATAAAATGCGAATCTTTATCAAAAAATATTCATGGATTTTCTGTGGAGTTTCAAAATATATTCTGTCCTGTTTAGGATTTTTCTTTTTCAGTGAATTCCAACAAAGCACTATAATTACCAGCATCAGCTTTTCGTAGTGATTCGATATAGCGGCACCTGATGTCCGAAACGTTTACAAGATTCTTGTCTCCCCAATACAAAGGTTTGCCGTCTAGTTGAATAGAAGCTAAATCTGCCATTAATCTGGAAAGTCTGCCATTGCCGTTTGGAAAAGGATGAATTTGTACAAGCTTATGATGAAGACGAACTGCTATTTCATGATTTGAAAAGGTTTTGTTTGCGATCCAATATTTTGCATCTTCAAAAAGCTGCATTAGTTTAATTGGAATTTGATATGGTGCAACACCGATATTACGTTCTGTCTCGCGATATTTTCCTGCCCATTTCCAAACATCTCCAAACATTTTTTTATGCAGATTCCGTAAAAAGACATCAGAATAAATGTCCTTGTTTTTGTTTGACATAAGCCAGACCTGTGCCTGTGCTATATTACGCGCCTCTGCTTCGTTGAGTTCAGAACGAAGTGTAATCCATTTCAATTTAAGACCATCCTTTTCTTCTGGTGTCAGAGGGGTGGAATTATCATCTGCCTCAAATATGTCCATAGTTAATCCCAAATCTGTTTTGTCTTGTTGCTTATGAACTCATTTGCCAAATCTTCCATGGATTCTTGCATTGGAACATTCTGATTTTCAAGAGCCATATTCAGATTTACATCTCCCAGAATTTCGGCCGCTTTTTTTAGAGACTGTTCCTTTACAATATCCTGAAATGTTGTTTTCGGCTTAAAGTAATAAACGAATTCACAGCCTAAAGCTTCTGCTACTTTTTTCATAGTTGAAAGCTTAAGGTTTTCCTCATTGGATTCCATTTTAGTAACACGAGGTTGACTGATGCCAAGGCGTCGAGAAAGTTGAACTGTCGTCATACCGATAGCTTCGCGTACAGTATTAATCCAGCCAGAGGAGTAAGAAACTATGTTTTTAGCTGCCTTTAAATCTTGGGTTTTCTTGTCCAAAGCTCGTATCTGCATGATTCTTGTGTCCATATTATAACCTATAAGTAATAAATTTATTTGTATTATATTACATTTCGGTTATTGTTTCAAGAATTTTTATAACTTTTCTATTATTTATTTTTCTCCTCCCCACTTAACATTTTCCTTCTATTAATATAGAATAAAAGGCGGTGGGTTTCAGACCTTTTTTTCTGAAAGAATGTGGGGGCATTTATGAAAAATAAAAAAGTGGTTTTGTTGATTTTGCTGGCATTTTGTGCGATGCAATTTTTTGCGGTGGAGTCGGAAAGAATCATTAAAAAACTTCCTGCGGGCGTAAATGAAAAATCTGTTTGTGCGTTTCATATGTGGGGCGAAAATCAGTTCGATTTTATTTATAAGGCAGGAGACAAATATTTTATAAATCTATGCGGCAAAAAAATCGAGCCGTTTAAATATCGACCTGGTTTGTTTCATCCCAGAGAAAACTTTGCGTACACTTTCAGGGACGAAAATGAAAATGTCCATCTTGTGTTGGATGGAAAAGAGCTTGGCACTTACGAGGGTTTTTATTTTCATGTCCGAGCAAGAAAATACTTTTACATTGCGAAAAAAAGACGGCGGCTGGTACATCATCACAGAAAAAGAATTTTACGGTCCCTTTGAGGAAAAACAGGACTTTGCGCTAAGAAAATAGGACGAAAAATCTGGAGGCAAGATCTTCCGTCCTGGTTTTTAAATCGGATATTTTTAGAAGTTCCTTCTGGAAAATCAGTTTTATTTCTGTCCGTAGTAGGCGTTCTTTCCGTGCTTCCTCTGATAGTGCTTGTCAATCACGTAGTCTGCAAGTCGGCTCCAGCTGGGATTTATCTGCATCGTCATCCATGCCATGCGTGCGACCTCTTCCAAAACGGCGGCGTTGTAAACTGATTTGTCCGCGTTGCTTCCCCATGTGAAAGGTCCGTGTCCCGCAACAAGCACCATCGGATTTTCTGACGGCACGAGCGGCTTCAACGGATTTCCCCAGTAATCAACCGCGCCCACTTTTTCCGGGTGAAGGAATGTGTTCACAATCAGAACTCCGGTCTCTTTTTCGTAGGCTCTCTCGACAGCTTCCTTGGTGAGAAGGGGTGTGCATGGGACATCGTTCGCGCTGTGGTCTGCGTGTGTGGTTCCCAAAAGCGGTATTCCTTTTCCTGCCTGTGCCCAAGCGACCGCGTGAGGTGAGTGTGTGTGAGTGACTCCGCCGATGTTCTCAAAGCATTTGTAAAGCTCCGCGTGTGTCGGCGTGTCGGAGGATGGATTCAGTTTTCCCTCGACCTTTTTCATGTCCAAATCCATGACGACAATATCTTCCACGGTCATCGTGTCGTAGGGAACTCCCGACGGTTTGATTGCGAATACTCCCTTTGCCTTGTCGAACGCGGAGACATTTCCCCATGTGTAGATTGCAAGTCCGCGTTTCGGAATCTGCATGTTTGCTTCAAAAGCCTCTTCCTTTAATGACTGATATATTGAACCCATGATTTTCTCCTTATTTCAGATTTTCTGTGGCAGCTTTTTCCACAGCAAGTCCTGCCGTATAGTTTTCGAAGAACGCGTTGAATCCTTCTTTGTCCTCGTCGCTTGCCTCGTAGGTCTTTGATTTTGCGCTTGCGAAAACCTCAGCGTCCAAGTAATCGGCAAGAGTCTTTCCATTTCCGTTTATGACGAAAGATGCGAGCAAAGCCATTCCCCAGGGACCGCCTTCGCCTGCCGTCTCCATGAGTGAAATTGGAGTGTGCATTGCGGAGGACATTGCCATGAGCCCAGTCTCCTGAGTTTTGAAGAATCCGCCGTGGCCCGTGAGCCTGTCAATCTTCACGTTCTCCTCGTTGAAAAGAATGTCCATTCCTGCCCTGAGAGCGCCAAGGGAAGTGAAGAGTTGGGAGCGCATGAAGTTTGCGAGCGTAAAATTATTTTTCTGCGTCCTCACGAAAAGAGGCCGTCCTTCGCTCAAGCCGGTGATTGACTCACCCGAGATGTAATTGTACGGAACGCATCCGCCGCAATCCTTGTCGCCCTCAAGAGCCGCACCCAAAAGACTGTCGTAGAGTTTTCCCTTGTCAATCTCGAATCCGCATTTTTTGATTGCCTCTCCGAAAAGATGAATCCACTTGTCGTACTCACCAGTGCAGTTGTTCGCGTGTGCCATTGCGACGAGCTCACCAGACGGAGTTGTGACCAAATCAATCTTGCCGTTGTATGCCTTTGAGAGATCCTTTTCAAGAACCACCATTGCGAAAACCGATGTTCCGGCGGAGACATTTCCTGTCCTTGTCCTTACAGAATTCGTCGCGACCATTCCGGTTCCGGCATCCCCCTCAGGAGGAGCGAGCACTGTACCGCTTTCCAGATCCCCGTCCTTGTCAAGGAATTTGATTCCTGCATCAGTGAGCTTTCCGGCTTCCGTTCCTGCAGTGAGTACCTCCGGCAAAATCTGCTCAAGTGTAAATGAGAATCCGCATGGTTTAATCAGCTCGTCAAACTGAGCCGTCATTTTTTTGTTGTAGTTTTTCGTCGCGATGTCGATCGGGAACATTCCGGATGCGTCTCCCACTCCGAGAACCTTTTTTCCAGTGAGCTTCCAGTGCACGTAACCTGCGAGAGTCGTGATGAAAGCGATGTCCTTTACATGCTCTTCCTTGTTGAGGATTGCCTGATACAAATGCGAGATGCTCCATCTTTCAGGAATTGGATAGCCGAAGAGAGACGAAAGTTTTTCAGAAGCCTCTCCCGTAATCGTGTTGCGCCATGTCCTGAACGGAACTAAAAGATTGCCGCCCTTGTCGAAAGCAAGATATCCGTGCATCATCGCACTGATTCCGAGTGCCTTCAGTTTCTTTATCTTCACTCCGTATTTTTTCTGAACGTCGCTTTTCATGTTCGCATAGCACGTGGCAAGTCCCTTGTGGATTTCGTCAAGCGAGTATGTCCAGATTCCGTTTACCAGAGAGTTCTCCCAGTCAAACGCGCCAGATGCGATGGGCTTATTCTGGTCGTCAATCAGGACCGCCTTGATTCTTGTGGAGCCGAACTCAATTCCAAGCACGGCGTTTCCGTCCGCAATGAATTTTGCAAGATTTTCCATGTTCAAATATTCTCCTTAAAATGTATTGTTATGGGCATTGAAATGTTTTTCACCACATTTCCGTCCGTCACTTTTCTGTAGATTGCCTTGACCGCCTCGTATCCCTGCTGCTCCGCCTGCTGAGAGAGAAGACAGTCGATGAGCCCCTCCTTCAGATACTGCATGTTTTTTTTCATCAGGTCATAGCCCACGAGCGTGAATGATTTTTCAACTCCGTTTTCCTTGCAGTATTCGGCGAAACGGTAGCTTGAGTTGTCCGGCAAAAAGATTCCGTCGGGATTCTCGTCCAAGACTGATTTGATGAATCTGTCCGCGCTTTCCTTCGTCGTTATGTTCTCCGTCATGCAGATGATTTTCTTCCTCGAAAAATATCCTGAAAATCCCTTGGCCCTTTCCTTGAGGTTGTATGTCCCCGAGTGCATCTGCAGGCAGAAGATTTTTTTTGCCCTGGGAGAAAGAAGGTCCATCATCCGTCCCGCGCAGAACCCGCCCTGATAAGGATCCTGAGCCACAGTGGAGATTGGATCTCCGTCGGGAAGGGGTGAGTCAACGAATACGTAAGGGATGTTAGAAAAGAGCGTGAGTGATTTCCACACTTCCTCCGCCACGACCGGTGCCAGAATCAGAGCGTCAAAATCCTGGGTTGAAACGATGGAGGCTTTTTTAAGAAAATCTCCGTCCTTGTCCCGCGAGAACTCAACCAGCACCGTCTCCATGGAAAGAAGCTTCAGGTCCTCCACCGCGCGCATTATCCCTGAGTATATGAGCTTCCAGTATGACGAGTCGCTTCTGAGCTTTGGAAGGAGCACGGCGATTCTGAGTGGCTTTTTCAACGCAAGCTGCCTTGCAAGCGGATTCGGCCTGAACCCTGAGTCCCTGATTATTTTCTCAATCCTTGCGACAGTTTCCTTTGAGACACGTCCCCGCTTGTGGATTACGCGGTCAACCGTCCCGATGGAGACACCTGCTTTTTCCGCAATCTCGTTTATCGTCATAAAAATGCGTGTACCTACACGCAAATTATAGTATGCTTTTTGTATAAATTCAAGTCCTTCTTTAAGGAAACCACTAAAAATTTCAGTTTTTCGAGATGCCCTTTACTATTTTTCGAAAATCTTCTATTATATAGCGACTTGCAAAAAGTTCGGAGGTATCTATGAACAAATTAGTAAAGATGACGGCTTTGGCTTCTGTTTTGTCAGCGGCTGTCATGCTCTCTTCTTGCGGCGGCTCCTCTTCCAACGTGATTACAATCGGTGGTGTCGCTCCTCTTTCCGGTCAGTACACTGAGTACGGTCTTGAGTGCAAAAAGGGAATCGACCTTGCCGTAAAGGAAATCAATGCGGCTGGCGGAATCAACGGAAAGACCGTGAAGTTTGTCTGTGAGGACGATGAGGGTGATCCTGCAAAATCCGTGAACGCTTACAAAAAGCTCACGACGCAGGACAAGGTTCGCATGGTAATCGGCTCCCTCACATCTGGCGCGACCATTTCAATCACACAGCAGGCTCAGGCTAACGGTGTGGTTCAGATTGCTCCCGCTGCTACTGCTCTTGCCGTAACTGATGCCGGTAATTACATTTTCCGCGCGTGCTTTACGGATCCTTTCCAGGGAAGAATCGGTGGAAAATTCTCTGCCGTGAATCTCGGTGCAAAAACTGCCGCCGTTCTCTATGACATCGGAAACGACTATTCCGTGGGTCTTATGGAGAACTTTGTGAGCGAATTTACGGCTCAGGGCGGAAGCGTGGTTTCCATTGAATCCTACAGCACGAATGACAAGGACTTCAACGCACAGCTTACAAAAATCAAGTCGATGAATCCAGAGGTGGTCTATCTTCCTGATTACTATGCGACTGTTTCTCTTATCGCAAAACAGCTTCGCGCACAGGGCATTGATGTTCCGATCGTCGGAGCTGACGGATGGGATGGTCTTGTAGGTCTTCTTGCCGGAGAGAGCGGTGATGAGGTTGTGAACGGATATTATTCCAATCACTATGCCTCTGACAGCACAAATCCAGCGGTACAGAAGTTCGTTCAGTCATTCAAGGCTGAATACAATGTGGCTCCCAACGCATTTGCGGCCCTTGGATATGACAGCATGTGTATGCTCAAGGATGCAATCGTGGCGGCAGGCTCATCTGATGCGGCGGCGGTCCGTGATGCTCTTGAAAAGACCAACGGTGACTATGTGACCGGACACATCACTTTTGACGAAAAGCACAATCCGGTGAAATCAGCCGTTATGATTAAGCTCGTGAAGGATGGCGGCTCACTTTCATCAGCTTACGAGACCACGGTTGACATCAACTAGTGTAGTATAAATACTAAATGCGGACTTGCTTGTTCCAATGATGGGGCGGGCAGGTCCGTTTTTTTTTGTTACATCGTATATCTGAATTAATAAATATATCCATCGAACTCCAAAAACGTAAAAAAACCGGAAAGAGATGTTGGTAGCCATTCTCTATCTGCATATTCTGTATACGCAAAAACAAGACCGATGATTGTTATTATAAAAAGAATTAACAAAGCGATTTTGAAGATTGTAATTATAACTTTTAGAGCTTTTGATTTATTTGATTTTTCATAAAGAAGGATTCCCACGAAGAAGAAATTAAGACCAACAGAAAAACATGTTCCTGACGCATAAGGTTCTCCAGCTATACCACCCAGCATCATGGCAATTGCAAAATACAAAGCCACAATGATAAAGCATATTGAAAAAATGTTGCAAAGTTTTTTTACAATTGGATGATTTTTTTCCGTAGGAATTTTCGAATCATCACATTTCTCTTGTTTTTCTAAAGAAATTTTTTCGGAAGCATTCTCCATTTTTTCTTTAATACTTTTTCCACATTTTGTACAAAACAGTGCGTCATCATCCAATTGATTTCCACAATACTCACAGAACATAATTTTTTTCTCCTTATTATTATAACAATATTAACCTATTAATTTGCTGAGGTATTTAGAATTTAAACGAATGAGAAGGATTTATTTGGTTTAATAAATTAAACAGCTCCTCTTTATTCTCTTCGCTAAGCTTTTCATTCGTTGAAATCATTCGTTTTGCATCCGAAAGAGCTTTCATTTGCTTTCGATTTTCAATTATTTCTTTTTCGCTTGGTTCATGTAGATCGGTTATTTCCCACCATCTCTCGCCATTTATCCATGTTTCCCAAATGTAGCAAGAGTTCTCATGATCTAGTGTATCTCGCATATCGTCATCAAAACCTAGAGCGTAAGCTTCCTCTGTTTTTATTTTATCCCCCACTTTTGGATATTCGCCAAACATCTTATAAAATGCTGGATCGTCTGGATAATGAAGTCTGTCCAGACAAAGGTTTTTGATAAAGACTTTTAGTTCCGATGTGAGAATTTTATTAAGGCATTCCATTGCAATGTTGTGACACTGTTCTTTGGCTCGCCCAAAATATGAGTGCATAATTTCATGGAATATCGCATTTACTTTTTCATTATCACCCTCAGATTCCTCTTCGATTTTTTCCCATGCCTCATTATAGGCTTCATATTTTAATTTTGCCAAAGCATCCGTATACTTTTGCATTTCGGCTTTGATTTCTTCGTCATTCATGCTCTTCTCCTCGTTTATTTAAATTTGAAGTCCTTGCAGCAAGGATTTCTTCTCTTTGCTCATTGTGTCTGGATAATGGTTTCGGCATGATGTTATCATGGTTCGCCGGGAACCACCATCCTCATTAAAATTATAGACGAGCCTGTTTTTCTCATCTATCCTTCGCGAATAGCATCCTTTTCCTTTTAAGACCTCAGGCTTTCCTAGTCCTGTAAGAGCCCCTTCACGCTGTATTGATTTTATCAGCTCATTTATTCTCTTCATGATTTTTTTATCTGTATATTGCCAGTATTCGTAATCTTGAAAACCGGCAGAATCAAATAAAAGAAGGTTTTCCATACTTTTCAGATCTCCATTTTATTTTTCAAGTCTTGTTCCGTTCCAGATTATAAAATCAGGGTAGAACAATTCTTTCACATCGCTTTCAGTTCCGTTGCCGAAAACCTGCGGAATTCCGCCTGTCCATGCACGGACATTTTTCTTTTCAAAAATTGCAATCGCATTCTCAATGGCGGAAACTCCATAAGTTGCGTCTGCATTTTTATATCTGCTGATATATGAGTCCAGTTCGTCTGAATAAATCCATTTCTTTTCGCCTTTGTGCCCCACGACAACTGTGCAGTATGCTTTTTGATTTGTTTCAATTCTTGACCGGACTCCCTCCGCAAAGGCTTGCTGCCAAATTGTATCGTCAACCGGGAGACTATATCCAAGGAGAATTATATGCCTTGCCTTTTCAATGCTGACTTTTACATTTCGTTGTATTTCTTCCAGAAAAGATGTCGGAGTTGATTTGTACATCGTCTGCATAATCATAGGTGCGTTGGATGCGAGAGTTTTTGAACCGCAGTGCATACATTGCAATGCATCGAATTCCAAATTTTTCTCACGCCATTCTTTTTCCTTCTTGGTAAGTTCAGTTAATTTTTCATTTTCAAAAAGAGGAATAGGAAATGGTGGGATAAGCTGCTTTGATTTGTATTGCCATTTTAATTTTGAGTCACCGTTATAAAAAGTCATTCGTCCGCATACAGGACATTCTCTCCAGTTTGAGGAGCCGTGTGCAAAATAAAACTTTCCGCATCTGTTTATCTCGCTTCCGTTGTGTTCGTCCTCATTTTCCCTGCTTGCAACTGCCTCTGTAAATTCAAGAGTTGAAACAAGATTTCCATCATTATCAGTTTTTCGTCCGCGATGTTCGCAACCAAAATCGAGCCAAAGTTTTAAGGGGCTGTCCTCAATGTAAGACTTTCGATGGTTCAGTTCATAATGTGAGTTCATAAGAATCCATGGGAAAAACATCTCAAAATTGAATGAAACAAATGATGCCGTAAAAAGATAAAATTCACGATTTTTCGTGCTATATTTGCGATGAAAGTCATGTGCTTCCTTTTGCATGAGAATGTCAAATGAATTGATGAACCTTTTGTATATGCAGAAGCTCTCCGCTTTCTCTTCTTCCGTTGTGATTTTGTTCCAGACTGATGCAAAGAGCATGTTTATGAAAAGCGTCAGAAAATTTCTTGCACCGAGCAAACGCGATTCCGAAAGAATCACTTCCTCACCGTTCGTATAGACCTTTAGGGATTGGTGTGTAAGCAATTTCTTGTCTATGATTGAATATGCGTCGCGAATAAGATTGTCATTATTATGATTGTATGGACAAATTTTCAGAATTTCTTTCGCAGCATTCCAGTCATATTCAGAGCGTAGTTCAAGAGTCCTTTTTCTGAGAAGTGTCGCCTCATGGTTGCCATAAATTATTTTCGCATTGTCCAAGTCTTTTTCGCTGACTTCAAAAAAATTGATTCCATCTCCGTCAAGCAACTCAAGGAAACTAATTGTTTTTTTCAAATCGCTCCCTGAAAAGTGTTCTGACAGAATTTCTTCTTTCGTTTTTTTCTCCTCGCACAGGTTCCTAAAAATTTTTGTCTGAGTGTCACTTGTCGGCATACCAAGTGAGGCTGTCGCTCCTGCACCGATAAAAACGAGAACTTCAGAATTTATTGGGGAGTAGTCTGTTGTCATAGGAGCTACTCCGAGAGAAGCGAAATGTATGATTCAGCATTTCCTTCTTTTACTTTTTGTAAATCGATATAAACCTCTGTTATATTGACGGAAAGCCTAATTCTTATTTTTTTATTTGATGACAGCGCATGTAAGAGCAACTCTTTATCACCTTGAATTGGAAAATGAAAATCTTGTGATAGAACAACAGATTGTGCATATTTATTTTTTTCTGGCATGTCTTTAGGACAAAGAACATTATATTTTTTGTCACCGTGTTTTAAAGCATATCCCTCTGTACCAGAAAGTGAAAAATAGTTTTCATCAAATGATAATTCTGATATTGTTCCTTCAATAACATAATCCATAATATATACTCCTTGCTCATCAAAGATTTATCGTCTGACCCTTTTCCACTCGGCTTTCAAAGAATCAATCCTTTTGTCAAAATAATTCCTGAATTTATCTGTTTCTCCGTAAGTATAAGTTGTCGTTTTTGTACTGTCTCCATAAAAAAATCCTTTGGAATGGGTGGTTATAACTTCTTCTCGATATGGACCATGAATACTATGATTTCTTTCTACTAGAGCTATTGTGTCGTCTATGTGGCTGTTCATTTCTGAGTAATCACTGAAACCTTTAACTTTCACCACTCCTTTGTAATACTCCAGATAAGCTTCAATCATATCCAATCCCGCACGAGACGAATCTTCTGCATTGGCAGTGTTTTTATTAGCATTGTATTTGTCAACCGTATCATTAAAGCGTTTTTGTGCTTCTACGCTCGCTGAATACTTTATATCAGCGCAATGTATATTGTAACAGAAATGTCCCACTACAATTGCCACCAGTACAAGCACAGCGAGAATAATCTTTATACCAGTCTTCGTTTTTCCTTTCTTTGCCTTGGTAATAGATTCCTCCGTGACTTTATTTCCTTCTTGCACCTCTTCTTTTGAAGTTTCCTTTTCAGCTTTTTGTGCTGTTGTTGGTACGCTCTTCTGAGCCGTTGAATTCTCAGTCTCTGTATCAGTTGCTTTTCCTGACGCTACTTGCTTTCCGCACTTTGGGCAAAACAAAGAGTCCTCGTCCATTTCTTTTCCACAGTACTTACAGAACATTTTTTCCTCCGGCTGTTTTTATTTATTCTCTGCAATAAATTTTCCGAGTTGTCTGAGAATCACCCACCACGCTGCAAGACAAAGCACTATAAGTTTAAGATATTGCAAGGGGGTATTCATGTCCCAAATGGCGTGAAGTGCAAAACATACCCCGAATGCTTTCATAAAAGCTTTGTTTATCTTTTTCTCTCGTGCAAAGGCAGCTCCTTCAATGGCTGCCCATGCTGTATGCCCTCCGAATGCCAGGATAGAGCGCAGGAAAATTGTAAAATTCATAGCACCGAGTGAATCTACGTAATCATAATAGAAATTGTTATAGTCATGTGCGTCAAGAAAAATGTTGAATGCGTAGCCAGCACTCTCAAAGACTGCAAATCCTGCTCCAACAGCACTGCCAATCAAAAGCCCCTTTAGGACTGATATATTTTTGCTTCTCTTCAAAATTGCAATTACAATTACAGCCTTTCCGATTTCTTCCGTTATGCTGACGATGGATGCTCCTATAAGTCCATAACCGTTTCCCCCCGGAATTATTGTATAAAGAAAAAGCGTAAAGAGGAGCGAAACTGAGCCTCCAAGAAGAAAGATGCCGATTACTTTGAAAAAACTTACGTCTCTGTAAAGATTCAACTCAAAAAACATCGTGAGTATTGCGAATGGCATCATTAGCGAGCCGATAATCATTACTCCTGGCATCACGTTCGAGTTGTTGAAATTCATAAGGCAGATTTCAAAAATGATAAACACTGAAAGGAGTATTATGAATATGCGTGAGTAAAACCACGGGCAGAGACTTTCCTCTGTGATTTTTATGTTACTTGGAACTTTTTCAGAATCCATGCCTGCTTTTAAAATCTCGCCTCGTTCCTGTGACGTATGTCTTTTGAGAACATTTACAAAAAGATTTTTTACCGGGAACTTTACGCTTAAATCTATCTTTGCACTTTTGCCTCCGATGCCAAGTTTTTCAAAGACATTATTATCTTGTGTTGTATTGTTGGTTTCTAAGAGCTTTCCGCATTTCGGACAAAAAATTGATGAGGCCAAAATCTTTGCTCCACAGTAGCGGCAGAATTTGTGCTTTTCTTCCGCCGATTCCACCTCTGATTTTTTTTCACTTTCATTATCATGTGGTTTTATTTCTGCTTCCGTCTCCTTACACTGTTCTGGTTCATTTTCTGTCTGCAACTTAGAAGCACTTTCCTTTGGAGATGTTAGTTGTTTCCCGCATTTTGAGCAGAACATTGCATTGTCTGAAATTCCTTTGCCGCAATATTTGCAGAACATGATATTTGCCTCCAAAAACTTGTGTTGTACGCAGCTTGTAGTTGAAATGCTTGATAATACGCTACAATTTACGTATATATTTCTATTCTATACGTGAAATGTAGTTTTTTCAAGTAGTTTCTACGCAAAATAAAGTATATAAGGTATATGGATTCTATATTTAAACAGACATTGCGGTCAGAAATGGATTTTCAGGATATTCGTGTGAAAGAGCTTGCGTCAAAAACTGGGATCTCACAACGTACTTTGGAAGGATATCTAAGTTCCAGAGGTTCCATTCCTCCTGCTGATGTTGCGGTGAAGATAGCGGCGGCTCTAAATGTGTCGGTGGAATATCTTGTGACAGGAAAAAATGCTGATAAAAATCTTGCTGTAAATAATATTGTTGAAACCTTTTCCGGGGTAGAAAAACTTTCTATAGAAAAACGGCTCTTGATAAAGGAATTTATATTGATGCTGAATAAATTCGATATTGGAATTGAGAAGCCGTATGCACATTGATTTTGAGAATTTGAGATTATAAAAATCTACTGAAGGGTTTCTATAATTTGCCCAAACATCAAGTTTCACAAGGCTATGTCATTTCAGCTTATAGACTACGGAATATCCTCAAACTTCAAATAAGGAAAAATCGTTAGATTTTTCCAAATCCGTGTGACAGACCCTTCTTCGATAAGTTCCTTTATTCCGGATTTTCGTAATCGTTCAGCTGAGTCACAAAAATAAAGAAATTCTCTGATAAATTTGCATAGAGTATAAAAATCGATATTCGGGCTAATTCTCAATTACGGCATCGGTTTGTTCTTGAACTCAAGCATCTGCGACGGGGTAGTGGAGTCGAGCGTGTATGTCCTAAGGTTTCCGTGTTCGTCCAGGACATCTATCACTGCTTTTCCGCTCTCGGGATTTGAGTTCTGTATCGTGAGCACGACCTGGAATCCGTATTCGATTTCTTTTTTCAGATAATTTCCTGCAAGGGATGTGTCGCTTAGGAACGCGTTGATTTGGGCGGGTCCGTTTCTTGGAACATTCTTTCCCTTGCTAGTCTGCAGGATGCATTTTTCAAAACCGAACACATGGACGGATCCTTCCTTGACGCTCACCATAATCTCCACAGGATCTACAGCAAGCTCCCCGAACATCTCAGCCTCAGCGACGGAAAGGCAGGATGAAAAAATGACAGCGGAAAAAATCAGCGGGAGGAAAAAAATCAACTTTCTCATAAAATCAGTCTCCTTTTTTTGTTTTTCAAGTTGCGGATATATTTTCTCAAATAAACATAAAAAAATCAATGGCTTGTCTTCTACACGCAGCTTTCTCCCTCTTTTTCTTTAATTGAAAATGTGATATAATCTTTCCGGTAATTTGAAAAAAATGTTTCGGAGGAAAAAGTGGGATTTCATATTGATACTTTTCTGAAACAGCTTGTGAACGGTCTGTCGCTCGGTGGAATCTATGCGCTGATTGCATTGGGCTACACCATGGTCTACGGAATCGTCAAGCTGATAAATTTCGCGCACGGAGACGTGATGATGGTCGGAGCTTACGCCGGATATTTCGTCCTTCGCGCAACAGGACCTACACCGACAGGATTCTGTCTTGCCCTTTTTGCCGCAATGATTGTCTGCGCTCTTTTGAGTCTGGTCATCGAACGATGTGCATACCGTCCTTTGAGGAACGCCCCAAGGTTGAACTCCCTGATTACCGCAATCGCCGTCGAGCTGATTTTGCAGAATCTCATGCGCGTGCTTCCGTTTGTCGGTCCGAACTCAAGACCATTTCCGACTCTCCCGATCGTGACATGGAAACTTTCCACCGCGAAATATCCTGACGGTCTCATCTCAATCTCAAACATACAGCTCATAGTGATTGTGTCCTGCGTAATCCTCATGCTGCTTTTGAACGTGCTGATTAATTACACGAAAACCGGAAAGGCGATGCAGGCCGTAAGCTATGACCTTGGAGCCGCAAGTCTCATGGGAATCAATGTGAACAGAATCATCGCGATTACTTTTGTTATCGGTTCCGTTCTCGCAGGTGCCGGAGGTGTCCTTTATGCGACCGCCTATCCCCAGATTGAGCCTACCATGGGCTACATTCCCGGACTGAAAGCGTTCGTCGCGGCTGTCCTTGGTGGAATCGGTTCCGTGCCGGGTGCGATGCTTGGTGGAGTTCTGCTTGGAGTTCTTGAGACTCTTGTAAAAGCCTACGTGTCATCCCAGTATGCCGATGCCATCTCATATTCCATTTTGATTTTGATGCTGCTCGTTAAGCCTGCCGGACTTCTTGGCAAAAAGCGCGTCGTAAAAGTTTGAGAGGGAGGACTTGAAATGAAAAATAAAATGCTCAGAAACATATTGATTCCATCCCTTGCCGCAGTCTTTGTGCTGACTGTTCCGACCCTGCTCATCTACCTTGGCGTGATTGACGGATTTACCGCGCAGATTGTAAGTCTTGCCGGAGTAAACGCAATCATGGCAATTTCCGTAAACATGGTATGCGGAATCACCGGACAGCTTTCTTTGGGACAGGCAGGTTTTCAGGCGATCGGTGCTTACTCAGTTGTTCTCCTTTGTACAAAATGCGGAGTGCCCCTTCCTCTTTCCGTCATCCTTGGAGGACTCATTGCGGCTTTCTTCGGATTTTTAATCGGCTTTCCGACTTTGAAATTGGAGGGCGACTATCTTGCGATCGTTACTCTGGCATTCGGTGAGATAATCCGCGTCGTGCTTTTGAATTTGAAATCGCTGACGGGAGGACCGAACGGAATGACGTTCCCGACGATTTTTACGAACTCACTTGATTTCGGTGCGACGCTTTCCTACCTTGCCATAATCGGGACTCTCGTGCTTGTGATTTTATTCCTGCAGAATTTCCTGCGCTCAACTTACGGACGTGCGATTCTTGCGGTGCGTGAGGATGAGGTTGCGGCAAACAGCAGCGGAATCAGCGTGTTCCGTTACAAGATGATTGGATTTGTCATCGCGGCATTTATCGGTGGAATCGGTGGAGCACTTTATGCGCCTTTCATCGGATTCATCAAGCCTGACATGGCATCATTCAACAACTCAATCACTCATCTGACCTATGTTGTCCTTGGCGGAATGGGTAGCGTCACCGGTAGCGTCGTCGCGGCTTTTGTCATGACAATCCTGCTTGAGTCACTCAGGTTCTTGAGCACTTACCGGCTTCTCATTTATCCGGTCCTTTTGATTCTAGTAATGCTTTTCAGACCGCAGGGACTTTTGGGAACTCGAGAGCTGAGTTTTGTAAGGGGCTTTGACAAAATCACATCGCTTTTTGCAAGAAAAAAATCCGTGGAAAAATCAGGCGGAAATTCTGACGGGAGGAAGGACTGATTTATGGAAGAAAAAAGAGAACTGCTTTTGAGGGCAAAAAATATTTCCATTCAGTTTGGAGGACTTCGCGCCGTCTCTGATTTTAACCTGGAGCTTTATCAGGGCGAGCTGATTGGATTGATTGGACCAAACGGAGCCGGAAAGACAACCGTGTTCAACATGCTTTCTGGAATCTACAAGCCGACCGAGGGAGCCATTACTTTCATCGGAAAAAACGGACAGCTTCAGGTCATAAGCGGAAAGTCACCGGCACAACTCAACAAGATTGGCATCGCCCGTACCTTTCAGAACATCCGTCTTTTTAACGCCCTGACCGTGGCTGACAACGTGAAGATTGCGCTTCATCAGAGCAGGGGAGTGAATCCTTTTGACGTTGAGTTCAGGACATCGCGGTTCAGAAAAGATGAGAAACTGATGGAGGAGAAGGTCACGCATCTTCTTTCGCTCTTTCACATGGATGACAAAAAGGATGAGCTTGCAAAAAATCTTCCTTATGGGGAACAGAGAAAACTTGAAATCTGCCGGGCTCTTGCAAGCGGACCGAAACTTTTGCTTTTGGATGAGCCTGCCGCAGGAATGAACGGACAGGAAACCGAGGAGCTTATGAAAATGATTTCTTTTATCAGGAAGGAATTCAATCTGAGCGTCCTCTTGATTGAGCATGACATGAAGCTTGTTATGGGCATCTGTGAGAGACTTTTGGTTTTGAACTACGGGCGTGTAATTGCAGAGGGACTTCCTTCTGAAATACAAAAGGACCCGGATGTAATCAAAGCGTATCTCGGTTCTGAATTTGAGGCTGAAGGAGGAGAGTGATGGGTGAACGCGAACTTGAGATAAAAGATTTGGTCGTTTCTTATGGTGCAATCAAGGCGCTCCGTGGAATCTCCTTTGATGTGGAAAAGGGAGAAATCATTTCGCTGATTGGTTCAAACGGCGCCGGAAAAACTACGACACTCCACGCAATCAGCAACCTGATAAAAAAAGAGAGCGGCACAATCACTTACCGGGGCAATGACATAACGAATCTCTCGCCGGATAAAATCGTGAGGCAAAATCTAATCCAGGTGCCGGAAGGACGACGTGTGTTCGCGAATCTTTCAGTGCGGGACAATCTTTTGATGGGAGCCTACACCAGAAAGGACAAGGAAGAAATTGCGTCTGACATGAAATGGGTTTTCAGTCTTTTTCCAAGGTTGGAGGAAAGACTCAAGCAGGATGCCGGGACTTTGAGCGGAGGTGAGCAGCAGATGCTTGCCATGGGAAGAAGCCTGATGAGCCGACCTGAGGTTTTGCTTTTGGATGAGCCGAGCATGGGACTTGCGCCGATTCTGGTTGACGAGATTTTCAGCATCATAAAAAAAATCAATGAGAACGGAACTACAATCGTGCTGGTGGAGCAGAACGCTTACAAGGCTCTTTCCATCTCTGACCGCGCCTACATTTTGGAAACCGGGGAGATTACCAAGAGCGGAAAGGCTGAGGATTTGATAAAGGACAGTGCTGTTAAGGCGGCGTATCTTGGGGCCTAAAAACAAGGAGGAAAGAAATGTTTGTTAAGGACGTTATGAAAAAAAATCCGGTGACGGTCAGTGCGGACGCATCCGTGCTTGAGGCAAAAAAAATCATGCAGAAAAACGAGGTGAACAAACTCCCCGTGCTTGATAAAAACGGAGCTCTTTCGGGAATCATCACGAAGAATGATTTGCTCAAGGCATCTCCTTCCGACGCGACGACTCTGGATGTATTCGAGATGGGATATCTTCTGAGCAAGCTTACCGTGGAAAAAATCATGGTGAAAAAAGTCAAGATGGTCGGCGAGAATGAGACCGTGGAGGAGGCCGCCCGTCTTATGAATGACTACGACATCGGTTGTCTTCCTGTGATGAGGGACAAGCTGCTCGTGGGCATTGTCACCGAAAGTGATTTGTTCAAGGCTTTCATCGCTATGTTCGGAACCCGACATGCAGGTGTGCGCGCCACTTTTACAATGAAGGACGAGCCTGGTGTCTTGAGCCGGTTTGCAGAATCACTTGCCGCAAAAAACGGGAACATCGTTTCTTTGGTTACGGCTGACGTGGAGGATGCTGGCTTGAGAAAAGTAACTCTCCGTGTCACAGGAATCAGCATGGATGATTTTAAAAATCTGTTTGATTCTTCCTTCGGTGAGCTGGAGGATATTCGCAACGTGTAAGGCAAGATGGATTTTTTTTTCTGAGTGAAAAATGGAGGCGGATTTCGGCATGAAAAAACAGATGTCTCTTTTTGCCATATTGATTTTCTCCCTTCTCTTTTCATCCTGCGTTATGCATTACAAGGACGGCGGGACAACAACCTGCAATTTTCTCATCTTCAAGGTCATCAACTGGAACACCCTGAGCGGAAAGCGTTACTCGGAGATTGTCTTTTTTCCGAAGAGCCTTTACCGCCTGGATTATTTTGACGGACGCGAGGAAAAAGATTTCGAGAAGCTCCTTGCAAGCGCAAAGCCAAAAAATCAGGATTTTTCTGAGAAGCCAGATTCATCGGAGGAGTCCTTTGTCGAGCTCCATTCCCTTGACACATATCCTTCGAGCGGAAACAAACTTTACGACGCTTATGTTAGACGAGGGACAAAGACAAATTATTATCTGATCCGCCGTATGATTTGCGGGGAGCCGACGAATTTTTTTATCCCCGACATCGCTTCCCCGCTTACCGACGGAGACATCGCCTTCATGCTTCTGACCGACATCAACTGCAACGACGGGTGGGAGAAAAATCTTTTACCGGCTTCTGTCATTGAAAAGGAGGGATCCACCGCGCGCTGTCTTTTCGACTATCTTCACGCCTCACAGTCAAACCGAATAGACGTCGCACGGAAACTGCTTGAGCATTACATTGACGACGAGACGGGATACCTTCACGACGGCATTGATCACCTGGCGAACAGACCTTCGAGGACCTGCACTTGATTTTTTCGTTCGCAAAGAAACTGATCGGGAATGACGCGGACAAGGAAAAACTCAGCCGTGCCGTAGAGACAATAATGCGTCTTTCAAAATTGGAAAGATCTGCCCAGGACTTCAGCTCTCGCTATGACCTTTACACCGACGGAGACGCGAGCCTTGAGGTCGTGGACGGAAAGGGTGGAATGTTCAAGGGTGCGGGAAGTCACAAGGTGGACTTTGGATTTTATCTTCACACAGCGGATTCCCACATGAATTTTTTCATTGCCGATGACGGAGAAACTCTTGTGGTTGACATCGGTGGAGGAGGCGACACAGAAAGCGAATACTACGCGGCTCAGGGCGGATACGAGGACGCTGATTACGAGCCGAACCGATTTTACGAAATCACTCCGGAAACTTCAAGCGTCAAAATCACTGACTTTTACTGGGAGTAGGGAACCACTGATTTATAGCATCGTGTCATTGCCTTTGCGCCATTGTGTCATTGCCGGACTTGATCCGGCAATCCCTGTTGATAGAGATTATCGGGTCAAGCCCGATAATGACAATTTTTGAGCCCGACAATGACATTTTTGGAGTCTGATAATGACATTCTTTGAGCCCGATAATGACATCGTTCTGAATTAATCAGCGGCTTCTTGGAACGGGACCTTGTAAAATTTCATTTTCTGATTTATAATGTACATAATGCCGTATAACATAGAGTTTCAGATTGCGGGCTTAATCGTCGTGTTGATTCTGCTCGTTGTTTTTTTTGCGAAAGAAAGATTTCACTCCCTGCAGAATTCAATCTACCGGGCCCTGCTCATAATCACTGTGCTTGAGCTCATCCTTGACATCGCGAGCGTCATCACAATCACGAACAGGGAGCTTTGTCCAAGGCTCAACGCTTTTCTCTCAAAGGGATATCTTGTCGCCATGCTTTCCTACATCGCTTGCGTCGCATTGTACACTCTCTCGAACACAATCTATTCCTCAATGCCGGGATGGAAGAAAAAAATGAAGCTTGCCCAGGCAGTGATGATTTTTGCCGCGCTGACTGTATGCTGCGTTCTCGTAATCATGCGGGATCTTTTTTACGGAGGCGAGGGAAAGTTCATCTACAGCTACGGACCTGCGAGCGACACGGTTTACATGTTCTCCACACTTGCCGTAATCTATGTGATTTTCGTCCTCCTCATCAACATCAAAAATATTCCTCCCGCAAGGCAGCTTTCCATCTACAGCTTCTGCATTATGGAAGGAATCATCGCCATCGTGCAAATGTTCAACAAAGAGCTTCTCATAATCGGATTCGGAACCGCGGCCACCATAATGATAATGTACTTCACGATTGAGAATCCCGACATGAAGATGATCAAGGCACTGAACAACGCGAACAAAAAGAACAGGGAGCTTCTTCTGAACATCCTTCCTGAGTCGGTCGCCGACAGGTTGAAGGACTCAAACTCAACTTTCACCGAGCAGTTCAATGACGTTACGATCATGTTCCTTGACCTCGTGAATTTCTCCAAGCTTTCGAATGACATAGGAGCGCAGAAGATTGTGTTCCTTCTGAATAAATTTTTCTCCCAGATTGACGACCTTCTGGGTGTGTTCCGCGTGGAGAAAATCAAGACGATGGGAGACTCCTACATGGCAGCCGCCGGGATCCCGGATTATTATGAGGAAAACCACGAGGAGATGCTGAGGTTCGCCTTTGCCGTCCTGAAGCTGCTTGAGGGATTCAACAAAAGAAACGGCACGAACATTCAGGTGAGAATTGGACTCAACACGGGGCCTGTTGTCGCGGGAATCATCGGAAAGAAAAAATTCATCTATGACCTTTGGGGAGAGGCCGTGAACCTTGCCTCAAGGATGGAGTCCTACGGCGTTCCTGACAGAATCGCGGTCTCTCCCTACCTTGCGAAAAAACTAGAGGGAAACCACACGCTTGAAGCGCAGCCTGTGACGAACATCAAGGGATTCGGAGAAATGGAGACGTATCTTGTCCGGGATTAAAAACAGCGAGCATCAAATCATGTAGATCAGCGTTTGTTAAGTGGAGTTAACAATTTTTGCTTGATTTTGTTAAGTCGAGTTAACGATTTTGTGTAAATTTTGTTAAGTAGACTTAACAAATCCGAGAAAATATGTGAGCATCGTTAGATGCGAACCAATCCGCTTGTTTAAAATCATAAAATGGATAACAAACGGATTTTTTCATCGCTAACGCGATTCACCACGGCAATCTTGTATTTTGCTAAAGCAGATCCAAAGCTTCTTGAATAAGTTTGTCACTTAGTCGAATATTGCTGTCTTTAAGTAATTCAAAGCTCGCTTTGACATCATCTTTTGAAAGCATTTTCTCATTGAAGGCTTGTATAAGGATACCAACTGTTCCAGTGATAGGAATACCTAGTTTTTGTGCAATTTTTCGACCTTTGCGTTCGTCTATTATAAGGACATCAGAGTTTAGTTCTCCTGCAATTACGATGGCTTCGCTTTCACTGTCATCAAGACCGCTTACTGTTTGCAAAATCGCTAACGACTGCTGATTTTTGACTGCCGTGACTTTTAGAAAATCAGCTTTTTTTACAATTTCAGCCTCATTTTCAAAAAAAATATTTGTCGTAAGTTCCCGATAGACAGCCTCTGGTATAAGAATTTCACCAAAAAGTTTTTCGAGCAAATCGAGTTTATTGATTTTTATGAGTGAGATAATGGGAGTTGTGTCAGAGATGACCGTCATACAGCATTTCTCCGTATTTTTTTTAGCACGGCGATGTCGCTTTGAAGTTCTTCCCGTGTTTGGTCTAAATATGAAAGTCCAAGACTGCTGTATAGAGAAATCAAATCGAGTTTGTGAATTCCGAGTATTTCCGCCGCTTTCCCATGAGAAATAGTTTCATTCTGAATATAGGGAAACAAAATCATTGCGTTTCTCAGCAATTCTGATTTTTCATCCTCAACGACTGTGAATTCGGTCATAGTATCAGGAATTTTTATGGAAACTGCTGTCATTGCCATTTTAATACCTCCTATCAATACATTATAACATCATTCTTCAAAATTAGCATCTACTTTCCTTCCACCACGGCAATTTCCTCTTTCGTCAAACCGTAGAGTTTGTAAACGGAGGAATTGATATCCATGTTTATCTCCAAAATCTATTATAATACAGTTTGATAGAAAAAGCTACTGGAAGCTGGTAATTTCAGTCCGTGACAATTTGTCACAATCTCGCTCCCTTTGAATGTGGCAAGTTTTTTTCTTATTTTTCCATGGAGGATGTATAGAACAAAAAAAAACACAATATGATATAATGGTAAAAGTGTTTGGAGCAAAAAAATGAAATCAGCTGAAGAGTTTATTACATTCGCAAAATCACTAAAGGGTGACGAAAAAGGAGAGGCACAGACATTTCTTAATCATTTTTTCCAAATTTTCGGTTATGAAGATGTTGTTACTGCCGGTGGAACTTTTGAATCAAGGATAAAGTTTTCAGATGATACTACAAAATTTGCAGATTGTCTTTTTGCCCCGACAGGACATCCGGGTGTTTTGATAGAAATGAAAAAGCGGGCGGAAAAAGCAATGATGCCACCCGGTTTGCCGCCAATCATAAAGGACGCATCCAAGTTTATTTCCGTTGACTGTGTACGGATTATTTGAAACTGTTTATCAGGCTCAATCCCGCTTCATAATGCCTCTTCACTACAAATGTTATATCACTTTTGCAACTGGGACTTCAACAGAAAACCGACGGTAAGCAAAGGGGCGCAAATCAGGCGACATTTTTACATGGAGAAATCTTTTCCCAGATAAATCTCTCGTGCCTTGGGGGACTGCAGGATTTCCTCCTTGTTTCCCTGAGTGACAATCTCTCCGGTTGAGATGATGATTGCCCGGTCGGTGATTTCAAGTGTGTCGCGCACGTTGTGGTCGGTAATCAGAACTCCGATTCCCCTCTTGCTCAAAAGCCTGATGATTTCCTTGATGTCGGCAACCGCAATGGGGTCTATTCCGGCAAAGGGCTCGTCCAAAAGCAAAAACTTCGGCTCAATGGCAAGGGAGCGCGCAATCTCGGTCCTTCGTCTTTCTCCTCCCGAAAGCGTGTAGGCCGGCTGCTTTCTGATTCTGCCTATGGAAAATTCCTCAATCAAATCCTCGAGCTGCTTTTTTTTCTGCGCCTTGTTCAAATCACGTCTCGTCTCCAAAATGGAATAGATGTTTTCCTCGACCGTGAGTTTTCTGAAAACCGATGGCTCCTGCGGCAGATATGAGATTCCGATTTTTGCCCTCTTGTACATTGGAAGTCCCGTAATCCGAGTGCTGTCCATGTAGACTTCTCCGCTCGTGGGTTTGTAGAATCCGACAATCATGTAAAATGTCGTCGTTTTTCCGGAGCCGTTCGGACCTAAAAGACCAAGGACCTCTCCCGTGTGCATTGCAAACTCGATTCCCTTTACGACCTGCTTGCGTCCGAATGCCTTGTGGAGGGACGAAACTCTGAGCGTGTGTCCAGGAAAATCATTTTCGCTTTCGACCTGCACATCGTCTTTTTTTTCAAGGCTGATTTTTTTTTCAGTTTCAGATTCCGCGTCGTTTTGATGAATCGAAAACAAATCCTCTTCGCTCATTGCGCTCCCTCCTTTTTTTCCTCGGCAGATTGAACCGCAGCAGGTTTTGACTCAGCTGAAACGGACCCGCGTACTCTTCCGTCCAAAGTGATTTCATTCGTGTCCATGTTGAGCGAGATTTCCTGTGCCCTGAACAAATCGCTTCCCTGCTGCACCGTGGGATTTCCTGTCAGAATCAGCATCTTTTGGTTTTTCTGATATACCGCGTTTGCTGCCGTGCATGTGTTTTCCTTTTGCACCAGATTTACGTTGATTTGCATTACGGCGATTTCAGTGTTCTGATTGTAGTCAATTATCTCCGCGTCCGCCGTCACATCGTTTTGCGTGTCCACAAGATGAACAGTGTTTTTCAAAGTCGCGATTTTTTTGTCTCTGTCATAGCTCATTGTCTCGCACGTGAAGTCCATGCCGCTGTCCTTTATTTTTCCCGTGACGCCTCCGCTTGCAGTGATGAAACGGAAGTCCTTTCCCGAAAGCTCAATTGATTCCGCGGAAAGCTCCATGTTTTCCGTTGTGATTGAAGCGTTCCCGGAGAGCATTGTTTTTTCGGCGTTCTTTTTCGTGCTTCCGCTCATCCTGTCCGCCCTGAACGTGATTGTCTCAGAGTATGATGTGAAAATGAGAGAAAGAAAAACCGCAATGGAAAATCTCTTGAAAAAATGTCTCATCTTTCCGCCTCCGTTTTGATTTCCTCATCAGGATTTTGTTCCTCTGAATCCGTGAATGTTCCGCTCACTTCGTACTTAAAAGAAAATGAGTTGCTGATTCCGCTGGCAGAAAATCCGGAGCCTTCCATTTCAAGTCCGTCTTTTTTTATGCGAACCGTCTCTCCCGCGCTTGCCGTGAGCTGCTCAGTGTTGCCGTTCCACCTCAGGTTCTCTGCTGAAATCTCAAGGTTCTGGTTTTTGCTTTTTATTTCTATCTCATTGAAAAGACTGTAGACTTTGTTCTTTGTGTCAAGGCTCAAAAATCCGCATCTGCCTTCCGTATCTGTTTCACGCTCCTTTGTCCATGTCGCAAAACTTGCGTTCTCCGCATAGGAAGCTCCGTTGTCCTTGTACTGCTCCAGATGCTCAGCGCTCAGTCTGAACGAAGGGGAAGAGTCCGTGTATCTTGTGAACTCCGCACCGTAAAAAACAAGCTCGGGAACTTTGTCCTCAACGGATACTCCCTCGTCATATTTCAGCGAGCATGAGAAAAGTAAGAAAGTCAGGACTGAGAAAAACAGCGGGGGAATTTTTTTCATCTCTTGTTTTCCTTCGAGTTTTCAAGCGCGGCTTTTATAAAAGAGACGAAAAGCGGATGAGGCTTAAATGGCCTGCTTACGAACTCTGGATGAAACTGCACTCCGATTCCCCACGGATGATTCTTCCATTCAAAGGCTTCAGTCTGTCCGTCCGACATGCTTTTTGCGGATGTAATCAGACCATGCTCCGTCATGTCCTTCGTGTAGCGTCGGTCAAATGTGTATTTCGATCTGTGCCTTTCGTTAATCACCTGTGTGCCGTAGATTGATTTTATGCGGCTTCCTTCCTCAAGTCTAACTTCCTCCGAGCCAAGTTTCATGATTCCGGCGTAGGGACCCGGCTGCTCTTCCGGCAAAGAGATTATGGGGTGCTTTGTGTTTGAGATGAATTCGGTGGTATCTGCGTCATTCCATCCGCAAAGGTTTCTCGCCGTCTCAATGGCCATGAGCTGCATTCCAAGATCTATACCCAGGTAGGGTATCTGTTTTGTCCTTGCATAATTGACGCTTTTCAGAAGTCCCATGAATCCGCGCTGTCCGTAGTTTCCGGGTATGATAATTCCGTCCACACCTTCGAACGCAGAGTCCATGACGGAATAGCTTTCGGATGTCTCAAGAAGCTCGGAGTCAATCTTTTTGATTTCAATCTCAGCGTTGTGTGCGGTGACTGCAGCGTGGAAAAGGGATTCCTGCACGGATTTGAAACATTCGTCAAGGAAGTCTTTTTTTCCGACCATCCCTATGCGGATTTTTTCCGACGGATTGTTGAGCTTGTCCAGAAAATCAGTCCACTCTCTGATGTCGGTCGTCCTGCCTTCGAATTCCATTTTTCTCAGAATCACTTTGTCGAGTTCCTGCTCATGGAAAATTTTCGGAAGCTCGTAGACGGATTTCTCAATGTCGGGTGAGACAAAAACAGCGTCCCCGCTCACGTTGCAGAAAGATGCAATCTTTTTTTTGATTCCAGAATCAACTTCCCCTGAGCATCGGCAAATCAAAATGTCGGGTTGTATGCCAAGTTCCTGAAGCTGCTTTACCGAATGTTGCGTGGGCTTGGATTTTAGCTCTCCACCAGTTATAATCGGGATGAAAGTCAAGTGCACGCTGATTGCGTTGTTTTTTCCCTGCTCGCGTATGAGCTGCCTTACCGCCTCAAGATACGGGACCGCCTCAATGTCGCCTACAGTGCCTCCGATTTCCACAATCACCACGTCGGCGTTCGAGCTTGTTCCGATGTGCCTGATACATCTTTTAATTTCATCCGTGATGTGAGGGATGACCTGAACCGTGCGTCCGTTGTATTTACCGGCTCTCTCGTTGCGTATGACATTCTCGTAAACTTTGCCGATGGAGATGCAGTTCTGGCTTGAGAGATTAAGGGTTGTGAAGCGGCTGAAATTTCCCAGGTCCAAATCTGTCTCCGCACCGTCCTCAGTTACGTAGACTTCTCCGTGCTGATAGGGACTGATGTTTCCTGCATCCACGTTTATGTAAGGGTCGCATTTCAGCATGGCGATTTTAAGTCCGCTGCATTCCAAAAGACTTCCGATTGTGCTTGAGGCTATTCCCTTTCCCAAGCCTGAACAAACTCCGCTGCTTACAAAAATAAACTTACTCATATTTTTTCCTGCCCTTGTTTTAAAAATCTTTTTCCTTTGAAATTCCCGCTGACCGTCGTGTCTGTATGATGTCCACAATCTGGGGGCGGCCACGGATTTTGCCCATGCGGCTTGCAAGAAAAACCAATGATGCAGATATGGATAAAAAAATCAGGACGAAGAGTGCCTTTGAAATTTCCCCGGCTGATTTTTTGAAAAGAGATGCAAGGAAAGATGCCGCAAAATATCCTGCGACGGAACTGCTCACGGGAAAGAGAAGCGAGATGATTCCACGGATTGCCTGCACTTTTTTGTTCTCATCCACGATTACGACGGAACCGGATTTTACAGGAAGGTCTCTGGGATTGTCCGACGGAAGTCCCCGCTCCTTGTTTTCGACAGCCCCGTTTTTGTTTATGAGACCCACGATGATTTCATCTTCCGTTGAGAGAACAAGCGCGTATCGGGTCATGTTTGTTTTCCGTTCAAAGAGTTAAGTCTCTTGGCACATTCGGCGACACCGGTTGCGTTTCCAAGCTCCTCGTAAGTGTCCTTCAGATTGAAGAGCGCGTCATAATAATACGGGTTGATTGTGATTGCCTGCTCGAATGCTTCCTCCGCATCTCCGTAATCCTCCTGGTTGAAATAAATCACCCCGATGTTGTTCCAGAAATGAGAGTTGAAGGGATTCAAGTCAAGTCCCATAAGGCAGTATTCCATGGCTGAGTTCAGATCCCCCATGTTGAAGCAGAGCGTTGAAAGAGCCTCCACTGTTTCCTCGTTCTCGGGATCGATGTCCAGCGATTTTTGAATGGCTGCCCGTGCTGCCTCCAAATCACCTGAGTCTCGGTATGTGATTCCAAGATTGAACCAAAGCAGGTGGTTTCCGTTCTCAAGGGATATTGCCCGGATAAAACAAGCGATGGCCTCCTTGTACTCACCCTTCATGGCAAGCTCTATGGCCTGGTTGTTCAGTTTCTCACATGATTCTCGCATACGGCCCCCTGTCGGTTTTAAGAAAAAAGCGTCCTGGGAATCATCGCGTGGAAAAGAGATGAAATTCCCTCGCTGTACTCAGATTTTCCGTAAAGATTCTCGAAGTCCCGGCAGCTTTCCTCAATCAGGCTCCGACCCTTTTGTTTCGCTTCCTCCACGGCACCTGCCTCTGTCAAAATTGATATGGCTTTTTCGACTGAATCCGAGAGTGGACCAGAGACCTTCGCATCCTCAAAACATTTTCTCAGGGATTTTGCCTCACTGGATCCGCTTCCTTTTTTTTGCATGAAGAGGATTACCGGAAGTGATTTTTTTCCCTCAACGATGTCATCCCCCCGCTTCTTTCCAGGATTTCCGATCGTGAGGTTGATTACGTCGTCTATGATTTGGAATCCTGCTCCTATTCTCGCCGCTATTTCTCCTGCCCGTGTGACTGATTCCTGATTGTCGGTCGCAAGCGAGGTTCCTGTTTTTGCGGCAAGCGATGAGAGCGTTCCTGTCTTGCACTGTACCATGGCGAAATATTCTTCCACGCTCGGAATCTTTTCGATGTCCCTGTGCCAAGCGATGTCCATTGCCTGTCCGAGATGAAGCCTTCGTGTCTCTTGTGCATAGAGCGAGTAGAGCCGTAACTTTGTTTTTTCATCCGAATCCAGATTTTCTATGCAGACGGGAGCCTGGAAATAAAGCCAGGACGCTGCGTTCAAAGCTGTGTCCAATCCGTATGTGATGTATGCGGCAGGTTTTCCGCGTCTTGTGTCAGAGGAGTCCTCAATGTCATCGTGAATCAGACTTGCAGTGTGAATACATTCAACCAGCGGACTGATTTTGTACGCGAGCTTTTCAATCTGAGAGGCATCCTTTTTGTCATGGAAAGCCTGTGCCTTGGCGCAAAGGACCAGAAGAAGCGGTCTCCATCTTTTTCCGCCCAAATCAATCAGTGAGCGTGTCGGCTCAAGAAGCGGCCCTATGTGGGAAGCACAAAGACAGTCCAGGGCTGATTTTTCCCCGGCTTTTTTACCGAAGCTGATTTCAGTCCATTTGCCGTTCTCAAGATTCTTCACGAGAGGCACAACAGAGTCAATTTCCTTTTCAATGGCGGTCAGATAATTTGTAAAGTCCATTGTTTCTATTATACATTTTTTTCCGCTTTAATACAACCTTTTGTGTTGAAAAAAGACCATTTGGAAATTGTCACACGGATTTGGAAAAATCTAACGATTTTTCATTA
>DFKI01000098.1:0-2226 GCA_002373325.1 Treponema sp. UBA3649
GCCAATCAGTCATGGGTGTGCGGTAATAGGAATTGGAGGTCGCTTTCGCTCCCTTCCGCACAAATGCCTGCTTGTCTCGAACCTCACCTACATTACAGCGTTTCCTCAATCAACATTAAGTTTCCCATGCAATATTTACTGCACTTGCCTTATACATATTCCCTCACTCCCATATTTTAGATTAATACATACTAACAACAGAACTGAAAATAAGGGACTGAGTTTTAAGGCCACGGTCCTCTTTTTGTTTGAGAAATCAGTTCCCGAAGATTTCGTCCCTGTGCTGATGTCCCAATTTTTTGAGGCTCTCTTCTAGCGATAAGTTCCCGTTGTTTTTTCTGAAATCTTTTAAGTCCACCAGAAAGCGGTTCATGGAAAAGTGCTGGAAAACAAAAACTTCGTCCCACGCAGATTTTCCATGGTAGGCGTTTTTGAGCACGTCCCTGTATGGCAAAAAAAGTCCTTTTCCTTTAAGCTCCGCATATCCCACGAGCCAAAGCTGCGTCGATTTTTCCCCGGGTGATTTTTCCTCAACCAAAGACTGATGCAGTTTCGAAGCCATTTCCGCCATCTCTTTTTGGCTTTCCAAAATCAAGGAGACAATCTCCTCGCTTCCGTTTTTCAAAAGATATTTCAGGTGTGAGGTCTTTGCCGTGTGGACCGGAGTTTTGTTCATTATTATGACATTTTTCCGAAAATCAATTCCGAGCTCGGGATTCCTCTTAAAAAATCCGTCGGCAATCTTTCCGCTCTGCCCCACAAGGTAGCGCCTGTTTTTTTTCAGCTGCTCGTCTTTTCCGGGATTGTCCCCAATCACAATCAGCTTGATTTCATCTTCGGCATTAATCTCCTCGTAAGCGGAATTGTAGACCACCGGAGTTTCAAGCGGATATGCGGGGGTGTCCTTTTTGGAAGCCTCTGTTTGCAAGGGTTTAAGCTCTTCGCTCAAGGTAAGCCAAGAGTCGCATTTTTTACGAAGATTTTCCCTGTACTCACAAAAGGCGTTCCATTGATTCTTTGTCATAAAATCAGACTAGTTCCTGTGGAGCTCAGCATCCGTGATTCTGTAGGAAACGACAACCGGTGTGTTCGGCAGGTCTTCCTGATTTGCCTGTCCCACGCTGAAGAATCCCATCACGCCGTAAGTTCCTCCCTCGATGAAAGGAATGCCGCGCTTGATCAGATGGTTGTTGATGTAGACATTGTACTTGCCGTTCACAACCTGGATTTTCAGCTTGTTGGTCGCGTTGTATCCCTCGTTGATTGCCGAGCTCTTGTAGAAGTAGGCGGTTCCCTCGGAATTCGGCTCCACCAAATCAGTGTAGGTCTTTCCGTCCCACTTGTACAGGGCATACTCACCGTCCGTGTTTATTTCGAAGCGGATGTAATTGTAGAGCTGACCGCGCGGACTTGGCTTTGTATATCCGAACACGAATCCATAGGCAGATTTTGTATAACCGGATTTCTTGCTGAACTCACCCTCAATCATGTCGAACTGACCGAACTCAGGAGATGTGTAGAAGTAACCGCAGTCCTCAATGTCACTCAGCATGGGAGACTCCCATTCAGTCGTAAATCTCTGGAGCTTGTCCAAATCAGCGGCTTTCTGTGCGGCAAGTCTGGCAGCTTCTTCCTCGGCTTTTTTCTTTGCCTCAGCTTCTTCTTGCGCTTTCTTTGCGGCTTCCTCCTCGGCTTTTTTCTTTGCCTCGGCTGCAGCTTGAGCTTTCTTTTCAGCTTCTTCCTCGGCCTTTTTCTTTGCTTCTGCTGCTTCCTGTGCTTTTTTAGCGGCTTCCTCCTCTGCTTTCTTCTTTGCCTCGGCTTCTGCCTGCGCTTTCTTTACGGCTTCCTCTTCGGCCTTTTTCTTTGCCTCGGCTTCCTGTGCCTTTTTAGCAGCTTCCTCCTCAGCCTTTTTCTTTGCTTCTGCTGCTTCTTGAGCTTTCTTTGCGGCGGCTTCATCAGCTTTCTTCTTTGCCTCGGCTGCCTCCTGAGCTTTCTTTGCGGCGGCTTCATCGGCTTTTTTCTTTGCTTCGGCTGCTTCCTGATCCTTTCTCTTCTGGATTTCATCCATCAATGCTTTTGCTTCGGCATCATTCGGATTTGTCTTCAGAAGACCATTCAAAATCGTGATTGCAGGGGCATACTTTCCGGCCTCCATGTTTGCCTTGGCCTGATCAAGTTTCTGTCTCCGTGCTTTCTCAGCGGCCTCTGCATTGGCGGCACTCTGTT
>DFKI01000098.1:2304-25343 GCA_002373325.1 Treponema sp. UBA3649
CTTCGGAATCATTCGGATTCGTTTTCAAAAGCCCGTTCAAAGTTGTGATGGCGGCAGAATACTTTCCAGCGTCAATGTTGGCCTTTGCCTGAGCGAGCTTGTCTTGTCTTGCTTTTTCAGCAGCCTCTGCATTGGCGGCACTCTGTTTATCCTGCGCTTCCTTCAACAACGCCTTTGCTTCGGAATCATTCGGATTCGTTTTTAAAAGTCCGTTCAGAATCGTGATTGCCTGAGCGTATTTTCCGGCATCAATGTTGGATTTCGCCTGGGCAAGTTTGCTCGCACGATCCTTCGCGGCTTTTTCTTCATCATCTATTTTTTTTTTGTTTTGAGCTTCTTCCAAGAGTGCCTTTGCTTCTGCATCATTCGGATTCGTTTTCAAAAGTCCGTTCAAAACATTGATTGCATTCGTGTACTTCTTGGAATCAATAAATGCACGTGCCTGGTCGAGTCTCTGTTGTCTTGCTTTTGCGGCTGCTTCTTCGGCGGCTTTGTCCTGGAGCTTCTGAATCTGGTCGAGCAAATCCTTCGCTTCTTTATCATCAGGGTTCGTCTTCAGGATTCCGTTTAAGGTTGAGATTGCCAGGGCGTATTTTCCCTGCTCCATGTACTCCCTTGCCTGCTGGAGTTTTTGCTCACGTGCTCTTGCGGCCTCATCAATCGCTTCCTGCTCTTCTTTCTTCTGCAGTTCCTTAATCTGATCAAGGAGTGCCTGAGCTTCCTTATCGTTCGGATCCGCTTTGAGGAGTGCGTTCAGGATATTCGTCGCATTCGCATATTTCTTTTCAGCAATGTAAGCCTTTGCCTGATCGATTCTCTTCTGGCGGGCATCATCCTCTTCTTGCAGAGCTTTTTTCTTTGCTTCAGCAGCTTCCTTCGCGGCTTTTGCCTCAGCTTCTTTCTTTGCCAGTGCTTCCCTTTGTTCGGCGGCAGCTTTTTCCTTTGCTGCGTTTGCGGCATCCTCGGCGGCTTTTTTCTTTGCTTCTATCTCATCCAAGAGAGCCTTTGCTTCTGAATCATTCGGATTTGTCTTCAAAAGTCCGTTCAAAACTGTTATGGCCTGAGCATATTTTCCGTCGTTCATGTATGTACGGGCCTGAGCCAGTTTCTGTTGCCTTGCTTTTTCTGCGGTCTCTGCATCTGCTGCGGCTTTTTTGTCCTGTGCTTCCTTCAACAATGCTTTTGCTTCCGCGTCATCGGGATTTGTTTTGAGAAGTCCATTCAAAAGGGTGATTGCCTGTGCATATTTTCCACTGTCAATATAGGATCTTGCCTGTGCCAATTTCTGCTGACGTGCTTTTTCAGCTGCATCATTTGCGGAGGCTGTCGTATTCTTGCTCGGTGTGCTTGTGGAAGTATTGGCGGCTGTATTTGTGCTTGGCTTGCTTGTAGCGGCGGATGAAGCTGATGCGGCCTTTGCTTTTGCGGCATCCTCAGCGGCTTTTTTCTTTGCCTCAAGTTCCTTCTGCAATGCTTTTGCTTCTGCGTCATTCGGATCTGCTTTCAAAAGTCCGTTCAGAATCGTCGCTGCCTGAGAGTATTTTCCATCATCGATATACTTCTTTGCCTGGTCAAGCTTGTCCTTGCGGGCTTTTTCAGCTGCCTCTTTTTCTGCTGCTGCCTGCTTGTCCTGAGTTTCCTTCAAGAGTGCCTTTGCCTCAGAATCGTTAGGATTTGTTTTCAAAAGACCATTCAAGATGGTGATTGCGGCAGGATATTTACCGGCATCTATATTTGATTTTGCCTGTGCGAGCTTGTCCTGTCGTGCTTTTTCGGCTGCGGCTGCATTTGCTGCGTCAAGTTTGTCCTGGGCTTCCTTCAAGAGCGCCTTTGCCTCGGAATCATCCGGATTTGTTTTCAAAAGACCGTTCAAGACGGTGATTGCGGCAGGATATTTACCGGCATCTATATTTGATTTTGCCTGTGCGAGCTTGTCCTGTCGTGCTTTTTCGGCTGCGGCTGCATTTGCTGCGTCAAGTTTGTCCTGGGCTTCCTTCAAGAGGACCTTTGCCTCGGAATCGTCCGGATTTGTTTTCAAAAGTCCGTTCAAGATGGTGATTGCCTGGGTATATTTTCCATCATCAATATTTTTTCGTGCCTGAGCAAGTTTGTCCTGACGTGCTTTTTCGGCTGCGGCTGCATCGGCTGCTGCTTTTTTGTCCTGAGCTTCTTTCAGCAATGCTTTTGCCTCGAAATCATCGGGATTCGTCTTCAGGAGATTGTTCAAAAGTGTGATTGCCTGAGCGTATTTTCCCTCATCAATATATTTTTTTGCCTGAGCAAGCTTGTCCTGACGTGCTTTTTCTGCTGCATCAGAAGCGGATGTGGTTGTGGAACCCGTATTTTTACTTGGTGCGGTCGTCGATGATTTTGGAGCGGTACTTGCACTAGGGGAGCTTGTTGCCGTAGAAGCGGATGATTTTGCCGCGGCATCAGCTTTTTTCTTTTCGTCAATCTCCTTGAGAAGGGCCTTTGCATCCTCGTCATCAGGATTTGCCTTAAGAAGTCCGTTAAGGATTGCGCTTGCCTGAGTATACTTTCCGTCATCAATATATTTTCTGGCTTGGTCAAGTTTTTGCTGACGAGCTTTTTCTGCTGCCTCATCCGCTGCGGCTGCCTGTTTTGATTTTGCCTCATCCAAGAGAGCCTGTGCTTCCGTGTCATCTGGATCAGCTTTCAGAAGTCCGTTCAAGATGGTGATTGCGGCAGGATATTTTCCCTCATCAATATTTTTTCGCGCCTGATCGAGCTTGTCCTGACGTGCTTTTTCGGCTGCTTCGGCATCTGCGGCTGCTTTTTTGCTCTGTGCCTCTTCCAAAAGTGCCTGTGCTTCAGCATCATCGGGGTTAGTTTTCAAAAGTCCGTTCAGAAGTGTGATTGCCTGAGTGTATTTTCCCTCATCAATGTATTTTTCAGCCTGAGCAATCGTCTTGTCCCTTGCGGAGCTGGACGAACTTGGTTTTGCGCCCTCACCTGATGCAGTAGATTTTGTTTCGCCGGATTTTGAATCAGCAGGACTTGTTTGAGCGGCTGTTGATTTATCAGAATCATCCTTGGAATCTGCATCATTAATAGAAGGATTTTTTGAATCTGATTCGCTTCCTTCATTTCCCTGTGCCGTTTGATTTTTTGACGGGCCCTGGATTTCATTTTCACCGTCCGTTTTTTCATCTTCCGTGTTCGCATCCTCGGGATTTTCGGAATCAATCTTTTTTCCCGATACACCCAACCACGGGTCATTGATAACAACAGTTCTCGAAGACTGACTTGTGTCCACCAGCTTCACCGGATTGTAATCAACATTCGGATTTGAGGAATTAATAAGTTGCGGATCCACTGACTCACAAGAGATGAGCAATCCAGCAACAAGACTACAAGCGATTAAAGTTTTTATTACGTTTCTCATTCAAAAAACTCCTCTATTTGCACTGTACTTTCTATTATACATAAAAAATCTGTATCTTTCAAGAAAAATTTCATCCGAGGAATGGAAATGATGTGAGAATCTCAAAAAACTTAAATTTTTGTCCGAAAACTCTCCTACTCCTGTCCGTTCCAGCAATAGGTACATAGCTTGCACCTCTCAAGACCCGTTGAGTCCAGCATGTCATCAAGGCGATGGAAGCGGAGGGTCGTAAAATGGAGCTGCTTTCTTATCTCCTCCTGCATCTTCTCATACTCGGGTGTGTTGGGGTCACAGTATTTTGCCAAAACCTCAGGTGTCACGTTATCACCCTCAAACTGCTTTACAACGCGGCGGGCAATCAAATCCATCTCGCTCTTTGAACGGCTGAAATTCAAATACTTGCATCCGAACATGATCGGTGGACAGGCAGGACGCACGTGAACTTCCTTCGCCCCGGACTGATAGAGGAAATCGGTGGTCTCACGGAGCTGGGTTCCACGCACGATGGAGTCGTCAATCAGCAAAATGCGCTGTCCCTTTATCAGCTGCTTTACCGGAATGAGCTTCATGTGCGCAATCAGGTTTCTCTGCTCCTGGCTTGTGGGCATGAAGGACCTGGGCCAAGTCGGAGTGTATTTGATGAAGGGTCTTGTAAACGGAATTCCTGCCTCGTTCGCATATCCCACGGCATGTGCTGTACCTGAGTCGGGGACACCAGCGGCACAGTCAGGATGTATGTTTGAGTCTCTGTCCCTCATGGCAAGATATTTTCCGCAGTTGTATCTCATGGCCTCCACGTTCACTCCCTCGTAGCATGACGTGGGATATCCGTAGTAAATCCACAGGAAGGTACAGATTTTCATCTCCTTTCTCGCTTCCTGCACGGTTCGGTATGAATCTGATGTGACAAAAACAATTTCTCCGGGTCCAAGCTCGTGCTCGTCCTCATATCCGAGATTCAGATAGGCGAAGCTCTCGAACGAAAGGCACATCGCGCCCTCTTTTTTTCCAATCTGCAAGGGAGTGCGTCCCATCTTGTCCCTCGCGCCGTAGATTCCTTCCGGGGTGGCCACAAGCATGGTGACTGAGCCCTTTACCACATCCTGCACGTAGCGGATTCCCTCCTCAATGGTGGGCTGTGTGTTCAAAAGGGCAAGAATCAGCTCGGTCTGGTTCACCTCTCCGCCGGACATCTCAAGAAAGGACTTTCCCTTTTTCATCAGCATGTCCACAAGCTCATCCTTGTTCGCGACAAGTCCCACGGTCGTAATGGCGAATCTTCCAAGATGGGATCTCGCAAGAAGGGGCTGAGGCTCATAGTCCGATATGCACCCGATTCCAACAGGGCCCCGCAAGGAACCGATGTCGTTTTCAAATTTCGTGCGGAAGGGTGAGTTCTGAATGTTGTGGATTGACCTTTGGAAGGCTCCGTCGGTACCGAATACTGCAAGTCCTCCGCGCCTTGTTCCGAGATGGGAATGATAGTCAACACCGAAAAAAAGGTCCAAAGAACAGTCGCCGCTGGACACAACACCGAAAACGCCGCCCATAGAAATCCTCCTTGAGGGAACCGAATGATGGTAAAGAATGGCAATATTATAGAAGAAAACGGAGAGTTTTTCAATACATCTGTAGAAGGCAAGTGCAAATCTAAATTAAACTTAGCAAATCCTATTCTAAATGAGGAAGCACTTCCATTCACGCCAGGAACCGCGTCACCGAATCATGGAGCACGGTAATAGGAATTGGAGGTCGCTGTCGCTCCCTTCCGTGCAAATGCTTCGATGCCACGAACCCTGTCTCCATTACAGTGCTTCCTCAAATCACTTTTGAAATTTTCCGTCCCAATTTAGAGCTCTTGTCTTCCACAAATCCACCAAAAACATTTGTTATCATAACGAATACAATCATCATTTTGCAAAACTCAAATTTAGATTTGCATAAATTAACGACAGAGTTTTTCAATACACCGAATTGACTCCCCGTCCGATTATCTACCGCCGCTGAGTTTTTGGGAAACCAGATGTCCGTTTTTGTAAACCAGTTTCAAGGAGAAAAAGGGTACAGATTTTGTAAGCAAATCCAAAAAGATTCTGTCACCTTCCCAGAGATTCAGGGCACAGATTTTTTCCTTTTGTACCCACTCAAGTTCTCCCTCGTCGCATGGTGTCAGATTGCCGGAAAAATCATCGCTTGTGTAAAGGTGCATATATTCCGCAGGGTGGTCGTCCGAAACAAAGGTGACAATCCCACGGAAACTGTACCCATTCAAAGTCAAGCCTGTCTCCTCCTTTACCTCACGAAGCAGGCACTCTTCAGGACTTTCCTGAAATTCAAAATGACCGCCCACACCAATCCACTTGTCATGGTTCTCATCGTTGGCTTTGGTAGTTCTGTGGAGCATCAAATATTTGCCGTCTTTTTCAATGTAACAAAGTGTAGTCAACTGCGATTTCATCTTTTCAACCAAGAAAATCCTATCATATTTAAAATCAATTGTAAACAAAAGCCCCGGAGATTTTTTAGCGAGATTTTTTACTGAAAAAATTTGTCATAAAATCTTATTTTTTTAGACCTTCCCTATTGATTTATGCGCTTGCTTGCTTTAAAGTAGGACTATGGGAAACCCGAAAAGGGAGTCCTGTGTGGAGTATTACATGAAAAAAGCTAAGGGTTATTTTACGACCGTGCCGGGTGAAATCGGGCAGTTCTACAAGATTGAAAACTACGACTGCATGGAAGATTTCTTTATGACAATCACCAGTTCTTCCGACGTATGGAATTTCTGCTGGTCCCAGGGTGGGAACACTGCTGGTCGAATTGATTGTGACCATGCCATTTTCCCCTATTATACTGCCGACAAGGTTAGCGATGCAAAATCATACACCGGCTCTTATACTTCCATATTGATTGAGGGAAGCGGTGAGATTTGGGAACCCTTTGCTTCTTTGAGCGCAAGTCCTGCAATCCGAAAATCACTTGAAAAAAATCTGAGACGCAACATCTACAAAAACGCAGCCGGAACTGAAGTCTGGTTTGAGGAAATAAATGACGCTCTGTCACTTTCATTCCGTTACGGTTGGACATCCTCCGCAAAATATGGTCTTGTCAGAAAAAGCGTGATTACAAATCTTTCCGACAAAAACGTGAGCGTAAAAATACTCGACGGATGCCGCAACATTCTTCCTGCATGTTCCACGGCGACTTTGCAGAACAACTCAAGTGTGCTTTTGGACGCATACAAAAAGACAGATTTGGACTCTGAGTCGAATCTCGGAATCTTCGCGCTTTCTTCCATGGTGGCGGATAAGGCGGAACCCTGCGAGGGACTTTATGCGAATGTGTGCTGGTTCTCCACCGATGATGAAATCCTCCTTGCCCCTGACGCAGCCGAACAGTTTGCGGAAAAAGCTTCGGTTGAAAGAATCGACGTGGTGAAGGGAAAAAGGGCATGTGCATTTATCTGCAAAAACGTTTCCCTTTCCTCAAAGGACGAAAGTTCATCCTGGTATCAGGTTTTTGACACGAGGCTGGATCTTGGAAAAATCGCGGCGTTGAAAAAAGAGCTTTCCGATCGTGCGAAAATTACGGCATCCCTTGAAAAAGATGTGGCCGACGGAAAGAAACTGATGGAGACCTACATTGCGGAGGCGGACGGTGCACAAGAGACTGCGGAGACAATGACTTGCGTTCATCATTCTGAAAACGTGATGTTCAATATCATGCGCGGAGGTCTTTTTGCGAACAACGGAAAAATCCATCTGGGTGATTTCGTAAAATTCGTCGAAAGCAGAAACAAGGCTCTTGTGTCCCTTTCTGAAAAAACAGTTTCATCGCTCACGCCCGACAACGAGGGATTTGTAAATTACCTGGAGCTTGAGTCAGCTGTGCAGGGACAGATGAACCCGCAGCTTTCAAGACTCTTCTATGAATATATGCCTCTCACATTCAGCCGAAGACATGGAGATCCGAGCCGTCCATGGAATAAATTCAACATCCACCTTAAGGATTCGGACGGAAATCCCATTTTGAACTACGAGGGAAACTGGCGTGACATTTTCCAGAACTGGGAGGCGCTGTCGTGGTCCTATCCGAGGTACATCAAAAACATGACGGCAAAATTCCTGAATGCCATGACCATCGAAGGATTCAATCCCTACAGAATCAGCCGTGCGGGCGTGGACTGGGAGATTCCCGAGCCTGACAATCCGTGGGCATCAATCGGCTACTGGGGTGACCATCAGGTAATCTATCTGCAAAAACTCCTTGAGGTATATTCGAAACTTAACAGAAAGCAGCTCGTGAGTGAACTTGGCGAAAAGATTTATGCGAGCTCCAACGTGCCTTACAGAATCAAATCATACGCGGAGATAAAAGCTGATCCCAGAAACACGATTGTCTTTGACCAAAAACTGAGCGCACTTTTGATTGGACAGAGCGCAAAAAACGGATCGGACGCAAAACTTGTAAGCTCTGATGGAAATGCCGGAACCGCTGATGTTGCCCTTGTAAGCCTTGCGACGAAACTTCTCCAGATTGTGATTGCGAAAATGGCGAACTTTGTGCCGGGAGGTGGAATCTGGCTGAACACGCAGAGACCTGAGTGGAACGACGCGAACAATGCTCTTGCGGGCTACGGACTTTCCATGGTCACACTCTGCTACCTGCACCGTTTCGTGGGATTTTTAATCAAGCTCTTTTCGGAAAGCGGATCAGAGTCTTTCTCTCTCCCTTCCGATGTGGCTGACTGCTTTTCTTCACTCGGAAAACTCTACATGGAAAATCCAGCTGAAAAAACTGCCAGCGATTCTGTCTTACGCAAAAACTTCACCGATGCGGAGGGCATGATTTTTGAGACAGAACGTAACGCGCTTTACAAAAACGGATATGGAAAATCAGAGAAGGCCCTGAAAAAAAGCGATGTCCTTTCCGCGCTTGAGGCAATCCTTTCGCACATCAAGACCACAATCAATTTGAACAAACGTGACGACGGACTTTATCATGCGTACAACACGATGAAGATTGACGGACAGAAAATGGAGATTGAGTATCTTCAGGAAATGCTTGAGGGACAGGTCGCTGTTCTTTCCGCCGAACTTCTGAAACCAGAGGAAGTGCTGAATCTTTTGAAATCTCTCCGTGGAAGCCGCATGTATGAGCCTAGACAGAATTCCTACATGCTTTATCCCGACAAGGAACTTCCCGCGTTTGAGGAAAAGAACACGGTGCGCCCCGAAAAAGCAAAGGATGAGCTTTCTGCACTGGATTCCCTTATCAAAAAGACAGGAACAAAAATCCTCTATGCTGATTGCAACGGAAACTGGCACTTCAACGGTGATTTCAGCAACGTGCGTCTGATGCGTGAGTTCTGCGAATCTCTTCCCGAGGGACAAAAACCAAGCGATGATGAGTTCAAGCTACTTTCGGACCTTTACGAAAAGACCTTCAATCACCAGAGCTTTACAGGACGAAGCGGAACTTTCTATGCCTACGAGGGATTGGGAAGCATCTACTGGCACATGGTCTCTAAGCTGCTTCTTGCCGTTCAGGAAAATGCAATCCGTGCAATCAAAAACGGGGCTGATGAAAAATTGATTTCTGATTTGACCAAGGCATATTACGACGTGCGGGCCGGAATCGGATTCAACAAGGAGCCTGAGATTTACGGAGCGTTCCCAGCAGATCCATATTCACATACGCCGAAGGGACAAGGTGCGAAACAACCGGGCATGACGGGACAGGTCAAAGAGGAAGTCCTTACCAGATGGGGTGAGCTTGGTGTTGATATTGTGGACTCACGAGCATGTTTCAAGCCTTTGATTTTGAAAAAATCCGAGTTCTTTGATGACGGCACATTGCGTTTTTCATGGTGCGGAACCCAGGTCACGTACAAAATCTCGGAGCCAAAGGAAAAACTTCGCGTCACTGTGGATGGACAAAGCCGTGAGTATGATGCAAAAGAAGGTGCTGTCCTGAGTGCGGAAGAAAGCGCCAATCTGTTTGCGAGAAACGGAAAAATCAAGCGGATTGAAGTGGAAGTCGGGGCTTAAGTTGATTTTTAGGTAAGGAGAAAAAGATGGACAAGAATATCGTAAAGAGGAACGAGCTTTTGGCGGCAAAGGTCATCAAAGGTCTTGAGTCCAGGAACATGAGCGGATATTATGCTGCGACAAAGGAAGATGCCCTGAAAAAAGCCCTTGAGCTGATTCCGGAAGGAAGTACCGTTACGATGGGTGGCGGCATGAGCGTGCATGAGATTGGACTGGTCGATTCCCTGAAAAAAGGAAACTACAATTTCATCGACAGGGATGAGTGCGAGGACAAAAGAAAAGCCATGCTTTCGGCCTACGATGCGGATGTGTTCCTTTCGAGCGCAAATGCGATGACCGATGACGGCGTGATGATTAACATTGACGGAAATGCGAACAGGGTTTCTGCCATTGCACAGGGACCGAAGAAAGTTGTTTTCATCGTTGGCATGAACAAAGTTTGTGCCGATGTGGACAGTGCGATGAAGAGGGCAAGAAATGTAGCGGCTCCAATCAACACGCAGAGGTTCGGACTTTCCACTCCATGCTCAAAGACAGGTTCCTGCATGAACTGCAAATCTCCGGACACAATCTGCTGCCAGATTTTGATTACAAGATTTTCAAGGCACAAGGACAGAATCCACGTGATACTTGTGAACGACAATCTCGGCTTCTAGATTTTGCGCCTGATATAATCATCCGTTATGCTGAATCAATTTTCTAGAACGGAGCTTTTGCTTGGTTCGGATGCGATGGAAAAATTAAAGTCCGCCAGAGTCGCCATTTTTGGAATCGGTGGTGTAGGAGGATTCATTGCGGAGTCCCTTGCACGAGCCGGAATCTTCCATTTGGATCTGGTGGACAACGACACTGTTTCCCTCACAAATCTGAACCGGCAGATAATCGCGCTTCATTCCACAATCGGACGGGCCAAAGTGGATGTGATGAAGGAGAGAATTCTGGACATAAATCCTGAGGCGGATGTCAAAACCCACCAATGTTTTTTTCTTCCTGAGACAAAAAATCAATTTGATTTTTCCAAATATGATTACGTGGTGGATGCGGTGGACACTGTGAAGGCAAAAATGGAGCTCATCGTTCAGGCGAAGGAAAATCACGTGCCCATCATTTGCAGCATGGGAGCAGGAAACAAGCTTGACCCAACGGCCTTTGAGATTTCCGACATCTCACAAACGAGCGTCTGTCCTCTTGCACGGGTGATTCGGCAGGAGTGCAAAAAACGCGGGCTTAGCGACGTGAAGGTGGTCTACTCAAAAGAAAAACCTGTGCAAATCAAAACGCACGATGAAACGGAATCCCTTGAGAAAAAAGGAAATTCCATCGCCCCCGGAAGCATCTCATTTGTTCCCTCGGTTGCTGGACTGATTATCGCGGGTGAGGTGGTGAAAGATTTGCTCAGCAATTTTTGATATGCCTTGAGTCGCTTACTATCTCAAAACTTGGAACCGAGAGACTTCCCGGAAATCTGTCAAAGCGCAGGATTGTGATTCCGGTAAAATCCACGTGCATGGTCGCGCACACATAAGGAAAAGTCTGATTCATAATGCGGGCAATCATGGCGGAAGAAGAGCCTCCGTGACAAAAGAGCGCCACAGTATGTTGAGTCTCATCCCTGTTCACATTTCTGTAATAAAGACCTTCCCTTTTGTACCCCAAAGATTCAAGCCATTCGTCGGTTCCGGAAGCCACTTTTTCACATTCCGCCGTCACGAGATTGTTCTTGAAAAAATCATGCCCGGGCCAGGTCACGTCGTTCAAGTTCCATCCCTGCCGCACAAGCTCATCCGAAATTGTCCAGGGATGTCCATCCGCAAAAATCGGATTGCCGTCAACAGAACCCCATTTTAGCTCATGCATGAAATCCAGCACGGAAAGATTTTTTATGCCGAGTTTTTCAGATGTATAAGAGGCGGTCTCCTTGGCTCGTCCCATGGGAGATGAAAAAATCTCTTCAATTCCCTCATCCGAAAGTCTTTCCGCCGCCAATTTTGCCTGCACATGTCCCAAATCGGTAAGGCAGTCCTTCTCATAATTCGGCTCACCATGACGCACAATCACCAAACGCATTTTTCGCACCTCTGATTTTGATTTCGCTTTTTCAAGTATAGCACAACATTTTTTTTTGTGGTATCATACAAGGAAAATTTATATTAATGGAGAAAATTTTGTCCGCTCAGATGATTATGGGAAACCAGGCGATTGCGCTCGGAGCCTTGTGTGCGGGAGTCAATCTCGCGGCGGGATATCCGGGAACACCGTCTTCCGAAATAATTGAGTTCATCGCAAAGTACAGGAAAGAGACCGGAGCCTACGTGGAATGGTCGGTAAACGAAAAGGCTGCCGTTGAGGTTGCGGCGGGAACATCATACGCGGGGGGAAGAACCCTCGTCACGATGAAGCAGGTGGGACTGAATGTTGCGAGCGACCCGGTGATGTGTCTTTCCTACGTGGGAGTAAAGGGCGGCATGGTGATTGTCTCAGCCGATGATCCGGGACCAATCTCAAGTCAGACCGAGCAGGACACACGGCATTTCGCGTCCTATTCAAAACTTCCGTGCTTCGATCCTTCGAGTCCAAAAGAGGCTTTCGAGATGGTTCAGGCCGCGTTCGAGTATTCCGAAAAATACCATACCCCGGTATTGCTCCGTCCCACGACCAGGGTTGACCACGCGTATCAGAGCATGGAGATTCCGCCACTTCCAAAGGCACGTGCGATTGCGGGATTTGAAAAGGACTCAAAGCGCTGGGTGATTTTTCCACGTGCGTCTTTTTTAAACCACCAAAAGATTTTCGAGCGGAACCTCACCACCCTCCCCGAGGATTTTTCCAAAAGCGGGTACAATTATATAGAAGAAAACGGAAAGACAGATGGCAAAAAGGGAATCGCCGCGTCAGGAATCAGCTGGGAATACGCGAAGGAAGCCCTGGCTCTGATTGAGGATGAGCACGACAACAATGGATGCACGAAGAATCTAACGCTGATGAAAATCGGAACGCCTTATCCTTTCCCGGAAGCGACCGCCCTTGATTTTTTGTCCAAGGCGAAGGACGTGCTTGTGATTGAGGAGCTGGATCCCATCCTTGAGGACTCCCTGATTTACGTGGCGGGAAAAAATCACCTTGAAAATTCCATACTCGGAAAAAATACGGGACACATCGCAAGGGCAGGAGAAAACACTGTCGCGTCGGTAAAAAATGCCATTGAGAAATTCCTGGGAATCAGTGCATCAGAAAAAGATGAAAAAACAAAAACGGATTCGGCAAAAGAAATCCCGGAGCTTCCTGTACGCCCACCAGTCCTTTGCGCAGGATGTCCGCACCGGGCTTCGTTCTATGCGGTAAAGCAGGCGATGAAAAAAGAAAAGACGGTCTACTGCGGTGACATTGGCTGCTACACTCTGGGAAACGCCGCTCCCCTTGACATGTGCGACACCTGTTTGTGCATGGGAGCCGACATCACGATGGCACAGGGATTTTTCCACGCAGAGCCGGACAGAAAATGCTTTTCATTCATAGGCGACTCAACTTTTTTCGCGTCGGGAATCACGGGGGTCGTGAACGCGGTTTACAATCAGACTCCGATTACTCTCTGCATTCTGGACAACTCAACTACGGCAATGACCGGACACCAGCCGCATCCCGGAACAGGACTCACGATGATGGGCGACGTCGTTGAAAAAGTGAGCATTGAAAAAATCCTTGAGGCTGTAGGTGTCTCTCCCATTTTTACTGTGGACGCATTCAATCTTAAGGAAACGGTGGAGGCAGTAAAAAAAGCAAGCGAGTCAAAATCAGTGAGCGCGGTGATTTTCAAAGGTCCCTGCATCGCCATAGCACAAAAACTCGGATTCAAGGCTCAGGCTAAAATGAATGTGGACGAGGCAAAATGTGTCGGCTGTAAAAAATGCATAAGCGAGCTCGGATGCCCTGCAATCACTTTCAATGCGTCAGAAAAAAAGGCGCTGATTGAAAAATCACTTTGCACCGGATGCACTCTCTGCTCTCAGGTCTGTCCTGTAAACGCGATTGTTTCGGAAGGAGGCGGTAAATGAGCTCTTCAATTTTGATTTGCGGAATCGGCGGACAAGGAACGGTTCTTGCCTCAAAGCTGATTTGTCAGGCAGCTCTTTCCTTGAACATGGAGGTCCACTCGGCGGAGACAATCGGGATGGCACAGCGGGGAGGTTCTGTCGTGAGCCATGTGAGGATCGGAAGCGACGTGCACTCACCCCTCATTCCTTTTGGTCGGGCCGATGTTTTGATTGCCTTTGAGCCATGCGAGGCCGTAAGGAATCTTCCCTATCTGAAAAAGGACGGAGTGATTGTGGTGAGCGACAAAGTGGTTCAGCCTGTCACGGCATCTTTGAGCGGAAAGACCTTCGACTCCTCCGTGATGATTGACACGCTCAAAAAAAATGCAGGACGCGTAATCGTTTTGGACACTGACACACTTTCATCCGAGCTCGGCTCATCCAAAGCGACGAACACACTTTTGCTTGGAGCGGCGGCGGCATCGGAAATGTTGGGTGTGAGCCTTGGGGATTTGAAATCGGCCCTGGGACTTTTGGTGAAACCTCAGTTTGTGGATCTGAATCTTCGGGCACTGGAAATGGGAGCGAAGTGTTTCCTTAGTAAATAGGGAACCAATAGTCAATGAAAAAAACACGGCCTAATCCGATTTGGACAAAGCCGTGTCATAAAATCAAGAACGTTCAGCTCTCAGTTTTCAGTTCTCAGTTTTCATCTTTCCACTTTCCAGAAATCGAACACGTCCGGGTTGGTCTCAATCTTGAAAACCGTTTCGGATTTTGATTGCGTCCATTTGTTCGCAGGAATCAGCTGATAAGGCTCCACCTCGTTTCTAAACTTGCGGTTAAGTCCCACGAGTTTTTTCGCCTCCCCCTTCACGTGGATAAAGCAAGGCTGAGGTCCCTCGTTCATGTACTCGTAAGGATATGTGATGAGCGTGTCGTTGTCGTAAAGGAAAAGTCCCACGTTCTTTCCGCACTCAATGTGCACGTCAAGATTTTTCGCAAACTCACGGCGGATTCCGTTAAGCACATCCTTCGGCAGTTCCTGTATGTCGCTGAAATTGTCCGGTACGACAAGAGTAATCATCTGTCCCTTTCCGTAACAGTCGCGAATCAGTATGGGGAAATTCTTTTCGCTCGTCATTCCCTTCAAAAGCATCCAGCTCACGTTGTTGCGGTGCTCCATGAGCGGGAAAGTAACCGGGGATGCCGCGGGGATTTTGTACTGCTCCCATGAGTCGTCCGCCTGTACCTGATAGTGTGTAGCCGTGAGGTGCCGGTCCCTGTAGCGGATAGATGTCATCTGCTCAATTCCTTTTCCGAGCATCTGCTTGACGAATCCGCTTGTGACGATTGCGTGCCCGCCGTTTCGCACATAAGTTTCCAATTTTTCCATGACGGAAGAGTCCGCTGTGGATGCCGCCGTAAAGAAAATCGTCTTCGCATTCTCAGGAAATTCTGGAGTCGGTTCAAATGGGATTCCCTGAAGTCCGAGGTAGTCCGCAAGATGATCCTCCCCCTGCGCGTTTACCGGATGATATTCAGCCACACCCACGCACTCACCGACCTGGCTCATCAGCTTGTCAATCTTCTGCATTTGGAATCCAAGCGTCGGAACAAAATAATGGTCGTAAACCAAGGGCCAGCAGAAAATCATCAGCTCACGGGCACGGGAAAATGCCGTAAGATAAGCCTGCTCCAGATAGGCCTCCATGGGATAGCACTGATACGCGTCAAACCATCCGCCACCGTTTCTTCCCGGCGCAAGATTTTCCATCCAGCGAACCAAAGAATAAGAAAGGTACCTCGGAAGATTCTGGTCCTGGTCCATTATGTTCCGCGTCTCGGTCCCAGTGTAAACTCCGTCGAAAATGTGCCTCTGCTCACCGGGATTGTAACCCGCCTCCGCAAAGCTTTCCATCCAGTTCGGGTACTTGATTACGACCTTGCACTTTGGATTCACTTTTTTCGCGGGACCAACAATCACGTTCTCGCTCACATCCTTCATCAGAGCAAGCCTGTACTCCTGCCACGACCGGTCTCCCTTCGCCTTGATGCAGTCCTCGCATGTGCAGTTCGTAAAATAGTAATCGTCCAAAATGATTTCGTCAAAGATGCTCGCCGTAAACTCAATGTTCTTCTGAATCTCCGCGCGGAAATCCTTGTCGGTGTAGCAGTATGTGTCAAAAAGTCTCTGGCTCTTATATTCCTTTCCAGGGATGTCGCCCCATTTTGATGTCGTCGTAAATCCGCCCGCAACCTCAATCCCGTGCTTTTCAAAAAAAGATTTCAGAAGCAAAAGCTTTTCCCTGCTCGCAAGTTCCCCTGAGCGGTATGGCTCGACGTAAACTTTGTCCACCCCGACGTATCGCTCGTAAAAGGCAAGCTGCTCCTCAAGCTCCTCTTCCTTCACGTTCACCACCCAGTGCACCGGACAATAAATGACCGACTTAAAATTTTTGTAATGACCCATATTGATTTCCTCCTTTTTGCCCTCAGCTATGGCACAGCATTTTTATTATAATATGATTATAGAGGAAAGGACAATGCGGATTTTGCTGGGCACCTCTTGATTTTTGCTGTTTGAGGATTTCCTATAAAAAAACTATCCCCAAGTCCTATCGCTTGTCGCTTGCTTCAAAACATGTTAAAATAAAAGAAAAAATGACCAAGGACAAAAAATTCTCAGGCGATTTTGTTTTTATAAACGATGACGAATCTCTTTTTGCGACCGTTAGCCGGAACACTGTGTACGTTCACAGCATTGAGGCAAGGAAAACGGTTTTCAAGACGAAGAGCTTAAGCAATCTTGATTATGCCGCCATTTCCCCGGACAAAAATCTGCTTGCGGTCAAAAACACCTCGGGCACACTCGCGCTCTATGACATGAAATCCGGGGAGGAACTTTGCCGTGATGACATGGAAAAGACCGAGGGCGAGCCGATGTTTTTTACTTCCGACGGAAAACACATAATTGACTTGGACTGGAGCGGAAGGACGATGCTCTTTGACTGCGGCACAAAATCACACACGGTCCTTGACAACACCCGTCCGCTTTTCAGGTGCGATTTCATTCACTACGACCGGTTCAGAAAAAAAATCTACCGCTTTATGACAAACGGCTTTGGCTACGGTCCCGGCATTGTTCAGACCGCCCTTATTGATGAAAATCATCTTGTCCCGGAACAAGTCGCTTACAAGACCGTGCAGGATTTTAAGAAGGAGCTCCCCGACCATATCCACGGACTTTCGTTTTGCAGGGAGCACAATTATTGGTATGATTTTAGGGAAGAAAAAATCATCAGGTGCGGCAAGAATTTTAAGAAGCTCGGATCCATCAATCTGCCAGAGACAAATTCCGTGACGAAGGCAAAAAAAATCTGGGTTTCGCCTGACGAAAAATACCTTTTTGTAGATTACGGCAAACAATGCGACATCGAAAAAACACGCGTGTCAGAGATGAAACTTATTCCGAGCCTCTCCGTTCTTTATGACATGAAAACATTGAGGCCCGTAAAAGATTTTTCCTATGATTATGTCTCCAACTTCACAATGTACAATGACGACCGGTGCTACATCATCGGAACCTGGAGCGGCAGTTTTTTAGGCGAAATGGAGAGCTGAATATAAATGAAAAAAGTTTTTTTAATCAGATGAACAAATCCGATTGCGCGCCAGCTTTCTTTTTTCCTTTCAGCTGCTCACCAAGCGAGTTCCTTTCCCAAAACACGCCGTCAGAATATCCCTGGATTGACGGGTCGCTTTCCGCCATCAAAAGCCTTTTTTCGGCCCAGATGCAATACTCTTCGTTGATTTCAATCCCGCAGAAATTCCGTCCGAGTTTTTTTGCCACGACGCTTGTGGTTCCGCTACCCAAAAAGGGATCAAAAATCACGTCGCCTTTTTCGGAGGATGCAAGAATCAACTTTGCATAAAGCTTCTCCGGTTTTTGCGTGGGGTGGTCTGTGTTCTCCGGCATGGACCAAAAGGGGATGCTGATGTCGTCCCAAAAATTCGATGGATATGTGAGCCTGAAATTTCCTTCGTCGCTTTCCTCCCAGTCCTTGGGTTTTCCGTCCGCCTTGTAGGGAGCGAGCACACGGCGTTTCATCTTGACGGACTCCACATCAAAAAAATAGTCCCTGGGATTTTTTACCGCAAACCAAATGTCCTCCATCCCGTTTTTCCAGTTGCCCTTTGCCCCGCGTCCTTTTTCCCTCTGCCATGTGATTCTGTTCATAACGCAGAGTTCTTTTTCAATCGCGCGCTGCATGACCGACGTGCATTTCCAGTCGCCGCACATATAGAGAGAGCCGTCATCCTTTAATTTTTTGCACACAAGCGGAAACCATGAGTCCAAAAAAACAGCGTAGGAATCCTCGCTCCGGGAATTGAATTTCATTCCGTTATAATTTTTTGAAAGATTGTACGGTGGGTCTATGATGATTAAATCGGCGAAGGAGTCGGGCACATATTTGATAAGGTCCAGAAGATTTCCGTTCAATGTTTTGTTTAAAATATCACAGCCGCTTTCCAAATCCTTTTCGTCAAGGACCCGAGATTTGAGCGCGTCCTTCTCGTCATCGGAAATTGTAATGGTGCGATTATTTTTTGCCCGGATTTTTTCTTCCATATTTGCTATTAGTCACCGCCAGATTGAATTGTGTCATCCACGGATTGCGTTGTGCCATTGCCGGATTGTCCTATGTCTTTGCCGGATTGCATTGTATCATTGCCGTAAGTGTCTTATGTCATTGCCGGGAGTGCTTTGTGTCATTGCCGGGCTTGACCCGGCAATCCCTTAGCTAATGAGATTATCGTGTCAAGCACGATAATGACACAAACATCGCAACGATGACACAAACATCAGCACAACGGTGACACAAGCATCGCAACGACAATGACGCGATATATTTTTTACTGATTTACGGCTGCAGCCTCAACAGCTTCCTGAGCGGCCTCAAGTTCCTTTTCATCGCGCTTTTCGCAGAACTTACAGATTGTGCCGCGTCCTGAGTCCATGGCTTCCTGAGCAGAACCGGTAAGCAGAGTCTCTGATCTGTCCAAAGCCTGGCAGTCTTCGTGGGTGTGGAATTTCTTTCCGTGCTCTGTCCAGTAAACGACCTGTCCCTTAGTGGCGGCAAGAACTGCTTCCTGAGAAACAGGATTCCAGTCATAACTCGCAAGACCAGAGATTGCAAGGAAGATTGCAGCGACGACAGTTCCAACAACCTTTGTCTTTTTATCAGCATCTTTGTTTGCAAGAAGAAGGATGATGAACGGGATGAAAGCGACAGCCGCGACGATTACTCCCATGTTGTTCCACAGCCAGAACTTCACTGCATTCTTCTGTGAAGCGGGGTCAATGTGGTTCGCCTTTTTCCAGAGCTGCGCGCCGACGATTACCAAAATCATGTCGAGCACAAGAGCACCGATTCCCTTGTAAAGAGGATCAATCTTCGGAAGAATCAGAAGCTTTTCCAAAATCAATGCGACGGCAAGAACCTCACATGCGAGCGCAAGAATCCAAAGAATCACAGCTCCAATGCGAAGTCCTGTTCCGTTTCCTGTTTTTACGGGAGCAGCTGCCGAAGCGGGTTTTCCCTTGACTTTTTCACCTGTTGACGCAGACACAATCGTGTGTTGTTTTTTCTCTGCCATAAAAATCTCCTTGTTAAAAGAACGTTACGTGATTATACATCACTTTTGTTTTTTTTTCAACAAGCAAAAAAGCCTCGTGCTCTACTCCGCCGCCTTGAAATTGAAAATCGGTTTTATTACGCTCACAATCTCCGCGGTCGGCTCTATGTTTTTCACAATCTCGCTCATGTCCTTGTACGCCATCGGTGCCTCATCAAGAGTGTCCTTGCAGACCGTTGAGCTCCAGATTCCCTCCATGGATTTTTCAAAATCAGAAAGCTGAAGTTTGTTACGCGCTTCCTTTCTTCCCATCACACGACCTGCTCCATGCGGTGCCGAAAAGTTCCAGTCCTCGTTTCCCTTCCCGACGCACACAAGGCTTCCGTCGCGCATGTTGATTGGAATCAGAATCTTCTCGTCCTTCAATGCACGAACGCTTCCCTTACGCAAAATCATCGCGTCTGTGTCGATGTAATTGTGAATCGTCGTGAACTGGTCGATGATGTCCTTTCGGTCAAGCCTGAGTCCCACGCAGATTGTGTCAATCATTGCCTTTCGGTTAAAGGCCGCGAATTTCTGAAGAATCTTCATGTCGTTGATGTAATCCTCAAAAAGCTGTCCCTCAACATAAGCGAGTGCCTGTGGAATGTCAGAATCTTTTCTGAGCTGATTCCACGCCATCTCCTGATAGTAGTTCGCGACCTCAAGTCCAAGGTGCCGGCTTCCAGAGTGAACGACGATGTAGAGATTTCCCTTCTCGTCACGGTCAGCCTCAATGAAATGATTTCCTCCGCCAAGAGTTCCGAGCGAGCGACGCGCGTTATGGATGTTCGCCTTCTTGCACCGGATTTTGTCAAACTCAATCTCGTCAACGAATTTGTGAAGATGACCTGAGCCACGCACCTCACGACCGACCGGAATATTTTTTCTGATGCATTTGTCCAGTCTCTCCGGGTCAAAGTTTTCGCTCACGGAAGAGTCCGATTTTATGACAAGAGTTTCCATTCCGCACCCGATGTCAACACCAACAAGATTCGGACATATTTTGTCGGTAATCGTCATCGTGGTTCCAATCGTGCATCCGGCTCCAGCGTGAACATCAGGCATCATTCGGATTTTACATTCGCTCGTGTAGCTCTGGTCGCAAAGTGTCTCAATCTGTATGCGTCCGCTTTCCTCAAGCTTGTCCGTAAAAACTTTTGCCGTGTTGAATTTTCCTTTTACCTCAATCATAAAAACCTCCTCGTTTCATGCCAATTTTTTCTCGCATTTTTCGTAATCAATCTCAACAGAATCCCTCACAATCAAAAAGTCCACGGAAACACCGTACACATCCGCAATGACAATGAGATTGTCTATGGAAGGAAGATACTTTCCTTTCTCCCACGCGTAGATTGCCTCGGGGCTTGAGAAATTAAAAATGGACTGGATTTCGCGGACAGAAAATCCTGCTCGGATTCTGCACTCTTTGATTTTTTTGGCGCTCGCCTTTACGTTTATAACCGGTCGGTTAATCTTGCACATACGTTTCCCCTTTTTTTAGGACCAACGCATGTTTGAAAAGATTACGCGCCGGTCATCCTTAGATTTTCAAAAGCATCCTGAAATAAAAATTCAAGTTTGCCGCATGGTGTCTGTAACGGGTCCTGCATGGAATAATCCTGCGGAAGAGGGCCGAGAGGACTTTGATATTTTTCAAGCAATGTGTTTTTGAATTTGAAAACTACGGAAACCGCTTTCATATCAGTTCCTCCTTTTTAAGTTACAGGCTGCCCGACGAGCATTGCTTCTAAAGACCGGCAAAAGAAACGCCTTTTGATTTTTACTATACCACAAAAGAAATTTTTTGTCATTCAAGTTGAACTTGAATTTTTTGATTTTTTCATGGCATAAAGGTAGTTCAGAGATTATCGGGTCACGCCCGATAATGACACACGCAGTCCGATTATGACACACAGTCTGATTATGACACACAGTCCGATTATGACAAAACAAATGCTATTGACAAAAAATCTTGTTCACTTTATGCTTAAATATGGAAAACATATCTTTAATCTTATCTGATTTGGACGGCACTCTCTTTCACGATGACAAATCAATTTCGGACCACACAAAACAAGTGATTGCGGAGACTCAGAAAAAAGGAATCCTTTTCGGCATCTCAACTTCCCGAGCTTTAGTCAACGCATCACGCTATTTGGACGGACTAACTCCTGATGTGATGATAACAAACGGAGGCGGCTTGGTCTATTATAAGGAAGAAAAAATCTATTCATGTGAGTTTACGAAGGACGAGGCACGCACGCTCATAGACGCAGCATTTAAATTCGGCGGAAAGGATTTTACAATCAGCGTGGACAATGAGAACGGACTTTACTGCAACTCAAAGGAAGATTTAGGAGACCGCTACTGGACCCCCACTGACTTTTCCGATTTTAACGAGCCTGCCATGAAAGTGTGCGTCGAGACCTTGGACAAGCAGCTTGTGGAAAAAATCGCATCAAGCATCGGAATTGATAAAATTGATTTTCTTCCCTTCTCCGACATTCCCTGGTACAAGATGAGCAAAAAAAATGCGACCAAAGAACGTGCGATCGAAAATCTCTGCTCGTACTTAAATCTTCCGGCGGAAAAAATCGTGGCGTTCGGAGATGATTTCAACGACATCGGAATGTTGAAAATTTGCGGCAAGGGAATCGCCATGGAAAATGCAATCGGGGAAGTAAAATCTGTGGCGGATGAAATCTGTCCTTCAAATGAAAACGACGGCGTGGCACGGTGGATTCAGGAACATCTAATTTAATAACTTTCGGATACAAAAATGTCATTACCATGTGCAATAATCAAACACGGCAATGACACTACTTAACTAGTTTTTCTCCGGATCCACTTTTCCAATTTTTCTTGCAATGTAAATGAAGGGTGTGTCCAGAAGGCTGGTTGCGATGTAAATCACATAACACGCGATTGTAATGCTTATCAGCTCCGTGAACGAGTAGATTCCAAGGAAGGCTCCGAAGTTGAAAATCACGATGTTGATTAGCTGACTTATCAAAGTGGAAAAATTGTTGCGGAGCCAAAGGAACTTATTTTTGCTGCCGAATTTTTTTACGGTCAAGTCCCACCATTTGTGATAGAGCCAGACATCCACGGTCTCTGAAACCACATAGGCAATCAGGCTTGCAAGAAGGATGCGCGGTGTGTTTGAAAAAAGTGATTTTACGGATGGCATCGCCCAGTCATCGGTCGCGGGAATGTAATGAGTCCACAAGAATGACATGACGATAAAAAACAGAGTCGCGAGTATGCCGAATTTGACTCCACGGTTCGCGTCTTTTTTTCCATAGAGCTCGCTTAAAATATCAGTCGCAAGATAACTTGATGCAAAAAGAGTATTGCCCAAAGTCTGATCCATGCCGAATGCACGAACCAAAATCGTTACTTCGATATTCGCGAAGATTGCGGAAATACCGATCCAAACATAGAGTCCGCTTTTTCCGAAGAGTTTCAAAAAGAGCAGAGTCGCACCGAACGAAATCAGGAGCGAAACGGTTAAGAGTAATTCATTCATTTTGAGTATGCCTCAATGTGTTAAGAGTTGACCTGGTTTTGTTTAACGACAGGAAGGACTTCGAACTGTCGGAGCAGATTTTTGATGTGCTTTCGCAAATCGGATTCAATATATCAAAAAAACTCCGGCATGTAAAGTCCCCTCTGTCAACTCTGTCGTTATTATGTGTTAATCTAAAACATGGTAGTGAGGGAATATGTATAAGGCAAGTGCTGTAAATATTGCATGGGAAACTTAATGTTGATTGAGGAAACGCTGTAATGAAGGGGAGGTTCGAGACAAGCAGGCATTTGTGCGGGGGGAGCGTAAGCGACTCCAATACCTTATACCGCACTCCATGA
>DFKI01000098.1:25437-58034 GCA_002373325.1 Treponema sp. UBA3649
CGGTTCCTCTTTTAGATTTTAGTTTTCCAAGTTTATTTTAGATTTGCACTTGCCTTCTACAGTCCCCTCTGTCAACTCTTTCACTTACAGATTGCTGTAGCCCATGAGGTAGCGGTCAATCTCTTTCGCGCACTCTCGTCCCTCGCAGATTGCCCACACAACAAGGGACTGACCTCGGTGCATGTCTCCCGCCGTAAAAACTTTCGGAACGCTCGTCGCATATTTTTCAGGACTTTCCGTTGCAAGAGTTCCCCTGGGTCCCACGTCCGTACCAAATGCCCTCGCGCTGTAATCCTCCGCACCCACAAACCCTGCGGCAATCAAAATCAAGTCGGCTTTTAATTCCTGCTCGCTTCCTTCTTTTTCCACGAGCTGTCTTTTTCCGTCAATCGTCTTGAACTCAACCTGCACGGTTTTTACTCCGCACACGTTTCCGTCCTTCGCATAGATTTCCTTGATGGTCGTCTCGTAGATTCTCGGATCCTTTTTCCAAAGAGCGATCGCTTCCTGCTGACCGTAATCAGTCTTCAAAACTTTGGGCCACTGCGGCCAGGGATTGTTTTTCGCCCTCTCTTCAGGGGGACAAGGCATCATCTCAAGCTGGGTCACATTTTCAGCGCCAAGACGGATGCAGGTTCCGGTACAGTCATTTCCGGTATCTCCTCCGCCGACCACAATCACGCGCTTTCCCTTCACGTCAAAAAACTGTCCGTCCGTCAGGTTTGAGGCCAAAAGACTTTTCGTAACCGATTTCAAAAAATCCACCGCGAACATCACGCCGTTTGAGTCAGCTCCTGGAACAGAAAGGGACCTCGGTTTTTTCGCTCCGCAACACAAGGCAATGGCATCGAAGTTCGAAAGCAATTTTTCCGCCTCAAGTGATTTTCCGTCGTTACCCAAAGCGCCCACATCCGCGTTAAAAACAAAACGGACCCCCTCATCTTCCATCAGCTTGATCCTCCGCTCAATCACGGATTTGTCCAGCTTCATGTTCGGGATTCCGTACATCAAAAGACCGCCCGCCTTGTCCTCCCTTTCAAAAACAGTCACGTTGTGTCCGCGACGGTTCAGGATATCCGCGACGGCAAGTCCAGCAGGTCCCGCACCCACCACGGCAATTTTTTTGTCCGTCCTGATTTTCGGGATCCGTGGTTTTACCAATCCCAACGAAAAAGCCTTTTCGATTATAAAAAGCTCGTTGTCATGCACGGTAACGGCCCCATCCGCCCCTCCGCATTTTCCCGACGAAAGATTGCATGCCTTTTCACAGAGAGCCGGGCACACTCGCCCCGTAAACTCAGGAAAACTAGAAGTCGCCATAAGTCTCTTTGCCGCAGTCTCGAACTCACCGTTAAAAAGAGCGTCGTTCCATTCCGGAATCAGATTGTGAAGCGGACATCCTGTCACCATTCCCCCGAGCCTGATTGCTGACTGACACATGGGCATTCCACAGCTCATGCACCTTGCCGCCTGATTTTTTCTCTCATCCTCATTCAGGATTGCGTGAAATTCTTTGAAAGACTTAATTCTTTCCAACGCTTCAACCGAAGGATTTTCCCTGCGGCCAAAAATCATAAATCCGTTGTCTCTTCCCATTTTCAAATCTCCTTGTCTCTGCCCCTAAAAACTAAGCGGTGATTTTTTTGAACGCTTCCAGAACAGCCTCTTCGTGTGGAAGTCCCCGCTCCTCCGCATGACTGATTTCCACTATCATCCTGTGATAGTCATTTGGAATGATTTTCTTGAAGTACGGAAGATAGGAATCAAAATCAGAAAGGATTTTTTTACCGAGCTGGCTTCCGGTCTCCTTGCAGTGTTTTTCAATCAGCGTCCGGATTGTAAGGATGTCGTGTGCCTCGCTCACTTCGCTCATGCTCACAAGCTGCTTGTTCACCCTCTGGTAAAGCGTGTGGTCCATGTCCAAAATGTAGGCGATTCCTCCGCTCATACCGGCAGCAAAGTTCCGTCCGGTCGGTCCAAGAATCAAGGCGGTTCCACCCGTCATGTACTCAAGTCCGTGGTCTCCGCATCCCTCGACAACGGCAGTCGCGCCAGAATTCCTTACGCAGAATCTTTCGCCCGCAATTCCGTTGATGAAAGCCTCGCCGCTCGTCGCCCCGTAAAGAGCCACGTTTCCGATGATGATGTTTTCCTCAGCCTTGTATCCGGCTCCCTTTGCAGGATGAACCACAATCTTTCCGCCGCTCAGTCCCTTTCCAAGATAGTCGTTTGCATCCCCGGTAAGCCGCAGTGTCAGTCCCTTCGGGATGAATGCCCCGAAACTCTGTCCACCGCCACCCGTGCAGTTTACAGTAAACGTGTCGTCGCTGATTTTTGAGCCGAAGCACTTTTGAATCTCCGAGCCAAGGATTGTGCCCACCGTCCTGTTTGTGGAGGAAACCTGCACGTCAACGCTTTCCTTTTTGGGATTCCTTGAGTTAAGGCTCCCCTCGAATTTCTTAAGCAGCAGATTTTCGTCCACGGTTCCAGAAAGCTTGAAATCATATACGTCACCCGGAATAAAATGCGAGCTCTCCAAATCCTCTTTTTCAGGTCTCCATGCGATGATGTTTTTCATGTCAATCAGATTCGCCCGTGTGCTCGGAAGCTTGTCCTTGAGCTTAAGGAAATCCGTGTGGCCCACCATCTCATCAATGCTGTGGAATCCGAGTTTCGACATAATCTCACGAAGTTCCTCGGCGATGAAGAGCATGAAATTCTCCACGTACTCGCTCTTGCCCAAAAACTTTTTCCTGAGCTCGGAGTTCTGTGTGGCGACCCCGAACGGACAAGTGTCTTTCTGGCAGACCCTCATCATGCGGCATCCCATGGTGACAAGAGGTGCCGTCGCAAATCCGAATTCCTCCGCGCCCAAAAGAGCCGCTATGGCAACGTCCCTTCCGCTCATGAGCTTTCCGTCGGTCTCAATCACAACCCGGCTTCGAAGTCCGTTCTGAATCAGAGTCTGATGAGTCTCCGCAAGTCCCAGCTCCCAGGGAAGTCCCGCGTGGTGGATTGAAGAAATCGGTGCCGCCCCGGTTCCTCCGTCGTGTCCTGAAATCAAAATGACCTGAGCCCCTGCCTTAGCGACACCAGCCGCGATCGTACCGACTCCCGCCTCGCTCACAAGCTTTACGGAAATGCGTGCGTCACGGTTTGCGTTCTTCAAATCATAAATCAGCTGCGCCAAATCTTCTATTGAATAGATGTCGTGGTGCGGTGGAGGAGAAATCAATGAGACACCCGGAGTCGCATATCGGGTCTTTGCAATCCAGGGGTAAACTTTCTTTCCCGGAAGATGTCCTCCCTCACCCGGTTTCGCTCCCTGCGCCATTTTAATCTGAATCTCCTTCGCCGAAAGAAGGTATTCCTCCGTTACTCCGAATCTTCCGCTCGCAACTTGCTTTATCGCGCTGTTGTATTCGGTACCGAGCCTCTCTGGTTTTTCACCTCCCTCGCCCGAATTCGACTTTCCATGCAAGTGATTCATCGCAGCCGCCATGCACTTGTGAGCTTCCTCGCTGATTGAACCGTAACTCATCGCGCCGGTCTTGAATCGTTTTACAATCTCGCTCGCGCTCTCAACCTGCTCAATGGGAATCTCAAGTCCGCTCTCAAAATCAATTTTCAAAAGGGAGCGCAATGTGTGGGGATGCTCCTCGCTGTCAACCATCGCGGTATATTCCTTGAAGCGTTTGTAATCTCCGTTCTGCGTCGCCTCCTGCAATGCCGTAATCGTCTCAGGATTGTAAAGATGATCCTCGCAGTTGGGACCGCGCCTCATCTTGTGCTTTCCCACGCTCTCCAAATTTGTGTCCACCGTAAGACCGAGCGGATCAAAGGCACGGTTGTGATGGTAGCTCACGTCCTCCTCAATCTCCTTGAGTCCGATTCCGCCGATGGGGCTCACTGTGTTCGTAAAGTAAAGGTCAATCACATCCTTCGCAATTCCCACCGCCTCGAAAATCTGCGCGGACTGATAGGACTGAATCGTGCTTATTCCCATCTTCGCCGCAATCTTCACGATTCCGTTCAAAAGGGCCGTGTTGTAGTCGTCTATCGCAGTGTGATAGTCCTTGTCCAAAATCTTTTTGTCAATCAGCTCGGCAATGCACTCGTGGGAAAGATACGGATTCACAGCCCTCGCACCATAGCCCAAGACCATGGCCGCCTGATGCACGTCCCTGATTTCCGCGCTCTCAAGCACAATGGAAATGGCAGTCCGTTTTTTAGTCCGAATCAGATACTGCTCCACCGCGCTCACAGCAAGAAGAGACGGAATGGCAACGTGATTCTCGTCCACGCCACGGTCGCTCAAAATCATGATTGTGCTTCCGTTGTGGTACTCACGGTCAATCGCGACAAAAAGCTCGTCCAAAGCCGCCTTCAAAGAAGTGTTGGTGTAATACAAAAGCGAGATTGTGGAGGACTTTAAGCCCGGCTTGTCCAGGTTCTTGATTTTAAGCATGTCCACCCCGGTAAGAATCGGATGGTTAATCTCAAGGACGGCGCAACATTCCCCGGTCGGCTCCAGCATGTTTCCGTCGCTTCCAAGATAAACGGTTGTGTCGGTGACAATCTTTTCACGGAGGGAGTCAATCGGAGGATTCGTTACCTGAGCAAAGAGCTGCTTGAAATAACTGAAGAGCGGAGGATGCTTTTCGGACAAAACCGCAAGAGGAGTGTCAACACCCATGCTGGCGGTAGGCTCCACCCCGGTCTTTGCCATTGGAAGGACCATCTCGCGGACATCTTCATAAGACCATCCGAAAGCCTTGTAAAGCAAATCGCGCTCGGACTGTGAGCACACGGGAATCTTTTTGTTCGGAATCTCCAAATCCCTGAGCTTTAGAAGATGCTGGTCAAGCCACTCGCCATAAGGATGCTCGTGAGAAAAATAGGACTTGCACTCGGAGTCGGAAATAATCTTTTTGTTTTTCGTGTCCACCAAAAGAATGCGTCCCGGCATGAGACGTGATTTTTTCTCAATCTGCTCCTCGGGGATGTCAAGCACTCCCACCTCGGAGGAAAGAATCAGCATGCCGTCCTTCGTGATGTAATATCTGCTTGGTCTGAGTCCGTTCCTGTCCAATGTGGCTCCCACCAAATCTCCGTCGCTGAAAATAATCGCCGCGGGTCCGTCCCAGCTTTCCATCATCGTTGCCCAGTAATGGTAAAAATCCTTACGCTCCTGGGCCATAGTAGAGTCGTTTCTCCAGGGCTCTGGGATGCAGACCATGACGGCAAGTGGCAGCGGCATACCGTTCATCACAAGGAATTCCAGTGTGTTGTCAAGCATGGCGGAGTCGGAACCGTTTGTGTTTACGGCAGGGAAAATCTTACGGATATCCTCCGCGTTGAACTGTGGCGAAACAAGGGTCTCCTCGCGCGCAATCATCCTGTCCGCATTACCCCGGATTGTGTTGATTTCTCCGTTGTGCGCGATGAACCTGTTCGGATGGGCCCGCTCCCAACTCGGCTGCGTATTCGTGGAAAATCGTGAGTGGACGATGGCAAGTGCGGAAGTATATTCCTCGCTCTGAAGGTCCCTGTAAAAAGTCCTGAGCTGACCGACCAAAAACATTCCCTTGTAAACAATCGTGCGGCTAGAAAAAGAAGCCACGTAAGTCTGCAAATGCGAGTGCTCGAACTGACGGCGAAGAACATAAAGCTTACGGTCAAAATCTACCCCGCGCTCCACGTTCAAAGGACGCTCAATAAAACACTGCTCGATTACCGGCATACAGTCCCTTGCCCTCTTTCCCAGAACATCGCTGTTCACCGGAACCTGCCGCCATCCCAAAAATTTCAGTCCCTCCTTTTCGGAAAGAAACTCAATCATCTTCTTGGCCTGTGCCCTCAGATATTGGTCCTGGGGAAAAAAGAACATTCCCACGCCGTAATCCCTCTCGTCTCCAAGCTCAATTCCAATCTCCGCCGCTGCCTTCTTAAAAAATCCGTGCGAAATCTGAAGCAAAATGCCCACGCCGTCACCAGTCTCTCCGGTCGCATCCTTACCCGCCCTGTGCTCAAGTTTTTCCACAATGCTCAGAGCGTTCTCCACAATTTTTCTCTCCGACCGTCCGTCAATGTTCACCACGAGCCCTATTCCGCAAGCGTCATGCTCAAATTTCGGACTGTAAAGCGTGTTCCCATTTCCTTCCATGCTCATATTTTCCCCCTTACCGGTCAATTTTCTACTTCCGCATCCCTAACGCAAAAAAAAAACGCCCGGTCTGACCCAATCACTTTGCAAAAAAACAAAATGACCGTGCCAAACCGGACGTCTTCGTCGCTAATTTTCATTATACATCATTTCTGTATTTTTATGCAATACCCTTTTTCAAAATTTGTGTAGAAGGCAAGTGCAAATCTAAGGGAGGAACCGTTTCCTTTTCCACGCACTATCCGTTTGTCATTCCTGCGCTCTGACGCGGGAATCCCTATTTTAAAGGGATTGCCGGGTCAAGCCCGGCAATGACAGTCTTCAGTCAGGCAATGGCACTCTCAAATCTGGCGGTGGCACTCTTCAATCAGGCAATGGAAGTCTTTAATCAGACCGTGAACTGGGACATCTGCTCGGCGATTTCTGCGATGGATGCCTTCATCTCCTTTGAAATGTCGGAGAGCTCCACGCCAGAGCTGTTTATCCTTTTTGCACCCACGGCCATCTCCTCCATGCTGTCCTTCATGCTTTGGGTGGAATCCTGCAGGCCGTTGATGTTTTCCAAAATCTGCTTGTTGCCCTTCGTCATGTTCTTTGCGGCTTCGGTAACATCCCCGGTACTTGAGTTCATGGCACGCAGAGTCTCCATAACCTGCTTTGAGCCCTCGTTCTGTTCCTCCATGGCCATTTTAATCTGCTTGACAATGCTGTTGGTTCGTACAATCTCGTCGGACACCGCATTGAAAGATTTGCTCGACTCCTGGGACGCGCTTACAACATCAATGATGGAATCCTGGATGCTCTTGAGCTGCTCTCCGATTGTCTTTGACTGTGCGGAGGAAGTTTCCGAAAGTTTTCTGATTTCATCCGCGACAACTGCAAATCCCTTACCGGCTTCCCCTGCATGTGCCGCCTCAATCGCCGCGTTCATGGCAAGTAGGTTCGTCTGTTCCGCAATGTTCGCAATGGCAGCGTTCGCCTCCTGAAGCATCTTTGACTTTTCCTCAATCTGGGAAATCTTTTCGTTTACCGCAAGCTGCTTTGTCTGGCCGGACTGAGCCTCTGTTTCAAGGGACGTAAATGAGGATGCCATGTTGTCAACCGCATTGTTCACGCTCCGGATGTTGGCGACCATCTCCTCAACCGCGCTGGATGCCGAAGTCACGCCGTTGGACTGATCGCGGATCATCTTTTCAAGTCCGTCGATATTTCCAGTAATCTCGCTTATGGTCCCGGATGTTGCGGAGACGTTGTTTGTCTGACGCGCAATCTGCTCGTGCACTCCGTTGATGTTGGAAATAATCTGCGAGATGGAGCCCGCCGTGTTTTCAATGGAGCCGGTCATTTTTGTACCGACGGAAGACAATCTCCTTTCCGAATCCTTTATGGTGCCGATTATATTCTGGAATTTTTGGAGGAAGCGGTTCTCCTCATCGACAAGCTCATCGAATACCTTGAAGACGGAAGCCCTTTTTATGTCAACTCTCTTGGTCAAATCAGCATTTCCGGAAGAAAGCTCCGCGACCGCATTTTTCAGAATCCTCAGTTGGGAAATTATGCCAAGGATTGTGAGGACCAAAAGAATCATGACGATGACCGAGCCCGTAATCAGGCAGAACGGAAGAATTGAATATTTTATAAAAGCCGCCGCATTGTATGGGGCATAAAGGACCATGTACCAGCCCACAAGCTCAAGAGGCGCCAGAAGATAGTCACCGCCTGATGCAGAACCGATGGTGATTTCCTTGGGTTTGTTGTCCACGTTTTTCAGGAATGGGAACTTTTCGAAAATGCTGATTTTATCCTTGAGGATGCTTGAATCTTCCGCGCCCGTAATCTCATCCTTCGCATTGAAAAGGTACATCTCGATTCCCTTGTCCAAATCCTTGTACATCAGGTCAATGAAATTCTGCAGCGGGATTCCAGTACCTGCAATACCGACCGGCTTACCGTTTGAGCGAACCACGGCGTTGACCCAAAGATTTGTCTGCTTCAGGGTCTCGTTATAGTTGATGTTGAAATTGTACTCCTCGGTCTCATACATGGTCATGTTGTACCAATACTCGGTGGGGTCGCTCGGATTTACGGTGTAGGAGTATTGAAGATTGCTCCAGAACTCAAAGTCAGCGTCGCTCGTCCAGAAAACGGTTTTTCCCAGGAAGGAGTCCATATAGCTCCTGAAGTTCTCAAATGCGACCGGAGTGTTTGCCTCGTCCTTTGGATTTGCCAGATACTTAATGATCGAGGGAGTTTTTACCATCTGACGGACAAGGGTCAGCTGCTCGTTCATGTTCCCGTCAAATTCAAGCGTGCGTAACTGTGCGTGAAGATTCATCTGCTTGGTCACATCAGAACGGAAGGACCTTCTTGCAAGAACATCAACAATACATAAATCCAAAAAAATAAAAACCAGAACGCCGACTGTCCAGAGTATCGCTTTGCTTCGTTTAGACATGTTTTCTCCTTGTTGCATGTATTTCACCGAGCTATTATGGACATTCGAAAAACTCACTTGAAATGATTTTTCGAGGTTCCACTATATCTTTAAAAAGTCTATCATATAAAATCAGTTTTTACAAGTTACCTTCCAAATTCGAGCGGAATCCCATAATCTTCCAAGGGAACTTCTGAAAGCCCGTTTAAAATGAATTTTTAGAGATTAACATACCATTAACATAATTCCTTAAACTTTTTTCTTTCAATTAGCCGAATCTTGTGCTACAATATATGGCGGGTGGAGAAGTTTTAATCTCGGTTAGATCATGCAAGGAGCATTTACATGGATAAAAGCGGTCACAGGGCGAAATCCAAGGGACTGGCAGATATAGCGGAAAGACTTTCAGCGGGGGAAAAAGCGCCAAAATTCCTATTTTTTCTCATTATCTTCCTATATATAGTCGCGAATTTTCTGACGGTCATAACAGGACGCTCAAACACAAGTGTCGTTCTCTTCGGGATTCGGGCTCCCGTATCAGTGTTCACAGGAATTTTCTCGGCACTGGGCAACGTCAGCATTCTTCTTTTGGTCTTCATGTACGGAAAAATCGGATACATCACCTCCGTTTTCATACTCATAGTCCAGGCTCCGATGATTATAATCACCATTGCCACACGACACACCATCGGGAATATCTCGGGACTTTTCATCAATCTGATGACCGGCATCGCAATCTCAATCATCTACATAAACAATCTTCGCATCGAAAAATACCAGAAGAAAATCCGGAAGCAGGTTGTGACCGACTCACTCACGGGACTTCCAAGCCGATTCGCCTGCACAGAAATGATGGGACGGCTCATAAAAAAAGGGGACCAGTTCGTAATCGTCTCGCTTGATTTGAACAATCTGAAAAACATAAACGACACGATGGGACATGAGCTCGGTGACAAAGTGCTCGTTGAGATTGCAAACAGACTGAAGACCGTTGCCGAATCCAGCCCAGACGACAAGTGTGATTTTGTGGCGCGGACCGGTGGCGATGAGTTCTGTCTTTTGATCAGGGACTACGAGACTGACGATGACATCCTTGACACAATCAGGCTGTATGAGTCTGAAATCAAAAGAAAAATCACCATAGACGGCTACGATTATTTTATGGCTGCGAATTTCGGTTATGCGGAATTCCTTTTGGACGGAGACAACGAAAGCTCTCTCTATTCATGTGCCGACGCAGCTTTGCATGAGATAAAAAGATCGGGCGGTGAAAGCAACATCATGCGGTTCAGCTCGGAACTTTTAAAGACAGCGAAATTTCTTGAGACGGAAAGAAAAATCCGGGCGGCGATTCACGAGGACTCATTCATTTTCTATTTGCAGCCCCAGTTTGATATGAATCACAAGCTGCGTGGTTTCGAGGCTCTCGCACGTCTAAAAAATCAAGACGGAACTTTTATCAGCCCGGTGGATTTTATTCCGGTTGCGGAGGAAATTGGACTCATCGACAAAATCGACATACAGATTTTCAAAAAGGCGGCTTGTTTCTTCGGACAACACATAAACAAAAAATCCTCAGACCTTATTTTGAGCGTGAACATTTCGGTAAAGCATCTGATGAAAAATAATTTCATTGAGGAGATTGAGTCGGTGCTTGAGCTTAGCGGACTCCCTGCGGAAAATGTGGTCCTGGAAATCACCGAGTCCATAATGATTGAGTCTGCGGAAAAAGCACAGCAATGCATAAACAAAATCAGGAGCATGGGAATCAAAGTTGCCATTGATGATTTCGGCACGGGATATTCTTCTCTCGGGTACCTGAATAAATTTCCGGTCAACATTTTAAAAATCGACAAGTCATTCATTGACCACCTTGGATCGAGCGAGTCCTCAAAAAAATATGTCGAGGCAATCATCTCGATCGGACACATTTTGAATCTTGAGGTAATCTCCGAGGGAGTTGAGACTGACGAACAGCTTGAGACTTTGAAATCAATCAAGTGCAACTACATACAGGGATATATCTGGGGAAAACCTTTGCCGCCTGATGAAGCGTCCAATCTTTTGAAAAACCTCTGAGCGATTCAAACGGATTGAATCAGATTAAGCAAGGAGTTTATATGAGTTTTAAAACACTTTTTGTCTGTCACGGAAACATCTGCCGTTCCCCCATGGCACAGTTCGTAATGGAAGACATTGTTTCAAAAGCGGGCCGCAGTGATTTTTACAAGATTGACTCAAAGGCAACGAGCACGGAGGAAATCGGAAATCCACCTTATCCGCCGGCAAGAAGAAAAATGCAGGAAATGGGAGTGCCGATGAGAGCGCACCGGGCAACACAAATCACAAGCGATGACTATGCGAATTTTGATTTGATTGTCGGAATGGACCGGGCGAACATAATCAACATGAACAGAATCTTCGGAGGAGACCCGGATAATAAAATCCACAAGCTAAGGGAATTTTGCGGAGTCAACGCAGACATCGACGATCCCTGGTACACAGGTGATTTTGACACGACATACAATCAGGTGCTCGCCGGATGCAAGGCTCTTTTCACTAAGCTTGAAGAACAGACTACGGAAAAATGAAGAGACGGATTATGGAAAAAGATTTTGACATACAGGCATACATGACGAAAGGTGTGGAGCATATCGTGTCGGATGCGGTTAAGGCCACTCTTAAAAATCCGAAAGAGAGCGCCTTTATGATTGGGTTCGCAAAATCAAGTGCGGTGGCATCAAAAAAACGCAGGAAGGCCGAGGATGCAGGAGAGCATGTCCCACCATTTTTAATCGCAAGCATTACGAGCAAGTGCAACCTTCACTGTTCCGGATGTTATTCACGATGCAATCATGCCACCGTGGATTCGGAGCCGGTGAGTCAACTGAGCGATGATGAGTGGCTCAGGATTTTCAATGAGGCGGATGAGCTTGGAATCAGTTTTATCCTTCTTGCGGGCGGGGAGCCGATGATTCGACGCGGAGTGATTGAGGCTGCCGGTAAAACAAAAAATATTCTCTTCCCAATTTTCACGAACGGAACTTTTATGGACGAGAGATATTTTGAGCTCTTCGACAAAAGCCGCAACCTGATTCCGGTTATGAGTATAGAGGGAAAAAAGGAAATTACGGATTCAAGACGCGGACAGGGAGTCTACGAGCGACTGATTGGAAACATGGAGGAGATAAAAAAACGCGGCCTGATTTTCGGAGCATCCGTTACTGTTACGACAGAAAATGTGCATGAGGTGACTTCGGATGATTTTTTGAACGAATTGTCCGAAAGAGGATGCAAGGTCGTGATTTTTGTGGAGTATGTTCCAGTTACGGATGAAAGTAAAAAACTTGCGCCCGGGGAAAAGGAACGTGAGCATTTGCAAAAAGAGATTGCCCGTCTCCGAAACGAAAATTCTGAAATGCTCTACATCTCTTTTCCTGGGGATGAAAAAAGCACGGGAGGTTGTGTGGCTGCCGGACGAGGATTCTTCCACATCAACTCACACGGTGGAGCTGAGCCATGTCCATTCTCGCCCTACTCCGACGTGAACATCCGTAGCACATCTCTCCGTGAGGCCCTCCGTTCTCCACTTTTCCTTGCATTGCAGAACGGGAATGTCCTTCTCGATGACCATGACGGCGGATGCGTGCTGTACGAAAAAAGGGAACTTGTTGAGAGATTGGTGAAGAGTGAGCGGACAAAAAAATAATCGAATGATTTTGGAATCTTTTTGGCCTGTCTTCTGAACTAAAATCCGTGCCCCTTATATTTTTTTCATAATTATGATATAATAACTTTATGTCAGAAACAAATCCAATGGCGGAAGTTTTCGGATTCCCGCCTGAAAACACAGGAAAACGTGCCTCATATTACCGGGAAAATAGACTTTGCCCATTTTACAACAGATTCCCGAACTGTACTAAAGATAAAGCCGACGATCCATTGGGCGTATGCAGTATAAATCATCAAGGAAATAAAGTCATAACTTGTCCGTCCAGATTTCGTGAAGATTGGATGATTCTACGCAATGCCGCGGCTTTCGTCTGGCCTAAAGGGACAAAATGGACCTCCCTTCCGGAAATTCGTCTTACTGATGCAAACGGGCAATCTGCCGGAAACATTGATTATGTGATTGTCAGTTATGACAACAAAGGAAACATTGCGGATTTTGCATCCATAGAAGTCCAGGGAGTATATATAAGCGGAAATTTGCGACATCCATTTCAAAAATACATGGAACACCAATACGCTGATTTTACGTGGAACGGACGTAATTACCCGCATCCTGATTATCTTTCTTCATCAAGAAAAAGACTGATTCCACAAATGCTATATAAAGGAGGAATCTTCAAGGCATGGGGCAAAAAGCAATGTGTTGTGATACAGAAATCATTTTTCGAAACATTGCCGCAGCTTCCCCAAGTCAGTAAACAGCAAGCAGATATCGCATGGTTTTTGTATGACTTGGAGTACAACAAGGAAGATAGTCAAAATCATCTTATTTTAAAAGATACAGTCTACACAGAATTCAACGCGGCATTGGATAAAGTAATTTACACAAATCCAGGAAACATTACAGAGTTTGTAAATCAATTGCAGGATAAACTGGAGGAACGGAAACTCAATGCTCCCGAAACTCATTCCGTTTTTGAGCTTTTATGAAAACAAAAGATTATCAGCCATCGCTCTTTCCAGAATTGGATGAAATCCCAAAAAAACAAAGCGTCGTGAATGTCGCGAGCGTCCCACAAAGGAGTCCATTTAGATATCCAGGTGGAAAGACATGGCTTGTACCAACCGCACGAAAGTGGTTTTCATCGGCTTCAAAAAATGCAGAATTGATTGAGCCATTCGCCGGAGGAGGAATCATAAGCTTGACTGCAGCGGCTGAGGATTATTTTGCCCATGTCACTATGTCGGAACTTGATGAGGATGTCGCATCGGTTTGGCAAACAATTTTTTCAGAAACTGATTGTGACTGGCTTACGGAAAGAATACTCAGTTTTACAGTTTCCCCGGAAAATATCACGGACGCAGAATATCATGCTGATGAAGGAACTAAGGAACGGGCTTTTTCAACAATAGTTCGGAACCGTACAAATCATGGCGGCATACTGGCAAAGGGATCAGGAAGAATAAAAACAGGAGAGGGCGGTAAAGGACTTTCTTCGCGCTGGTACCCAGAGACGCTTGCTCGACGTATATCCGAAGCAAATAAACTGCGTGACAAAATTAAGTTTGTCAATGAAGATGCTTTTGTGCTTATGAAAAAACGCCAGAACGATTCGGATGCTTACTTTTTCATTGACCCTCCATATACAGTCGCGGGCAGAAGACTTTATAATCTCTTTGAGGTTGACCATAGACAGATTTTTGAAATAGTCTCTAAAATGCAAGGTCATTTTTTATTAACCTACGATAATACAAAAGAAATTCGAAGCCTTGCAGCTGAATTCAAATTGCCATGTAAAACAATTCCCATGCAGACAACCCATTTGATAAAGAAAGAAGAGCTGATCATTTCGGATAATTTCAAATGGCTGGAAGATGACCTTCAGTCTTTCTCCCAAGCCTCTTGAAATCTCTTTCAGCACTCAACTTCCTGCAGCAAAAACGAAATGTCCTTGTGCGAAAAATCCCTTCGTTTTAAAAACTCCTCGATGTCCGACGCCTTGTAATTTGTCTCGGGGTAAAGCACGACCACCGCAGAGTCTCCGTTCTGCAAAAAATGAGTCTCGCCGAATTTTGTGTAGCGAGTGGCACCGATGGAAATGAAAATCTGCTCGGGTCTTCCTGACGCAATCAAGTAATCGCGGATTTTTTCGACCGGTCCCTCATCAATCTGCGTGTTGATTTTGTTCACAATCCACGAAAGAAGCTTTTCGTAAAAGTACGAATAATTTTTCACGGCGGAATTTTCTCCGTACTCAAAAATCTCACCGTCGCGGATTAAATAAGACGCAATTCTGTACGCACTGATTTTTCCTTCCTGCGAAAACTTTTCAATGGGAATCAAATTTGAGGACGCACCCTTGCTGCACTCGCCCCAGTTTTTCTTTTCGCTGATTTTTCTTGCCCCTTCCTTTCTGATTGAGCAGTCGTTTGACGCGCAGAAATATTCCGGACGCAAGTCACTCAAAAAATCTCCGTCCCACTTAACCGAGCAGACAAGCCCGCACTCAGGTTCAATCTGCAAATTTCCGACCGCACTTGACGGAAAGATTATTTTTTCCGAACTGAATGGAAACACGCTCAAAAACGCAGGCACTTTCTCTGTTTGTTCCACAAGTGGAATATGTGTCGGGAAAATCGCTTTCGGTGCGTTCTCCTCCGCCGTCTTTATGTTCACAAAATCTTTCGCCTCTCCCGCCTGCTCCAAGTGTCCCGCAATGTTTCCCGCGATTCCGAAACAGGGGATGTTTTTTAGGTTGATTTCTTTCATTTTTCTTTGCTCCGGTGGATATAGTAGCAGAGTTTGACACGTTTTTTTCACTCTATCTGACATTATTTTACCCTACAAAATCTGGTACATAAAAATACATCCGTCATCGTACTTGGGTTTTACATGAAACTGCACGAACTGCTCCTGTTCTGCCGGAAGACGTGAAAAGCCCATTTTTGAGTAGTGTTCGATGAGCCTATCGTTTGGAAGAGCGTAAATGTAAAGGGCATGGATTCCGATGTATTTGCAGAAACACTCTGCCAAAGGAATTATAAAATTCCTAAATATGTAAAAGCCCAAGAGTTTTATGTCAGGATGATTTTTCTTGTAGTTTGTGTTTACGGCAAAGTTCGCAAGTTCAAGAGCCGGAATAGAATCAAATTTTTCATCTTTCACCTGCTTTGTTATAAGACCTGTTCGCAAAGAAAAGTAGCCCGCCAGTTCCTGAGTTGCCTTGTCTTTTACAAGGTATGTACGGCTCAGGTTGTTCTCTTCATCAAACCAAGCAGCGTCTTTTAGGTAGTATTCAAGCCCCCTCGAGTTGTCATTTGTCGCAAAGCTTTTTATTAATGATAAATCATGGGAACTGTTTGATATATGCTCTACGGAATACAGTTCAGAGTCAAGGACGGAGAATTCAACAATCATTTTTCCTGCACCGCCTTTGATATTTTCTGCAAGTCTTCCTCTCTAGTTTTTTTCATAGAGTCTTCAAACTGTTTTGAAAGGCGGTTCAATTCCGTAAAGTCTGGCTTTGGAGTATTCAGTATAAAAGAAAGCGGATTGTCCGAAGCTTTCATTGAGTTTATTTGCTCTTTTGTCACAGTTCTCATAATTTAGCCTCCTTCAAAGTCTCTTCCTTAATTATATCACATTTTATGAATTTTATGAATAGTCTGATGGAATATCTCAAAAAATGTTCGCTTAAATTGCCATATCAGGGATTTCTAAAGTGATGGCTTCGAATTTGAGACCTGCAAAGGCAAATTGTGCAGTAAAAAAAGATTGCCCGATCAATTTAGATATGCTATACTGGGTTTGGAGAAAAATCATGCAGCAAACAGAAATCAAAAAAGAGATTTTAAAACCGCTTTTGGACTCAGACGGAATTGTTGTCAGGTGGCCTAAAAAGAAGGAAGAGAAATCTGCCGTACTTGAATATCTTGTGACGAAGTTCGAGCGGGGGAAAAAATATTCGGAGCTTGAAATCAACTCGGTGTTAAAAAAATGGAATGCCTTCGGGGATCATTCGCTTTTACGACGGGAACTTTTCGATCATTTTCTTTTGGACCGCACGCCGGACTGCAAGTTTTATTGGGTGCACAGGGGTGACGGGGATTTTTCCATTGACGAGTATCTTCAAAAATTGATTTCAGGATGCAAGTCGGCTTTCGGCACACGGCTTATTTATGTTGGACTTCAGGGAAGCTATCTGAGGGAGGAGGCAAACAAGGACAGCGACATTGACATCATGCTTGTGATTGAAAATCTTTCCGTTGCCGACATGGATTCTTACCGCGAGATTCTCAAGGGCATCGGTGATTACGAAAAATCCTGCGGCTTTATTGCGGGAAAGAGCGAGATGGAAAAATGGAACCCGCTTGAAATCTGCCAGCTGCGTCACACAACGAAAGATGTCTACGGCTCGCTTTCCTCTCTGCTTCCTCCATCGACAAGAGAGGACGAAATCAATTATGTGAAAATCAGCCTCGGAAATCTCTACCATGAAATCTGCCACCGCTATATCCACGCGGACCGGGAAAAGAACGTCCAGAAGTTCCGCTCAAGCTGCAAGAGTTTTTTCTTCCTGATTCAAAATCTTCATTATCTTGAAAGCGGAAATTTTGTCCTGAAAAAATCCGACTTGGAAAAATGCGTTTCCCCAAAAGACAAGATGATTCTTGATTTTGCTGATTTGCCCGACACATTTGATTACGACGAGTCCATGAAAAATCTTTTTGCCTGGTGCCAGAACGCGTTTGAAAGAATAAAGGCAATCTCTAAGAACTGAAGTTTCAGAGATTCTCTTGAGGGAGTGAAAAATGAAAGTAAAAAGACTTGAGGGAAGCGAGCGTTTTGAGGCGTACAAGCTTGCCGCATTTTGTTTTCACAAGCGACTTGATGACATAGAATCGGAAAGAGAAAAGCGTGAGGCGGAGACTTTCGAGGACTGGGGCGCTTTTGATGATGACGGCTCTCTCATGGCACGCATTTTTAACAGGCCATACGATTTTTACCTGGACGGGATTCCTGTCAAAACCGGCGGCATTGGGGCTGTGGCGACTTTTCCGGAGTACAGGGAAAGCGGTGCGGTCCGTGCAATCTTCCGCGAGATTCTTCCTTCCGCATACAAAAACGGCGAGGTTCTTTCCGCATTGTTTCCTTTCAGCCACAAGTTCTACAGAAAGTTCGGATACGAGGTCATTCTATTTGAGAACGAATATAAATTCAGGCCATCCATTTTGGCGGAATACAGAAAAATCCCTGATGAAGAAAAATGCGGTGCAAAAAGATGGAAGCAGGGTGAGAGCGCAAAGGGTTTTCTTGACGTATACAACGAGTTTGCTCCCAAGTTCAATCTTGCTGCCCGACGCACGGAAGAGCTGATGCTAAAGCACGTCAAATTTGAAAATGAATACATCGACAGAAAATTCTCATATCTTTTTTCGCACAACGGGAAAAACGTCGCGTACCTGATTTTCACCGATGAGTTCAATCCTGAGGAGGCACATCTTAAAGTTGAGGAATGCGCGTGGACTTGCCGAACCGGATTCAAAGCCATTCTGAATTTTCTCTCACGATTCAGCGCTGACTACGGCTCCATAACTCTGCCTCTTCCAAAAGGGACAGACCTTCTGAAACTGATTCGCTGCGACGACGCATATTCAATCGAAACAAGTGTCTCTCAAAACTTTATGCTCCGTGTAGTGAACGCGAGAAAACTTTTTGAAATCATCAAAAGACCTGAGGACTGCGATTTTAAGGTAAAAATCAAAGATGATATTATAGAAGAAAACAACGAGACCCTCCACGTGCTGGGCGACAGAACAGATGTAATCGGAAGCGACGAGGATGCGGACATCGAGCTTGACATCCGTGCCCTCTCACAACTCGCGGCGGGATGCACAGATTTGGACGAGGCCCTTCTCCGGGATGACGTGAGGTTAAACGGCAAGATTGAGATGCTCAGAAAATGTTTCGTCCAAAAAAAGATTTTCGTAAGCGAAGATTTTTAATCAAGTGTTTTTCCTTGCCTTTGAAGGAGTTGTGGAAGACAAGAGCTCTAAATTGCGATAAAAAAATCCACAAGGGATTGAGGAAGCGCTGCAATGGAAGCAGGGTTCGTGGCATCGAAGCATTTGCACGGAAGGGAGCGAAAGCGACCGCTTGCTTTGGTTCCTGGCGTGAATGGAAGTGCTTCCTCATTTTGAAAGTGATTTGCTAAGTTTAATTTAGATTTGCACTTGACTTCTACATTTTTCCAAGCAAAGATTTTCTTTTTGTGATAGAATGTTGGCATGAAGATAAAGGATTTTTTTCTGAGACATCACATAATCATCTACGGACTCATCTGTCTTTTTGCGAACGTACTTGCGGTTCTTTCGTCCAACCTCACGAACTTTCCCATGCCCGACACAATCCCCATGCTGGAGTGGGAAAATTTTATGAAACTGCATCCCGTGCTCGTAGATTTTTTGAGCATTATCTGCTACATGATTCCCGTGTTCTTCTGCGTCAATTACGCGATTAAACTCAGAAAATACAAGTACGGCGAAAAGGGCTACACAAGAATCATGGTGCACATGCCTGGTGCCTTTGCCATCCGTGGCATCACCGGGTGGATTTCAAATTTCGTCCTTGAGATGGCCACTCTTTTTTATTTCAAATTCAAATTCAGCCAGAACATTTCCTTCATCCTGATTTCCTCAATGACTTCCTATGTCTTCCTTTCCGTCTTTTCATTTACGCTGATTTATTTTACGCTCGAGACACTGAACCGTAACATCGTGCTTCCCCATCTTTTTCCCGAGGGCCACATCTCCGAAATTGAGCGCACGTCACTTTCTTCCATTAAAAGAGTCTTTCTTTTTTATTTTTTCTCAAGCGCGGTTTTTCCGGCCTCCTATCTTGGAATCAGGCTCTTCTGTACAAAACGCTATCACGTGGAGATTCCGAACTACACTGATTTTATTTTCGTCGGAATTCTTCTTTCCATCGGCTTTGTTCTGACCATGCTGATTTCATCCTATTTTCAAAAGCCGCTCCAAAAACTCACCGACGGCGCGAAGGAAATTTCCAAGGGCAATCTGGAGACGAAGACCGTAATCTGCTCCAACGACGAGATGGGACTGCTCGGCGACACATTCAACTCGATGGCCCAGTCGCTCAAGGAAAAGGAGTTCATGCGGGACACATTCGGAAAGATTGTCACACCCCAGGTCCGCGATTATCTTTTGAAGGGAAACGTAGCTCTTGGAGGAGAGACCGTCGATGTCACCGTCATGTTCTGCGACATCCGTGGATTTACGACGCTTTCCGAAAATCTTCCGCCTGAAAAAATTGTCGCGCTCTTGAACGAATATTTTACCGGGCTTGAAAAATGCATCACAACTCACGGAGGAGTCATCAACAAATACATCGGGGATGCGGTGATGGCACTTTTCGGTGCTCCCGTTCATTCAGAGACTCACGCGAGGGATGCTTTCAACGCTGCCCTTGACATGAGAAAGGAATTGATTGAGATGAACAAGCGATTTTTGCAGAAGGATTTTCCTGAAATCAGATTCGGAATCGGACTTCACTCAGGACCCGTGCTTGCGGGAAACATAGGAGCCTCAAAGCGCATGGAGTATACCGTAATCGGGGATACAGTGAACACGGCGAGCCGCATCGAGGGACTGTGCAAAATCTACAAAAAGGATCTTTTGATTTCGGAGAGCACGGCCAAGTTGATTAGCACAACTGCAAGCGCAAATGCAAGCGCAAATGCAAGCACAAATGAAAATCCCACGGAGCTCGTTTTTGTGGATGAGAGTGAAATCCGGGGGCGAAAGGAAAAGGTCAAGCTGTACACAGTTTAAAAATCTTCTTTTTGAACTCGTGTGTTTTCTTAAAAAAGAATTTATGTTATACTTTTAATTGTGCGCCAGATATGGAGGCCACCCCAAAAAAAATGTTTTTTAAATGAGCCATTTTGGAGGAATTGATGAGCACTAGAAAGAACACCATGTCGCTCAGACGGGAAATCATCATTGGAATGGTCGGTTCCATGCTGATAGTCACACTTTTTTTGAGTATTTCATATTTATTAATGCTGAGTCGAATCGTATATCGGACCACGCTAAAGTCAGTGGATCAGAATATGGAAATATTGGACAAAGACATTTCCGGCATTTTGGGCGAATATAACGATTTGGTGGTGCATCTTTCAAACGTCATCCCTGAGCTTGAGTCGCGGGAACAGATAAAGTCGGTCATTTCGTCATTAGGAAAAAATTTGATGAAAGATACGCTTTTGTACTACGCCACCACAGAGCAGCTTTGGGATGGGGGCGCGCTGATTTCACATTCAGGATGGGAACCTTCCGCTGATTTTGATATGCAATCCCGATTGTGGCACAAGAATGCGGTAAGCAATCGGAATAAAATCTGCTACACGGAACCTTTTATCGACGCGAACACTGGAAAAACCATAGTCACAATCAGCTACCGTGTGCTTGATGATAATGGAAAAGTGATTGGAGTCTCTGCCTTTGACATTGTTTTGGACGCTCTTTCTGAAGTGGTGCAGAATATCAGCATTTCAGATCACGGACACATTTATCTCATCACCAGCGAGGGACTTTTCCTCACGAACGAAAATCTCAAGGCAATCATGGCGGAAAATTATTTCGACGCATCCGAGTTCAAAAAATATTCCAGGACATCTTATCTGGACGGAACGGAAAAAGTTTTTATAGAGGGAAAGTCATATTACGGAGTACGAAAGATTGTCGGCACAGATTGGTACATCGCCGCTGAAGGTCCAATCTCTGATTTTGCCGGTGAGTACATGAAGCAGATTGTTTATGTCCTTATTGGACTTTCATGTATTTTTGTGCTGATGGTCATTCTGGATATTGTGCTTTCAAACAGGGTCTCGCGGAGTTTTAGAATCATTGCGTCGGGATGCGAGGCCATTGCCAAAGGTGACTTTTCCAAAAAATACAATGAGTCTTTTACGAAGGAAGCGACTCTTTTGGCCCGTGGATTCAATTCCTTTTCCGAAAGATTGCAGGGCATCGTCAAGAGCATGAAAAAATCAAAATCTGCATTGACGAAGGCGGGAGAGTATTTGAAGGATGGAACCGCAGATACACAGGCTGCCATTTCTCAGGTTCTTTCCAGCATTGAGGGGATGGGTGAAAATCTAAGAAGACAGAACGTCGGCGTGGAGCAAACATCGGTCAGCATTAGCTCCGTCCTTGAAAACGTGAAATCACTTGAAAAACTTGTCTCATCCCAAACATCGTCCGTGCAGGGGGCATCCGGTGCAGTTGAGCAGATGATCAGCAACATTGGAGAAGTGAATGAGTCGGTGGACAAAATGGCTCAGTCATTCAGCGTCCTTGCATCAAATGCGGATGATGGCGCAAAAACCCAGAGTGAGCTTCAGGAAAAAATCGGGGACATTGAAACGCAGTCAAATCTTTTGAGTGAGGCAAATGCCGTGATTGCGAATATTGCGGAGCAAACGAATCTTCTTGCCATGAACGCGGCGATTGAGGCGGCACATGCAGGTGAGGCGGGAAAAGGATTCGCTGTTGTTGCGGATGAAATTCGGAAACTCTCTGAAACTTCAACAAGCCAGTCAAAGACAATCGGCGATCAGTTGAGCAACATCCAGTCCACCATTGAAACCGTCGTTGAGGCGACTCAGCGTGGTGTGTCTGATTATGATCGTCTTGCGAATGAAATCCGGTCTACTGATCTTCTCGTCCAGCAAATCAGGGTAGCCATGAGGGAACAACAGTCAGGCTCTTCATTGATTACCGAGGCATTGCGCGGAATGAACGACAGTACCACGCAGGTTCAAAAGGCATCGCAAAAAATGACATCGGAAAGCCAGATGATTGCGAATGAAATCAACTCACTTCAGGAAAAAGCTGCGGACATGAAAAACGGCATGGATGAAATGAGTGCCAGCGCAAAAAAAATCGAAGAGACAGGAGCCGCACTTTCCGACATTTCCGAAATTGTGGAAAAATCCATCGTGGAAATTGGAAAACAGATTGACCAGTTCGAAACTGAATGAGTTCCGTTTTACCCGGGATGGCATTTTGTGTTTGGGGATTAAAATCTCCGCCGCTCAACACCCTTGGACTTGTAGTATTCTCTTTTTGCGTCGTACATTCTTTCATCCGCACTCTTAATCAGCATTGTCATTGTTGCGTCGGGAAATTCATGGTGCGATGCCTGTCCAATGGAAAGCGACAAATTTTTCACTTCACGTCCCTGCCACCTGCTCGTTTCGTCCTCAATCTTTTGCATAAGTGTTTCAAGAGTTTTCTCATCTGCTTTTATGAGGGCCGCAAATTCATCTCCGCCAATCCGGTAGATATTTCCGAACGGACCAAAGATTTTTTCCAGGCACTCCATCGCTCCGTTGATGAGCTCGTCTCCCGCAAGATGACCAAGCGTATCATTTACATGCTTCAATCCATTCAGGTCCGCCGAAACATAAATGAAATTTTCATCGGGCCCGCTTTGAGACAGATTCGAAAGAGCTTCCTCATAGGCCCTTCGGTTCAATCCTCCGGTCAAACTGTCGGTGTTGGAAACCTTGAGAAGGATTGTGTTTGTCTTACGCATCTGCAGCATGATATTCGTAAAGAGACTGACGAATCCTGAGATGATTAGAAGAATGACTATGAAAAAAACAATGCGCCAGACTGAGCCCCATCCCTTGCTCGGATAGAGTTCCAGACTCCATGTAAGATTCCGCACCGCAAATTGTGTTTTTACCGGATGCCCTCCAAGAAATCCCTTTGACTTAAGAAGATGACTCTTGCCGTCATCATCAATATATGACAAAGCATAGTTCACGCCCATGCCCTCAAGATTTTCAAGTCCGAGCACATCAATCAGATTGTTAAAATCCATTGTAACGGTAACGAGTCCCCAAAGCTCAGATTTCTCACCGCGTCGTAATATGACAGGAGATCTTGCCCCCATGCCGAATCCGCCTTGAATCAACTCAAAGGGATTTGTAAGTTTTGTCACTCCATTTTCGTATGCTTCCTTCGCCTCCAAATTTCCTGTATGGCTTGTGTCCAGAAAATTAAATCCAACCAGACGCTCGTTGCCCTCAAGAGGATAAACATCCGAGACAATGCAGTTCGGAGCGATTGCAAAATTTTTTAGGGTGATGCCGGTCTCCTCAACCACTGCGGTAAAAATATCCTCGGCGACATGATTAAAAAAAGATGTGTCTCCGTTGTGGTCTTGAATCAGGGCCTTGAGAGTGTTTGTTCTTGCCATCACGCAATCAACCGTCGTGACAATATGCTCGGCCTCAATTTTCGTCATGTAGGTATACCGTTCTCTTTCGGATGCCAAATCATGTTTCAGCAATCCCACATAAAGTATGGTAAGCGAAAGAAAGCATATTACTCCCGACATGCTTGAGACCGCTTTTCTGTCATTTGATTTTTCACTGTCGCGCATCATCCCCGTCACCTGTAAAACTGCAATTCATTTACCCTTCAAATTCATTATAGCACAGATTAGGATAAAAGTGAATAATGGCAACCTCCAAAAGCTGAAGTTTTTAGAGGCTCCCTAGTGATTAAAATCACGATCTGATATCTGGCGGAAAAACCGAGAAAGTCACAGTCCCGTTGTTTTTAAAGTCCGGCTCGGATTTTATGCCTTTGAGATATGCGTCAAAAAATTCAAGATGACATTTACAGATATTTTCATGGAAAAGATTTGCGTCCAGTTTTCCCACGACGGATTTGATTGGCATGGTAAATTTTGAATCGCCAAATCCAATGTGCCTCATGTCCTTGAACAATGCTTTGTAAACAGGCTTTGTGTGACGCAGATAAACTCTGGCCGCAACCTTCGCATTGTCCTCGCAGCTTATCTGGAGAAACGGTTTTGTCTGAACGTCATTTGAATAATCCCCGAAGAGCACACCGTCAATATTTACTCCGCATACAAAATCCCGGTTTCTTGCACAGAGAGCATAGGCCGTGTTTCCGCCAAAGGAATGTCCTGCCGCTCCGACTCCCTTTTCAAAATCAATCATCCCGGAAAGATTTTTTTTCGCATAATCAAGAGCCGCCTCATTGTCTTTAATCCATTCAGGAAGCCGCCCCATCATGTACTTGCAATATTTTTTCTGAGCCTCATCAAACTTTGCCGCAATCTCCTCTTCGCTTCCCTTTGATTTCATCAGCTTGAGCATGGCAATAATTCCACCGAGCATGGGGTCGTACAACTTTGTGTTTTTCGTATCGGCCAGAACAAAACTTCCGTCATCAAATTCTGTGCACAAAGCCTCGTGTGAATGTGCGACGGAAATCACGACATAACCATGCGACGCAAGATCAATGCAAAGAAGTGAGTTGCCCTCCCTGTAAGAATTGTATCCGTGATTGAACATGACAAGCGGAAATTTTTTTCCATCAATTTTAGGCGCGTCAGGATAGCACTCCGAAAGATTGTCATCAGGATTCTTTTTAAAATTCGGCGCGACATGAAACGATGCCTTGAATCCTTTCAGCATGTTTTCCGATAAATTGACGGCCCTTGAAAGTCCCTCCACATTTTCTTTCAAAACCGGATAATAGACTCTTGCCGCAACGCTCCTCATGCCACCTACAGGAAGCGCTTCTTCCCTTTGGTCCTTGATTGTATATGTGAATGTTCCCACTGCAAATTCACCGCTTGGTTTTGGAAATTGATATTTCATAATTTTACTCCCTCAAAAATCAGTGTAATAATTCTAGCATAATTTTGGAATTATAAACAGAGCTTGGAGATGCCCTTGAGCCGATTCTGGAATCATACACATCAGAATGTGATTAAATCCATGGATTGAAAATCCATTGAGCTCAATCTCAGGGAAAGATAAATCAGATAAAGCTGGATTCTCTTTCGGTTGCGCTCAAAAAAATCAGAGTCACCGTTTTCACTGCAGTACATGAAAGCCATGAATCTTTTGAAATGCGTCACCTCATCGTCGCTAAGTATATTGAAGATATTTGTCTTTTTCAAATCTTCCTTTTCCAGATTGCAATCTCCCCGCGCCCCGAAGACACATTCCCATCTCTGCTCCACAAGGATTTTTTCCATTCCAAGTCTGTCCGTGATTTTTTCAAAATAGTGGTTCAAGATTGCAAGAAGTTTTTTTCGTGCTCCATCCGAGCTCATCCCAAGAATGTAAGTGTGCACATCATACATGGACTCTAGCAAAAGCTCCTCCCAAAATACCATCTCATATTTTGTGTATTCCTTTGAAAAAAGTCTGAACACTGCAAAATTCTCACTGACATGCGTTATCATGTTTCGCTCGGAATAAAGGAACTTGTTCATCAACGCACTTTTGTTTATCGCACGATCAGATTTTTTTGCGACAATTTTTCGTCTTCCGCTCAAGTTAAAATGGGGTTCCTTTTCCCACACAAGATTTGTCTCCTGAAAACATTTGCAAGTGATTGGCCGGGTGAAGCTTTCCCTGAACTCTTCGTCACATGCAAAAAAACTCTGTGTGTAATCAGAATCAAAAAAACCGAAATCCATTGACCGAAGAATTTTCAGATTCTCAGCTTTTTCCTCAATCTCTTTGTTTGCGTCTGATTTTGTGTAATTCATTTTTCTTGTGTTCGGAAAAATCGGCAGGATATTTTTCTGCTGCTCACGGATAAAATTCAGCTCGTTGACAATTCCTTCTTTTGCATAAAGAGCCGGGTGCATGAAATTGTAAAAAATTCTGAGCACGCTTTCATTTGCACGAAAATGTTTTCCACCGAGCGAGCAAAAATCAAGGGAGTCAAAAGGTGAGTTTTGAATGAATCCAATGCCCGATGCAATCCGGTTTAAAATGGCAGACTGAGTTTCCGCCTCCATCCAGGTCCCTTCCGAAAGAGCAGATTTAAACAAAGCTGCGGCTCCCTTTTCTCCGCGGAAGATTTCCTCAATCAAAAAGAAAAACATGGACTGCAAAAGTTTCATGTCATTTTGAAAAGAACCGTCGGAGCATTTTTCAATGGTCTCTGGATCGAACATGGAAAGAGAAATGTCAATCGCCTTGTTCAAAGTGTTCTCGCAAAGAATCTCGTTCGTGTAATCAAAAAGATTTTGCGCAATCGACTCCTCAGGTGCCGGAAAAAGTTCCTCCATCTCATTCAGGGAAAGTCCTTTTATCTTTTGATAGAAGTCCCGGATTTTTTCCTCATCCCTCAGATTCTTCCTGCATATTTTCTTTTCCCTTAAAAGCGACTTCAAATCTTTCTGAGTCATTACGCAATTTTCTCCCACTGGATTTTATATAGATTCCATTATACCGCAAGTTGACAAATTTTGCTTGAACTTTATGAGAAATGGTGCTAGACTAAAAACATGAAAAGCACCTTTACACGAAAAAACATTTTTATTGTCGCGCTCGTTCTTCTCTTTGTCCCGAGTCTCTTTGCCCAGACAGATTCTACTCCGGTCGGCGAATGGTGCGAAAACAAAGTCGGAAACAGCGAGTTCTTCCTTGACATAAGTGACAGTGAGATAAAGTATATAGAAAAGAAATCTGAGGACTTTATTATTTTTAACTATCACGTTGAGGGAGATACACAGCCGAAGATTGTGATTGACTCTTTCAGAAAGGACAGCACTCTCGAATTTGATAAAATCAACAAGGAGCTCTTCACTCACCTGACAAAAATTTCAACGGCCATTCCATACACAAGGGACGGCGACAAGATGATTCTTCTTCTGAAAACTGAAAAGGGAAAGGAACACAAAATCAAGCTTGTTACCCGGGAGAAAAAGCAGGCTTATGCTGACGGATTAAAAACAGCCGGTACGGTTGGTCTTGCGCTGATTGTCGGAGTCGCTGCGTATGAGGCCTGGGATTACATTAAAGGAAAAGCCGACATGCAGGACATTGCCGATGAATGTCTGAAAGCATCTCTCGCCATTTAACGAGCAAAAAATTTGGTGACGGAGTTGTTTGTATGAGAAAGAAAGTTTTATCTGTCATATTCGCTTCGTTTTTTATTTTCTCTCTTTGGGGAAAAGCTCCCACAAGGGAAAATCCGTATGAGAATTACGACAGCTCAGAACGATCATTCAGCTCCTTCAATCTTTACGGATGTGAGTCCCAAAAAATCAGAGACGACAAAACATGGACTGTCACTCTTTACCGGAAAAGCAACACCGACTACATAGTTTTCCAATTCAAGAAAAACAGCCCGGACAAATCTGACATTGAAAAAATGCTTGAGAAAAACCAGTCGATATGGAAAAAATACAACAAGGACAACGGCGATGTCGGTCTTTTCCATATCTTTTTGGACTCAAACGAAGGACTTATTTACAGCGCAAGATACAGCGAGGATTATTAAGTCTGGATTTTGTTCGGAATCCGTGCTAGAATGTTCTGATGAAAAGATATTGCACAAACTGCCAGAAAGATTTTGATTTTCCCGTAAAGAGCATGAAAGATTTGGACTCGCTCGTCTGTCCCGAATGTGGCATGAAGATTGACAAAGACAGCCGTAATCCCACTGAGGATTCTTCGGTGGAGTCCGCAAAAGCAGAAGAAGCCATAGGAAGGACGCTCTCAGTTTTTATGAGCCTGAACTATTTTTTCTTCATCGCAATTTCACTTGTTTCGGTCGCCGCATATTTTTTGAAAATGGACAAGCTCCTTTACACGATGACGGGAATCAGTCTCGGAGTATTTTTTATCCAGTTGTTTTTTCAGTCGCTTTCATTTAGGAGCGGTCTGATTTTTCTTCCCATCGGAGCCGCAGCAGGATTCTTCATTTTAAAATCAATAAGGGGCGCATGTCTTGGAATCGCAATCGTCTTCATAATCCGGCACCTGATCCGCGGAGTGATTTTCCGTTTGATTGGCAAACTGATTTCCTTGGGAAGATGATGTCCCAACATAGATTTAATCGTAATCAGCTAAAAAATAAAAAAACTTGACAAAATTAAAAAAATGATTTTATAGTAGAAATAGGAAAGAGAGTTTTCGGGCACAACATTCTCAGGAGGCTTTCATGAAAAAGATTTTGGCAGCAATGGGGATTTTATCTCTTTCACTTCTTCTGCTCGCAGGATGCAACAACGGTTCAGAATCTGCACCAAGCGAAGAGAACCCAGTTTCCAACAACTTGAGCGAATCAAAAGACGACAATGAGGTTCAGGGAACTTACAAAAGCTCTTCCACCGGAGCAAGCGTAACTTTTGCAGAATCTTCCGCGACTATCTACAGCGATTCCGCACCATCGGGAAATGTACTTGCACGTGAGGCAACGGAAACTCCACAGGCAAAATACAATTATTCATTTGACAGTGAGACAAAAACTCTTGAGCTGCAGCTTGAGAATTTATGGGACACAAACGGAGCCGCAATCGCTTACAAAACGCAGGTCGAAAGCGTGAAATCTGCGTGTGAAAATATCTGCTCTGCAATCAAATCTCAGTTGGACAGTAACGAAAGTTTTTCCTCTTTTATCTCGTCACTGAATCAGTTGAAAGCAGGATACGGGGACAGTGTGAAGTCGCTCCTGAAAACAAAACTCGATAATTACATCACAAAGCAGCAGGAAAATCTTGAAACGTATTTGAAAAGCAAGTACAATTCTGTCATAAAACTGGGCTACGAACTTAACGAGGGAACTCTCAGTCTCTCACAAAAGTTTCTGAATGATTTGACGGATGCCTCATCTGAGTTTAAAAGCTCGGATTCTTACACAGTCATCTTAAACGGATATGACAGTTTGAAACCATTCAGCATAAGTCTGGACGGAACAGAGTTTGTCGGAATCCCAACGTTCGCATCTGATACCGAAATGCAGGTGGATTTGTATCAGTTTCTGGGTGACGTGATTTCAGGAGATCCTTCGGCAATCGCAAGTGAAAAGGCAGGAAGTCTGATTGAATATATCACCGGGAAATTTGTAGGACTTACTAATGAAGAAAAAATCAGATTGGGACTGGAAGCAAAGTCGGGAAAAACTGACACCATCGGAAAATGGATTGACGACGAACTTTCCGCTCTTACGCTAAAGACCCGGGTTCAAGTCAGCACATCGGGCAGTCCAGTTCTTACGCTCACAGTCACGGACGATTTTACGGATAATGTCACGGGAAAGACAATCGCGGAAGGAACGAGCCTTGTGCTTAATTACTCACCGGTTCTTTCACGAAGCATAAACGTAAATGATTTGGTAAAACAGTAGATTCAAAAATCCGCTGGACAAAACATCCCTCTCATGCTAATCTGTGGGAGGGGTAATGACAAAAATTTCTCTTTTCAAATTGATTTTTCATCCCCCAAAATCAAAAACACGGAGCGTAAAATGGACGACTGTATTTTCTGTAAAATCATCAGGGGAGAGATTCCCAGCTTTAAGATTTACGAGGATGATTATACCTACGCATTTTTGGACATTGCGAAGGACGTGGACGGACACACTCTGGTCATTCCGAAAAAACACGTGAGGAGTATGCTTGAGTGCGATTCCGAGACTATGACTCATGTTATGGAAAGCGTTCAAAAAATCAGCCGGCATTATATTGATGACTGCGGTTACGGCGGCGTGAATCTCTTCAACTGTACGAACGAGTGCGCGCATCAGTCGGTGTTTCATTTTCATGTCCACATAATCCCAAGGAAAGAAAACGACGGCATCCGTGGAGTTCCGGATTTCAAAGGTGCGAAACTTCCTCTTGAGGAAATGCACGAAAAACTCAAAATTTAAATCAAAAAAATCACTTGCAAAAACTCCGCGTCCGTGTTATTATAGATAGTAACAACCGACGAGGAGTGAAATCATGCAGATGACGGAAAAACAGCTGGAACAGATTAAGGCACAGCTCAAGAGACTTCAAAAATTGCCCGAATCCTTTTACGGAAAAAAACTTCAGGGCATAGACATTGACGCAATCAAGACGCAGGCTGATTTTGAAAAGCTTCCGTTCAGCTCAAAGCAGGAGCTCAGGGAAGCATATCCTCTCGGACTCAAGGCCGTGGATGAAGAGCAGATTGTCCGCATACACTCATCCTCAGGAACGACGGGCTCCCCGGTAATCATTCCTTACACGCAAAAGGACGTGGACGACTGGGCAATCATGTTCGCGCGGTGCTACGAGATGGCAGGAATCACAAAAATGGACCGAATCCACATTACGCCGGGCTACGGACTTTGGACTGCGGGAATCGGATTTCAGCTCGGGGCGGAGAGACTTGGTGCCATGACCATTCCGATGGGACCGGGCAACACGGAAAAACAGATTCGCATGATGATTGATTTGAAATCCACGGTGCTCACGGCGACATCATCCTACGCGCTTTTACTCGGTGAGGAAATCCAAAGACGCGGAATCAAGGACCAGATTCATTTGAAAAAGGGAATCATCGGAAGCGAAAGATGGAGCGACTCCATGCGGCAGAGAATCCACGACACGCTTGGCATCGAGCTTTACGACATCTACGGACTTACCGAATGTTACGGCCCCGGAATCGGAATCAACTGCAAGGCCGGAGTTGAGGGAATGCACCTTTGGGACGATTACATCTACTGCGAGATTCTTGACCCGCAGACAGGAAATCCTGTGCCCGACGGAGAGCTTGGTGAAATCTGCCTGACCACGCTTGTGAAGGAAGGAGCCCCGCTGATTCGTTTCCGCACGCACGACCTCGCACGCTTTATTCCCGGAGAGTGCCCGCACTGTGGTAAAAAATATCCCCGGATATCTGCCATCATGGGACGAAGCGACGACATGGTAAAAATCAAGGGATGCATAATTTTCCCGAGCACGATTGAGAACATCATCAAGGACATCCCCGGTGTGTCAAGCGAATACCGCGCGGAGATTGCGCACATTGACGGACGGGACCAGATGACCCTCTCCGTTGAGGTTGAGGGAGGAGTGGACAGAAGTGAGGTCGCGATCGGACTTGCCTATCACTTCAAGGAAAAGGCGAACCTGACGCCGATTGTAAAAGTCGTGGGAGAGGGAGAGCTTCCGAGGAGCGAGAAGAAGACCAAGAGAATTATTGACCACAGGTTTGAGTAGGAAATCAATATTACGGAAGCGCATTGCGATTCTCAGAGCGAAAAATCATCATTTGCCTCCGCCGGGCAGATTCAATTTTTCCAAAAAAGGCAAATAATCTTTAAACGGATTTTCCTTCGCACTTGAAAGACACAGATTATAAATGTCCGCGTCCATGTGAGTGAACAGATCCATTCTTGACGGAACCTTGTCCAACAAATCCTTGATTCTGAAAAACTCGCTTTGAGCAGGCTGATATTTTTCCTGCATATTTGTAGTTACCAATAAAATCCAGGACGTTGAGATATTCTTTTCCTTTTGAAGTCCTGAGCCCACGGCCAAGCTGCTGCAAAAACACAATCCCTGACTGTGTTGGACGAAGGAACATGACGGCATCAACCTCCGGAATATCGCCCCCCCTCATTGAACATGTCCACGCTGAAGATGACTTTTATTTTTCCTTCCTCAAGCATTTTGATTGCGGAACTTCTGTTCTCCGAATATTCCCCGTCAGAATTACTGTACACGGCAACCGACGGTATTCCTTTCTTTGAAAAAATCTTTGCCATGTACTCCGCGTGAAGTCTTGAACAGCAAAAACCCAAGGCACGCTCGGAACGATATTTCAAATAATGCTTATAAATCAGATTGTCGCGAACGGCATTATTCAAAAATGATAAATCCTATAGATTGATATGTCAATAAAAAAGGCAGGTGGTAAAACACCTGCCCTCATATTCAGATAATATGTGGAAAATCATTCCTTATCAAAAGTCACATCAGTTTCCTTCAGCTTTTTCTACAGCGTAACTGCGGCTTTTGAAGAGTTCTGCAACGTCTGAATCTACAAAGCCCAGTTCACAGGTAACATCTTCTGATTGATAGTCATTGATTTGAACTCGTTTCCATCCACGCTTGAAATAATCATTACATTCCCAGATTAAAGGGCAGTAATTATATTTATCACAGTTATCAAGAACATTTGTCATCCATTTGATATCATCATTTTTTCTGACATAAGTTCCATCAGACTGCTTTAGCATTGCAACCGCATATTCACCTACAATTACACCATATCCTTCATTTGTAAAACGCTGCATCTGGGCAAAATCTTCATTCTGTTCTTTTACTTCCTGTGCAGTACCCCAGCTGTTTGCAACACTTCCCCAGCCTGCATCCTCAGAAAGAATTGAATAAGCAGGAGGTCCGTAATAATGAACAGATACCAGAAGTTTTTTAATATCTTCATTTGCAGAATCCTGTGGCATTTTATAACGTCTATC
>DFKI01000062.1 GCA_002373325.1 Treponema sp. UBA3649
ATTTCAACTCTCTCATAATCCCGGCCATGGTGTCATAAGGGCATCTTGATTTTGTTCCGAAAATCCTGTAGTCAGACACAAGCAGGGAAATTCCCTCCACAGCATTCTCACTTACCGCGACGCACAAATCCTCGATGTCGTTGTAGGAAAGAGCGACATGCCCGTAGCTCCTCATTCGTTCCACAAGTGGAATAACGGATTTCTCATCCTCCGACAGAAAAAAGACAATCATTTCTTTTCCCCGGCTGCCTCTGTTTTTTTCATTTTCGCCCTGATGAAAACATCATTCTGATAGAATCCGATCTCCACTGGAAAATGCTCCTCGTCGTATCCGGGACAAGAAAGATAAGCGTCAAAAACAGCACCGCTTTTCAAGGAAACGGATCTCTGTGCGCCTAGTTTTTTTCGACCTTCCCCGGACTCAAGCTCGAATGAAATTTTGGATGACAAATCATCTCCGCTCTCCGAATCCTCGGCAATCACATGGAAGCTAACAAGCCTGTCCGTCGCATCGGCAAAATCAAGGTCAAGCACCTGCTTCTTTCCGTCCACGATGACATCCTCCATCCTGACGAAGGGACCAGCGAGCACTTTCAGCCTGTATTTTCCCTTTCTCAAAAAAACGGTCCTTGCACGGCTTAAACCATCAGCCTGGCTCTTTGAAGAAAAGGTCCGTCGTTTTGTGGCAAGCTCGGGAAGAGAATCATCCTTGACCTTATAAAAATAGGCCATGGGTTTGAGCTCTTTCGGCACAACGATGTTCTCAGGCATTTTCAGGGTCAAATCAACAGGGGTATACAACTTTTTGAGCAGATGTCTCTGAACAAGTCCTGAATGCATCAGCGCGAAGATTGCACCTCCAAGTCCAATCACCAAAAGACTCACGGCAAGGAAAATCTTCTGTCCCCTCTTCACGCTCACAATTTCCCTCGCGACATATCTTTCACTTCCGAAAAGTCTGTTCGCAAGTTCCTGCCTGATTTCAGTCTCGTTGAATGATTTAAGATACGGCTCAACCATTTTCCTGACGTCCCGGATTTCCTGGAATCGCTTGTCGGGATTGTAGTCAATCATCTTACAGATAACGGTGTCAAATACGCGGGGAAGTCCCTTTACAACATGACTCGGTTTTTTATAGCGTCTCTTTTTCATCAGACGGATTTGCTCAGGAAACCCCTTTCCGTTATAGGGTCTTTGTCCAGTAACCATCTCATAGAGCATTACGCCCATGGAAAAAATGTCCGTCCTTTTGTCGATGACTCCGTATTTAAGAATCTGCTCCGGAGACATATAGGCGGGAGTACCCAACATGGAACCTTTCAGCGTAATTGTCTCATTGATTACGTCAGCCTTGCCCTTCTTTCCCTTTTCCTTCGCAAGATTTACCTCGCGTATGACATCTTTCTTCCTGGCCTTTTTTTCCTCTTCTTTTTCCTTGGCAATTCCCGAGTTGATGGAATTTATTTTCTTTAAAATCTCATCCTTCTCTTTAGAAAGTTTTTCCCACTTTTCCTGAAATCTCTTTTCCACCTCCTCAATCCTTTTTTTGGCGGCGGCTCTTTTTTCCTCAGGAATTTTTTTTAACTGATCCTGAAAGTTTTTCTCATCCTGACGATATTTTTTTTCCTTCGCCTCAATTTTCTCAAGCTCGTCCTCAGACTTTTTAAGATCCGTCTCAAGCTCCTCGATTCTCGTCACGTCCTCGGCATCGGAGATTCCAAAATCAGCGAGCTTTACTCTGATTCCCTTTTCAATCATTACGTTCGCGGGTTTTATGTCTCTGTGAACGATTCCCTCATGGTGGGCAAGCTCAAGTCCCTTGCAGGTCTCGACAAAAATCCACATGGCAATTTGAGGAGGAAGCGGTCCGAGTTTTTCAAGCACTTTGTCAAGCGACATTCCGTCAACATATTCCAGCACGAAATACTCGTTTTCAATGCCGTTCTCAACGACCTTGATTGTCTCGAAGGACCGAACAATGTGCTGGGATGTCAAAGTGGAAAGTATGGCAGCCTCCCTCACGAATCTGTCTCTCTGCTTTTGAGTCGCTTTTTCTGATTTCAGTTTTTTCAAAACGACCGTGCGTCCGAACTCCTCATCCCTCGCCTTGTAAACGGCACCCATTCCTCCTTCTGCAAGCGGCTCCAAGTCAACATATTTTCCGATTCTAGATGGAACCGACATCGTTTTATGGGATGTTCTGACGGAACCTTCCTGGATTGTCGGTGCGGCTGATTTAGGAACTGCTTTTTGAGCGGATTTTTGAGCTGCCTTCACACCCGATTTTTGAGCGGAGGATTTAGCCGTGTCCTCATTTTTTTTCATTCTCACAACCCTGTTCATCAAAGATTGTCTGCTTGCTTCGTTCATAGCCACAGTATCATCGCTTAGTTTTCCCATAAAAGTACCCCTATTTTGTTTGTTCCATCGGAAGTACCGAAACAATGTCGCTTTCAAGTGAAAAACTTCCGTCCGCATGTATATGAGCCACGTTCATCTCGTTCGGATTGTGAATCTGAATGTAAGCCCCTTCCTGCCAGAGTCTGTATTTTTCGCTCACGGGTCTGTGTCCTCCAAACCAAAGAGCATTCTCCGCGTCCCCGGAAGGATTCAGGTTACGGAAGAAATCTCTCGCACTGTTTTCCATCGCCTCACCGTTGTCCGTCCATGTAAGACCGAGAATCAAATCCGGATTGGAATGATAGTTGATTACGTCCTCCCTTGAAAAAGGAACTCTTGGCTCAGCGTGGGACACACCGAAAGTCGGAAAGATTGCCGCCACAGGAAGATTTTTTTCAAATGAATCGAGCACATGCAAGGTCGCGTCTGAATAATAGTCAATGATAAAATCACGCACCATCTCACCCTCACGAGCGAATTTTCTGAACGCCCAGTTTCCGTTACCGTTTTCATTCGTGACGTTCTCGTGGTTTCCCTTTAAAAAATGAAAGGATTTCGGAAAAGCAGATTTCAGCTTCATAACGGCAAGCATGGTAGCAAAACAGTCGTGAATTTCTCCCTTCATAGGAGCAGAGACAATGGAACCGTCCATCCATTTTTTATATGCAGATTTCCATCTGTCGTAGCATTTTCCCGCAGTCTCCGTATGCACACCGTCTCCCACACAAATTATAATCACTCGTCCTTCGGCAAGGGAGTCCAAAATCCTACCGCCGGTAAAATCAGAGGAAAGAAGATTGATTAAAAAATCAGGACGCGCATGGAGATCCGGCACGATGATTACATCCCCATGATGATTTGAAAAATCCAAGAGACCACCCGCCTTATTTTCGGAAGACCAAGGCCGATACTCCGGACTTTCAAATTCCAAAGTGGAAATCGCAGAATCGGAGAGAGAAAGAATTGTGTCTTCATCGGGCAACCCTGAATCATCCCTCAGTGCAAGGATTTCTGAAAACAGGGTCTCCAGAGAAATCGTCCCCGGCATCAGGACATGACGAGGCTGGATGTTCCCACGGTAATTTTGTCACCGGGATTCAGCTTAACCCACTTGTCCACCGGAATGCGCTTGTCATTCAGGAAGGTTCCGTTCGTACTGTTCTCGTCCTTCAGGAAATAATCTTCCTTGATTTTCTGAATCACACAATGATGACGGCTACACAGTTTACTGTCAATCACCACTGAGTTGTCGCTTTCCCTTCCAATGGTGATTTTGGCAACAAGCTGAATTTTTTTCTTGTCGAACATGAGGTAAGAAACCTGCTTTTCACTTGACCTCTGCCCAATTGTCTGACCAATAGGTGATTCTTCAATTATTGTTTCGTTTGTCATAGTAAATAAATTATACAACAAAAAATCGCACTTGGCAAGAAAAAATCAACCCTTTGACTTTTTTTTCAAAAAAACTCTCCTCCCTCCTCATTCCTCCCTCCTAACTCCCATTCCCCCTCATTGACTATAGTTCAACAATCTTCTATAATATACGCCATGAATAGAAGACTTATTACATCAGCATTACCTTACGTTAACAATATTCCCCATCTGGGAAATCTCATTCAGGTACTCAGTGCCGACGTGTTCGCGCGATTCTGCCGCAGCCGTGGTTACGAGACCCTTTATGTTTGCGGAACCGACGAATATGGAACCGCCACCGAAACCAAAGCTCTTGAGGAAGGAAAGACATCCCGCGAACTCTGCGACTACTATTACAAGCAGCATGATGAAATCTACAAGTGGTTCGACATCGCCTTTGACAAATTCGGACGCACATCAAATCCTGAGTGCACGGAAATCACGCAGGAAATTTTCAAGGGACTGGAAAAAAACGGATACATCACCGAGCACACGAACAAGCAGCCATTCTGCCCCAAGTGCCAGCGTTATCTTGCAGACCGCTTTGTACGAGGAGTCTGTCCCAAGTGCGGTTACGATGATGCGCGCGGAGACCAGTGTGAAAAATGCGGCTCCCTTCTTGATCCGGTCGAGCTTCAATCACCAAGATGCTCCACCTGCGGCTCCACTCCAGAAATCCGCGACACAAAGCATCTTTACATCAACCTTCCCGCCATTTCCGACAAACTCGACGCATGGATGAGCAAGGCAAGCGTTGAGGGAAAATGGTCCGAGAACGCAATCAAAATCACGAAGGCATGGATCCGCGACGGACTCAACGAAAGGGCCATCACGCGCGACCTGAAATGGGGCATCCCTATTCCACGCGAGGGATACGAAAACAAAGTGTTCTATGTTTGGTTCAACGCTCCGATCGGTTACATCTCAATCACCAAGCAGCTGGAAAACGAGCTCAAGGCGGCGGGTAAAAAATCCTTCGACTACAAGAGCTGGTGGATCCCGGAAGAAAGCGAGGAGGCAAAAGGAAAGCCCCCGGTAGATTTATTCCAGTTCATCGGAAAGGACAACATCCCGTTCCACACGGTAGTCTTCCCATGCAGCGAGCTCGGAAGCGGACACAACTGGACAAAACTCTATCACATGTCATCCACCGAGTACCTGAACTATGAGGACGGAAAATTCTCCAAGAGCAAGGGAATCGGAGTTTTCGGTTCGGACGCGAAGGAAAGCGGAATCAAGGCCGACGCATGGAGATTCTTCATTTTCTACAACAGACCCGAAAAGCAGGACTATCAGTTCACATGGAAAGAGTTCCGCGAAAAGTACAACAGCGAGTTGATTGGAAATCTCGGCAATCTCGTGAACAGAACTCTGCTCTTCGTCACAAAATATTACGATGGAAAAATCCCGGACGCACCGGTTGACGAGGAGATGTGGAAGGAAATCCGCGAGCATGAAAAAAAGATGACGGAGCTTCTTGAATGGGCCGAGCTCAAAGACGCATTCCACGAGGTCTTCGCAATCAGTGACATCGGAAACAAAGCGTTCCAGTCAGGAGAGCCTTGGAAGACACGCACGACGGATCCCGAAAAAGCCGCCAAGCTGATTCACAATCTCTGCTACATGATAAAAGATTTGATGATTGCGGTTCATCCCTATCTGCCCCAGTTCTCCGAAAAGATTTTGAGCTACTTCGGAAAAAAGATTTCAGAGCCGAAGTTTGGAGAAAGTGCCGTTGAGGGAGGACTTAACTGGAGCGACCTTGGAAAGACCGAGGGACTTTCAACCGTGAGCGAGACGGAGATTTTCTTTTCGCCGCTTGATCAGAAAACCGCCGACGCTTTCCGTGAAAAATATGCGGGCTCACAAAAGGACAGAAAGGAAGGAGCCTCAAAAGACAAGGCAAAAAAATCAAAGAAGGAAGAAAAAAAGATTGAGCTTGCAGCCGACCAGGTTTCTTTCTTCAACGAAAAGATTGATTTGCGGGTCGCCAAAATCACGAAGGTGGAAAATAATCCTGAAGGAGAAATGCTCTATGTTGAGACTTTGGACGACGGAAGCGGAACTCCAAGGATTATCCAGAGCGGACTCAGAAAATATCTGAAACCGGAGGACCTGCTCGGAAAAAACATCATCCTTGCGGCGAACCTTGCACCACGAAAGATGCGCGGAATCGAAAGCCACGGAATGTTGCTTGCAGCCGATTACAAGGACGCTGACGGAAAAGATTGCGTTGAGCCGCTTGAAGCACCTTGGGCAGAACCAGGAACACCTGTCATTCTTGAGGGAGCAGATCCGTCATTCAAAAAACCAGACGAGATTACCGCCGATGAATTTTTCAAGGTTGCGGTGAACATCGTTTCAAAGAGCGTTGAAATCAGCGGTAAAAAACTTTGTGCGGCAGGAAAGGCTCTTACAACCGTTCACACTGAAAACGGCGAGGTTCATTAATTGAACGCGCAAAGATTTTTGCAGACTCAGTTCTGGGCGGAGTTCAAGGCGAACCACGGATGGAAAGCATTTTATTTTTCCGTTGACGCTGATGGGCATTTGACAAAACTTGACTCATACCCCCAGGGTGTATGTGACGAAAATTCACTTACGGTCCTTATAAGACGCATCAAGGGATTTTCCATCGCATACATTCCCATGGCACCTGAGCTTACGGCTAGAGCTGATTCTTCCGTCGCTGTTACCGAAGAGGAGAGAATTGAATACCTGAAAAAGATTTCCGCACTCGCAGGTGAGTTGAAACCGCTGCTTCCAAAAAAGACTCTCTTTATCCGCTTCGATCCGCCAGTTGATTTTACCGGGCTTTCCGACAGACAATCTTTCGCGCAAGACAAAATCACTCCGGGTAAAAACTTTCCGTGCAAAATCAAAAAGAGCCACGTGGACATCCAGCCCCCGGACACAGTGCTTCTCTCCCTTGAAAAAAGCGAGGACGAAATCCTTGCCGCCATGAAAAACAAGTGGAGATACAATATCCGGCTTGCAGCAAAAAAAGGCGTGGAAGTCACAAGACATCATGCGCTCGACCCTGATTTTGAAAATGCGTTCAATCAGTTTTACAATCTCTTTGAGCAGACAAGCAAGCGCGACGGAGTGAGTTTCCACGGAAGGGATTACTACATCGACCTTTTAAAACGAGGCATCCCGGAAGAAGGAAGCGAAAAACCAAAAATCACTCTCTATCTTGCAAAACATGAAGACGACTATCTTGCGGGAATCATCACGTTGTTCTGCAAAAGGGAAGCCGTCTATCTTTACGGAGCGAGCGGGAACATAAAGCGTAACCTCATGCCGGCATATCTTCTGCAATGGACTGCAATTCAGGACGCAAAAAAAGAAGGATGCCCTGTCTATGACTTTTACGGATGTCCTCCCACCGACGATGAAAATCATCCCATGCACGGACTCTTTCTTTTTAAGACAGGATTCGGGGGCACTCTCGTTCACAGACCAGGCAGCTTCGACATCCCCCTTTCCCCGCTCTACGGACTTTACGATGCGGCTGAAAAACTTCGCGCGTGGTGGTTCAAAAAAGCGATGAAAAAAATCGGCAGGAGATAGAAGATTGGGGAAGTTGATGAAAAAAATATTTTTGTGTTCAATAATTATTGCCACTTGTTTTTATTTCTCAGGCTGCGAAAAAAAGGATTCTAAAATCAATGTAGCGGAATCAAACGAAATTATTGAAGAAAAAAATCCGGATCAAGACTCAACAGAAAGCGATGACACTCCTCCTTCGACGGAGCAAACGGAAAAGACTTCCAACGGTCATGTCGTAACAGTCCTGCCCGAGCCTCTTCCAAGGATTGTAAAAACCGATGACGGCTCAAACCTGAATTTTAGAAGCGAACCTGTGGACGGGGAAAAACAGGGACAATTTCCGAACGAAACAAATGTGCAGATCACTAAACTGACGAACGAAACTTTTATGGTAGACGGAATCTGCGACGCATGGTATTACGCACAGGACAACGCGACTCCCCCTCACGAAGGATGGGTTTTCGGAGGATATCTTTCAGTGCCGAATGAGGTCGAATATTTCTCAGGCAATGATGAGTGCAATACGATTTTTCTTACAGGCATTTGGGAAAATGATAGAATCATCATCGAGATTTTTGATGACGACGGCACGTTTTTCTTAGGCAGAAAGGAAAGCGAAGGTTTTTCCGGCACATGGAAACTTCTTGATGATGACACATTATATGTATATGACTGTCAGACTTATGACGAGGATCCTTGGACAGTGACATACAAGATTAAAGTTTGTACGAACGAAAGACTTGTGCTTGTCAGAGAAGAAGACGATTTTACCATTGATTTACAAAGGGGCTCACCGCGCTCATGGGACGAGTTGTAAGCAAAATAAGGCTCAGCTCTTTCCCCTGTTTTTCAGCGGCATGAGGGTCATGGTCAGACTCTTTTCCATGGAAAGTCCCGCAGCCAAATCCACGGGCCAATAAAACTGCACAGTCCGAGTTCTTGCTGTAAATCCCTCTCCGCTCTCATTCCTGAAATCAAAGGAAACATTTTCGGTAAGCAATCCGGCGGACTCATTCGGCTCCACAAGGAAAAGCCGCTTTTCGCTTTCATCGGTAATCTGAATCAGAGAGATGGCGGAATCCGCTGAAAAATTTTCGTTCCCGAGATGATTGCGGTTTTCATTTTGTATGACCTCAATGGAATACTGACTCTCCGTGGAAAAATCAGTCTGCGAAAGGTTAAGCTCCGCCACAAAAGTGCCCCTGAGCGGAAACGGACTTCGGTTCGCAAGGATATACTGCACCGTAAAACCATTTGAAAAGACCCTGTAATTTTTTGTGAGAAACACAGGAAGAGCCATCGCAGAAAATTTTCCAAGGACCTCCATCTGAATTTCCTTCCGCTTTGCGTCAAATTTCTTTTTTGAAAAAACGAGCCTGGAAAAATCAAGTCCCTCGCCGAAGCATGTCCTTCCCTCATCATCAGAAAGCTCGACCAATCTTTCCCTGAAAAAACCAGAGCCGCAGCAAACATTTTCGGACCGCTCAAATTTTCCAGCCGCATAGTTAGGACCACACGGAAAAACATTCAAATCGGTGAGCATCCCGCCCTTTAAAGAAATGACCGCGTTGAAATTCTGCATCTGGCAGACAAATTCCTTCAGCCCGTCATTGTCATAATCAAAACTTGTCACGGACTCCAAGAAATTTTTTGAGTCCCTTATGAACTGCTCCGCCTGATTCAAAATCCTGTAGGCAGTCTGCTGATTTTTCGGAGCTGACGGAAATCCGGTGTTCAAATCAATGTAGCTCTCCCCTGCCTGAGCCTCCCAGACTTTTTCCTGAGCAGCTTTTTTTCTCATCTTGTCTCCGCCGTGTGACTGGGTGATGAGCAAACTAACATACATCATCCGTTTGTAAAGCTGCATGTCCTGCTGATATGTCCTGAAAAAATCATAGACCGTCGGTGCGAATAATCCGCGTCCGGTTTTTTTTTCGTAAGGAGAGACTGCAAGCTCAGAAAGATTCGGATTCATGCCGGCTGGAACATATACATCCTCGAAATTTGTGGCGGACTCAAGAAAAGCCATGGGTGTGGAAAGACTGATTTTTTCCGAAGAACAAAGAGCCGAGACAAAATCCTTGTCATCAAAAAGAGTCAAAAACTGCTCCATGCTTCCTGAAATGCAAAGACATTTTTCTCCGGGAGCAGAGTCCCTTGTTTTTTCCTCAACCCGTTCAATCCACTTGTCCAGGCTTTCACCCGGATTCGGAAAAAGATTGCGATGCTCAGCCAAAATCTTTACGCACTTCCCCTGCTCGCTTGAAACCATGGGAATAAAGCAAAACTCAGGATGCGGAATCAGCTCGGAGTCAAGCAGGATGTACTCTATGCCGCAAGACTCAAGTGAGGGAATGACAGAGGGTTCCCAGATGCATCCGAAAAAAGAAAGTCCCCTTGATCTCTTTCCCAAAACATTTCGAAGGAGGGATGCCATCTTCTCAATCTGTCCGGTCCTGTCGATGGGAAAAAGAAGAGGGAAAATCGGAGAGTAATATCCGCCGCCCAAAAATTCAATCTGAGAGCGTGAAAGGAGATCGCGGAAAAGATCAATTGCCTCGGGATTTTTTTGCGAATAGTGCTGTATGGCAGGAGCCGGCAAAGAAAGAGCAAGACGAAAATCCTGATGTGCATAAAGGTACTTGAGCAGTTTTTTTAAACCGCCCTGATACACTTTGTTCAGATCAGAAGAATCAGAGACATTCAATCCGTGTAAATCCAGATGAAAGCAAACAGTCAAGCTCATGGCATCAATTTTCCTTATCCAGCACTCATTCTCATCTAGTCCCTACTAAAAAAGGGAAAGAGAGCTCATCCATGAAACGTTCCAGGAAATCAGAGCGAGCATGGCAACCGCAAGACTCATAAAAAGCAGCGCAAGATTTCTGATGCCGTCGTTCGGTCCGTTCATCTCGATTCTTTTTCTGAGCGCATGGATTATGGGAACGGTAAGATAGAAAGACGCGACGCAGAGGAAAGAATTCAAAAGACAATCAAGGATTGAGCCGCTCTCACAGATTCCGAAAATCACGCACAAAAGAGAAAGTGTGTACTCGCTTATGGATGTTCCGCTCGAAAGTTTTACGACGAGATTCAGAAAAACCTTTATGAGAAGAAACATGAGTACCGCCACAAAAGGAGCAAGCTCACCCATGTTGATTTTAAGCATCTGCGTTTTCACAAGATAAGTGAGGAGAACCGAACCCATGACGCAAATCACAGTGCCGCAAAATTCCACCCAGAGATGACGCGGCTTTTTACTTTCCCTGACCAGTTTATCCAAGCCAACTCCGTAAATGAGCACCGCCGATGAATAAAAAAGATAGTAAAAAATGTTAGTCAGCATCACCGGTTCCTCCATTCAAATTCATGCCGCCATTCGATCCGGAAAAACCGAAGTTCCCGTTATCTGTCTCAGGAGCCGGTTCCCTGGAAAATCCCTGGACCTCCGACTGATTCCAAAGTCCATAGGAAGAGTTTTCCTCAAGCGTCTTTTCCTGCGGCTGAATGTTTTCCGCCGGAAGAGATTCTTGAGAGGAAGGTTCTGACGTGGCCTCAGCCTTATCCTGCGCCTGATCTCCGGCAGTTTCCGAATCAAGCGAAGATTTTTTGAAATACTTGTTGAAGAGAACCATCCCTGCCACACAAAATCCCATGATGAAAAAAGCTCCGGGAATGGAAGCGAGCATGACACCTACCTTGAGTCCACCAGGGATTATGCGGATTATAAATATTCCGTTGTGCGACGGAAGACTTATGCCCCCGTATGAAACAATGTCGCGGATAAGGAAAAAAATCAAAAAAGGAGATGTCACCTGCAAAGAAAGCTTCATGTTCTTTTTCAGTTCCTCACCCAGACCAGCCGATTTTTTCTCAAAGACGGTTCCCAAAAGGAAAGAGCAGAGAGCCGGAATAAAAATGGAAAATCCCATGTTCAGGGCCATCACCGGAGAAAGAAAAGTCAGGATGAATTTGTAAAGCAGAGTCAGTGAAATCATCAGCACGGAAATGAGCGGCTTTTGAACTTCCTCCATCCCAAGCCTGAAAAAAAACTCCCTTCCCGAAACACACGCGAGCATCAGAATCTGCATCTCAACAAAAACCACAATTCCATAAGCAAGACGGGCAGGAAATGGAACAAGAAATGCAAGTGCAATCGACAGATAGATGAAAAGATTCCTATTCAACTTTTGTACCTCCATCCCACTTTGCCGTGGCAACAATCTTCGGTATCTTTCGTCTCCAGTACCGAATCTGGGCATTTTTTGAAAGCTCTGTCATGGAAATCTGCATCTGACCGTCCACATTCGCAAAGGCAACAAAATCAGCCATCTCATCTCCCGACCTGTAAAGGAAAACTCCGGCCTGTGGTCCAAAAATCGTCGCAATACGGACAATGGAAGCGTAAAGATTTTCGTCTCCTTCCATGGCATAAAGAGCAAGGGAAGTTCCGTATGAATATGGAAGAGCCATTTTTCCCGCCTTTAATCCGGAAGTCTTCTCCGACTCATGCTCAGAAAGCACATTGTTTACCTGCTCGCGAAGTCCGTTTTTCCATGAGTTCCGGCTCAGGAAATTGAAAAGAACAAGCAGTCCGAAAAGCACCACGACAACGGCAGAAAAAATTCCGATGCGGATGAGCCTTGTCCTGTTGATTTCAGTCTCCGGACTCTCGTTCCAATTCTCTTCATTCTGATTAGGCATTCTCAGCCTCCTTTATGGCCTGCATCCTAGGCACAAGATTTTTCTCCAGCTTCATTCTGACCTGATGGCTCTCAAAAACCTGAATCAGCGCGGAAATTATGTTCATGCAGAGAATCATAAAAACATAGCCCACGGGAGAATCTCCCATTCCCACAATCAAAAACGCGGCGAATCCGGCACAGACAGCGTAGACCGATTTTCCCCACCGTGTGATTGGAACGGTTCCGTACCATTGCAGAAGATAGAGAGTTGAAAAAAGGATGCCGCTCGTAAGGAAAGCAAGGATGACATCGCCTTGAAACGCGGGACCACCGGTGATGAGCGGTCCCACAATCCTTACTAAAACCGCATAGACTCCGAGAAAAACAAGCGGGATAAAAAAATCCATCATGTTCAGGGAAAAAAGCACCAGAGAGGAAAACACTGTCAGAAGATTAAAACGGAATGCCGGAATCATGGAGCCGGTGTCCCAAAGCAGGGAGATGTATCCGTCGGGAATGACGATGCCGAAAAGACCGAACACTGTCCTGTTCAAAAAAGACGTAATCGCGGAATCTATGGAAAGCATTTTGAAGTCAGATCCCGAAATCAAAGACATGGCCGCGTTTCTCATCCCCAAATCATCTGGTGTGAGCTGCATGACGCTGAATGCCCCCATGTTGATAAGATATGCAAGCGCGATGGCGACGGCTGGTGCGTTTATCCATGAGGTTGCGAATCCACCGAAGACATACTTGCAGAAGAGCATGGTGAGCATGGTAAGGACAAGGGAGGCCACCGGGGAATACGAGCAAGGGAGAAGCATACCGGTCAGAAGTCCCTGAATCAGAGGTGAAAGAACCTCGATTTTCTTACGGCGGATCAGAAGGCTCACAATCAGCTCGGCGACAATGGATCCAAGTGATGCACAAAGGACAACCGCAAGGGCCGAAAAAGATTTAGTCAAAATCAGCATGAGGATGTGCGGAAGGAGCAGAGCCAGAACTCCACGGCGGATGCTTTCAATGGACGGCGAGAGATATGCATACGGCTTTACGGACAGCCTGTCAGATTTTTTTCCAAAGATGTCATTTATCTTCATTTTTATTCCTCAACAGTTCAATAGTCTGGCTCAACGGAAGCCTTGAAGGACAAATGGAATTGCAGAGACCGCAGCCAGAGCAAAGCATGAAAGTCCTCAGCATGTCAGAACCGACCTGTTTTCCTCCAATGGAATGACGGTACATCAAATCGGGATAGATTCCTTCGGGACACACAATCCGGCATTTTCCGCATCTGACGCAAGGTGAGCTGTGGTCATCGCTAAGATTTCTTGAAGGAACAAAAGCAATTGATTTTACGGTTTTGGTGATTGAAGTGTCCAGGCTTTTTACCTCGGATCCCATTATGATTCCGTTGACGATTATTTTCGCGGGAGGGATAATGAATCCGCCGCACTGATTTACGATGCTCCTGATTGAAGTTCCCACGCGCACTTTGAGCATGGCGGAGCTTCGGATGCTGTTCCCCGAGACATGGACGAATGACTCAAGGGCAGGTTTTCCAAGGACGATTCCCTCATAAAGAGAAAAAAGAGTTTCCGGGTCAACAAAAAGTCCGAACTCGCTGATGTCGTTGAAAATCTCCTGACCGGATTCCTTAGGCGCATTTTTTACCATGGCGACGATGTTCTGCACAAGGCCGGAAGGATATTTTTTGTTGTCCACCTCCATGGAAAAGACCGGGATGGAGCCGAACTCATCGTCCTTTATCTCAAGCTGAGATTTTTTTTGTTTCAGCAGAACGATTCCCTGTGTTTTAAGGGCATGAGAAAGTATGTGGATTCCCTCAATGACCTGCGCGGTATGTCTTTTCGCCACGAAAGAATCCGTCATGTGGCTCGGGTCATCATCATAAAGACGCACCACGATAAATCTTCCGCGGCTCACCTTGCACTGGGAAATCTGCATGGCAAGGTCAAGGGGCTTTCCGAATGTGTTCACGATGCCTTTTTCTTCTATTGTATTGAGAAGCTGCTCAGGTGAATTCCACTGCCATTCGGTAGGCCGGAGCTCCTTTCCAAGATAGGAAAAAGCACCCTCCATCCTGATTCTAAGACCATCGCAGTCACTTCCGTCCGGGAGCATACATTTTTCAAAAGCGACTATACGCCCCGCAACAGGAGAATGCACGTAGGACTTGTGGATGCTGCCCTCCCTCATCGAAAAACCGACAATCTGCCCCTCAGTCACAAAATCATTCTCATGCACTATGCACGTAAAATCAGAATCCGGGTCCTTTTTCATCGGTATGACGGCGAACTTCGGAAGAAACGCGCGCACGGAATCAGGAAATTCATATCTTTCCACGGGAACCAAATTACTTACTGTTTTCATATTTCTTTCGTCCAAATCCAAAATAAATTCCATACAGGAAGAGCGGCACACAAAGGGATGCGAACAGCAGGACCATATTGAATCCGTTGTGCTGGGAATCAGACTTGCTTTCTGCCCCGCTTCCGTAAGAGACGGACACACCGTCCCCCTGGGATATCATCAGTTTTTCTATCGCTCCATAATCGAGCTTGCGAATTTCGTCTTTAAGCCCGTTCCTGAATTTGTCATTGTAAGTGAACAATGTGTCCACAGATTTCTGAATGCCCCTCTCAGTCTGCATGAAGCGGCTGATTGTCACCCTCTCGCCATTCTTAGGCTCCTCGTTCGGGGAAGAATCATTCAAAGAGCGGTACGGAAAGACTTTGTTGCGCCACACCCAGCTGTAATAATCCTCGGCTGAAGGAAGAGAGCTGGCACCGGAACCGTCGGGAGTAGGAATGGAAAGCCCCTGTACGGATGAAACCGTTGTGACGAAGGTGGAGACAAAGAACAAAGCAAGAAGAGCCGAAAGAGGAAGAATGGTCCCGAGAACGAATCTGGATGTCTTTTTGTAGACCACCGGAATCTGCCATGCGGAAAAAATCGGAAGGAACGTGAATGCTGACCTGTATTCCTTGTAATCATGCAGGGCCTTCATCAGCACAAAACTCATCGCCACGGCAAGGAAAAGCTCCACGCCCAAAAGACCCGTGACTATGGAGGACGCAAAAAGGAGCCCCAGGGATGCGACAATCAGCACGTCAATGTAAAAGCTCCGGAAGATTGCCGTGAAGAATTTTCTTCTGATCCAAAGTCCGTTTATCAGGTAGATTGCAAGAAGCATCAGACACACCGCCGCCGCAACCAGATAGAAAGGCTGAGAAAGTGAGAAAATCAGCGGAAAGATTCCAGGAAGCATGAAAACACCCTTTTTCTTGGAAGCAAGAAGCAGAATCAGGTACGAGACAAGGCACACAAGCGGAACCACCCAGGGATACCTCTCCTTTCCGTCAAGACCAGCAGCGGCTCCAGTTCCCTTCACAATCTGCTGCACGGCCTTTGTAGCCTCTCCCTGAAACTGCTCCGGGATATAGTAGAGACGGTACTTTGACTCCTCGTCGCGGAAATAGTCCAGTCTCTTGGTCAGATAGGAAGAATCCACCGAAGGATATCTTTCCACGGGAGGAATTTTCTGTGAGGAGAGGGAAATCACGTCCCTGCAGCCCGACTGCTCCAGATAAAAAAGAACCGTAGCCTCGGGAACAGAGTTCTCCACATAGAACACACTGTAATTGCTCCAGATTTTGGCGACAGGAATGCTTCTTTGTGTAAAAAAGCTACCCGCCACCAAGAGAAAAACGATTGCAGAACCTATCAAACTTAATTTGAACCTCATGTCTAAGCCATCCCACGCCTATTTAAGCAGACAGAATCCAAGTCCGATGAAAAAACCGAGCAGACATCCGATCGCCACCTCAGCCGGAGTATGTCCCTGAACTTCCTTGACGGGAACAAAATCGATGATTCCCTTTTCAACGAGCTTCTTTCCCAAGGTATTGAGCACCCTGGCCTGTATTCCGTTCGCGCGCCGCACACCCACGGCATCCCTTATAGTCACCATGAAAAAAACAAGCGAGAGCATGAACACGTCACTGTTGATTCCGGACCTGAAGCCTACGTTCGTACAAAGAGTTGCGACCAAAGCTGAATGGCTTGACGGCATACTTCCGGTTCTCCAGAAAAGCAACTCAAGAAGCTCCCCCACACTGTGAACCTTGCCAGAAAAAAGCTTGATAAGAGTCTTTATGAACTGAGCGGAAAGCCAGCTGAAAATGCACGAAAGCAGAACAGGATTCCGAAAAAATAACGCTAATTGTTCCCTCACACTTGACATACTACCATTTTACTTTATTACAAACTTTTGTCTAGTAGGAAAAAGGGGAAAAGCACAAGTTTTTCACAGAACTGACCGTTCCATGCAGATAAAAAACGCAACTCTGAAAAGCGACTTTTCAATCACTTGCCCCTCTTCTTTCCCCCCTGCTCCTCCACAGCCTTGTCCACGCCGATCATCTGGTCGATTATGATGCTCACCTCGTTTATGAGAATGCCCGTCTCCCGCTCTATGTCGTTCGTGATGTCATCCTGCAGACGGTGGATTGTTCCGGTAAGCTGAGTGTTGAAAGGCACGTCCACTGTGATTATGAGCCTGTATCCCCTGGAATTCGTCTTTATGGTGAGTTTTTTCACCCTTACCTGCGGCATGTGCTCGTCCACGCAATGAAGAACCATCTGTGTGAGGGCAGCCTCCGAAATCTCAAGTCTTCCTTTTTTGCTGAACTCGGGCTCCACCACCGATTTTTCCGAAAACACCGAGCTTTTTCCGTCCGCTCTCTCAGATTTTCCCTTCCTTCTTCGCTTTGAAAGAATCTCCCGGATTCCCTGGGCAAAAATCTGCGGATAGCTTCTCTTCACTTCGATTGCCGGAACCGGAATGACGTGCTTTCCCTCAATCATCCGGCTTTGGTTCGCTGCCTTGATTTCCTCCTCGGTCGCTATGTCGGTAATCTTGATGATTTTTCCGGGCGGAGGAAGCTGGAGACGGTCGGCTATCTTCTTGACCATCTTCTCGCTGGTCCCGATTATGAGGATTTTCTTGATTTTGTTCACCTTCAGGGCCTTGGCAACCTCATCCCTGTACTCCTTGTCGTCAAAAAGAGCGATGCGGACAGCTCCCATGTAGGTCTTCTCATGCTTGGCCGTTCTACCCGCGATGATTTTGTCGTTCTGAATCAGAAGTCCGTCGTCAATTATAGCGGGAATGCCGTTCTGCCTTGCTATGAGTTTAGCCCTAAAGCTCTTTCCTGTTCCGCTGGCCCCGACAAGGGCGTATACCGTAATTCCACGGTGAAAAATTCGTGTAAATATGCTCATTTCCTTCTATTCAATTATAAGTTGTCCGTCCCATTTTATCAAGTCCAAAATGATTTTTTTTTGAAATCCTTCGGGAATGTCGCACCTGAGCTCACACGGAAGCCCCAGGGGATTGTCCTTTGGAAAAATCAGTCTGGCCGCATGAAGAAAAAAAGTCCCCTCGTCATTCATCCTGCCGCCGTAAGCAGTGTCCCCGTCAAGAGGATGCCCGTGAAAAGAGCTCTGGCACCTAATCTGATGTTTTCTGCCCGTCTTGATGTCATACTGCACAAGGGAAAGATTCCTCCCAAGCGAAAGAGGCCGCGCAAGTGTGATTGCCTCCATCCCGTCATCCGACACACGGACCGTATGAAACGACGAAAGCGATTTATCCTCAATCTGTGAAATCCGGTCGCACCAAAGCTCGTCCTTTTCCAATCTGCCGTCCGCAAGCCCCACGTAGCTTTTTTTTATCAGGTGATTTTTCATGGCATCAGAAAACCATCTCGCGCCAAGGGAACTTTTTGAGAAAGCAAGAAGACCTGTCGTGAGTCTGTCCAGTCTGTGCAAGGGTCCCGGAACAAAGGATATGGAGCCGGATGATTTTATGAATCCAGGGACAATTTCCGAAAGTGATTTTTCCGACTGATTTGAAGGCTGCACGTTGACGTTCCACGGCTTGTTGATTACAAGAATGTGCTCGTTCTCAAAGATTTTCTCAAACGGAAAAACAGAGTCCTCATCCGGATGAGACTTATCAGGAGAGGAGTCATTCACGCAGGGACTTTCGCCAAGAAGGAAGGATGCCACGGAAATCACGTCACCGGCATGGAGTCTGACCTCACCCGATGCTCTGGAGCCGTTCAGCTTGACAAGTCTTTTACGCATAAGTTTCTGCAAATCAGAATGAGTCCTTCCGGGGATCAGTCTCAGAAGCACCCTGTCGAGTCTGCGGGAATCGTCGTCCTTTCCTGCCGTAAAATCGGTAAAATCCATCTGTCTCGGCTTCCGGAATCATTCCTCGGGCGGAAGGTACATGCGGACTTTCTTTTTCGGAATCTTCACGTTCACACCATGCTCGGTCAGGATTTTCCTTACCGCATACTCAAGCTCAGTCCTTTGCGGATTCATCGGAAGGATGAAATTCCTGCACCTTGCCCATGTAATCTTGTAGATGTCGGCAGATGAGCTTCCGTCGGCAATCTCCCGGCTCCAGTCAGTCAAATCCGAGACAAAATCACGCAGGATAAAGCAGAGTTTCTCACCAAGCCTTCCGTCGGGATTTTTTGCGATGTACTCGTCAAGTTCCGAAAGACTCTTCATGTATGATTTCGCGAACCGTCGGTTCTCCATCATCAGGTTTGTGGCGGCAGGCTGCAGATAGACGTACAAATCAGTCTCAAGAGCCCCGGAAACAATGTCATAGGAATGTCCGCTGTTCACAATCTTCAAAAGCTCCTCGGTAAGCCTTGAAGGTGAGACGGGAGAAAGCAGGTCTGATGATTTCCTGATTTTTTTCTTCAGGACGGGCGGAAGACGGCATCCGGTTGTGGCTCCATATTTCACGGCCCTGAGCATACGGACGGGATCCTCCACAAAAATGCGGTCCAAAGGAATTACGGGGCGGACAACACCTTTTTTTATGTCCTTAACGCCGTTCACATAATCAATCACCTGTTCCTTGAGCGGGTCGTAATAGAGCGCGTTGAGCGAAAAATCCCTTCTCTGCACGTCCTCATCCATTGAGCCGAACGCATTTCCCACGGAACCGTCCACGATGGAGCGGAATGTACTGACCTCAAAAATCTTCTGTCCGAAAATGACATGAACCAGACGGAACCTCTTTCCTATAATCCTTGAGTTTCTGAAAAGCTTTTTGATTCTGCTCGGCGTGGCATCGGTAACAATGTCAAAATCCTTGGGTTTCTTTCCCACCATGAGATCACGGACGGCACCACCGACAATGTAAGCGGCAAAACCGGTCTCACGAAGACGACGGATGACATACACGGCATCAGGGTCGATGGCATCCAGAGAGATTTTATGTTCTTCCTTTGTGTAAATGACAGCCTTTTTAACGGGCCTCCCCTTGCTGTCAGTCGAATATCGTATAAGCACAGTATGCCTATTTTAATGTTCGAGGGGCTAAAGGTCAAGACATATAGTGAAAAAATTTGCCTCTTGTACGGAAGCTTCGGAATCATGTTTCAGAGGTCGGCTTTAGCTAAAAAAATTTGAGTTTTTGGAGTTTACTTAAGATTCGGATGCAAAATGTCGATACAGTTTTTAAGGAAAGCAAGTCTTTTCAGGAAACATCATTAGAGGGGATTATATGAGCCAGACACTGACAAATCCGGCTGACAGCGGAAAGAAAAAAGTCTCAGCGGTCACTCTGTTCATAAAAGCAGCAGTGGCGATTGCAGCCGTAGCGGTCATCTTGGTTCTGACAGTTCAGTTGTCCGAATCCATGATGATGTAAAACAAAACGGGCCGTACAGTATGGAAGATAAAAACCAACATACCGTGCGGCTTTTTTATTCGGCGACAAAAAATCAGTTGTCTTCCTTTTCCTTAAGAACGGCAAGGAACGCGCTCTGGGGAAGCTCCACGTTTCCGGCCATGAGCATACGCTTTTTACCAGCCTTCTGTTTTTCAAGCAGCTTTCTTTTTCGGGTCACGTCACCGCCATAGCACTTCGCAAGAACGTCCTTACGCACAGGATTCACAGTCTCACGCACGATAATCTGACTTCCGATCGCACCCTGAATGGCCACCTTGAACTGCTGACGCGCAATCTCACCCTTAAGACGCTCGCAAACCACCTTGGCCCTTTCCACGGCAGAGGGTCTGTAGCAGAGTTGAGCCAAAGCATCCACCGGCTTTCCGTTAATCAGAATGTCAATCTTGATTAAATCCGTGGGTCGGTAATCGGTAAGCTCATAGTCGAAGCTCGCGTATCCACGGCTGAAAGATTTTAGCTTGTCGTAAAAATCAAAGAGCACTTCGGCAAGAGGCATGTCGTAGGTCAGCTCCACACGCTTTTCGTCAAGATACTGCATGTTTTTCTGAGTGCCACGTTTCATGCGGCAAAGTTCCATGATGCTTCCAAGAAATTCCGACGGAGTGATGATTGTCGCATTGATATAAGGCTCCTGTGATGACTCAATCTTGCCCTCAGGAAAATCGGCGGGATTGTCCACCAGAATCTCATCGTGGCCAGGAGTCTTTACTTTATAACGGACGCTCGGTGCCGTAAAAATAATCACCTGGTCGAAGTCCCTTTCCAAACGCTCCTGAATGATTTCAAGATGCAAAAGACCCAAAAATCCGCAGCGAAATCCGTTACCCAGAGCGAGCGAGTTGTCCTTTTCATAAACAAGGGACGCGTCGTTGAGCTTGAGCTTTTCCATGCTGTCCCGGAGCTCCTCGTAGTCGTTTGAGTCGATGGGATAGATTGAAGAGAAAACGACGGGCTTCACTTCCTTGAATCCTGGAAGAGGCTCATCGGCAGGCTTGGCGACCGCAGTGATTGTGTCTCCCACGCTCACGTCAGAAACCGTCTTGATTCCCGCGATGATGTAACCGACATCCCCGGCCTCAAGCACACCCGTGTCCTCGTATTTGATTTTGAAGATTCCAGCCTGCTCCACCTTGTATTCCGCGCCGCTGCTCATAAGACGAATCTGCTCGCCCGCCTTTATGCGACCGTCCACCACGCGGATGTGAACAATGACACCCCGGTACTCATCGTAGTGGCAGTCAAAAATCAGAGCCTTCAAAGGTGCCTCGGAATCTCCCTGTGGCGGAGGAAATTTCGTAACGATTGCCTCCATCAAATCATCTATTCCCTGCCCGGTCTTTGCGGAAACCAGCTGTGCGTCGGAACTGTCAAGCCCAAGGTCATGGTCAATCTGATGCTTTACGCTCTCAACGTCGGCGCTTGCCAAATCAATCTTGTTGATTACGGGAACTATGGTCAAATCATGCTCCAAGGCCATGTACATATTGCTCACGGTCTGGCTCTCAACACCCTGGGTCGCGTCAATCAGCAAAAGGGCTCCCTCACAGGATGCGATGGCACGGCTCACCTCGTAACTGAAATCCACGTGGCCGGGAGTGTCAACGAAATTCAACTCGTAATCGTGTCCGTCCTTCGCGTGGTATGGAATGGTGACGGCCTGACTCTTGATTGTGATTCCCCTCTCGCGCTCAATGTCCATGTTGTCCAGAATCTGATTCATCATCTGGCGGTCCTCAATGATTTTCGCTTTCTGAATGAGACGGTCTGCCAGAGTCGATTTTCCGTGATCGATGTGGGCGGTAATGCAAAAATTCCGCTTGTATTTTAAATCTACCATAAAATCAGTATATCAGAAATAAAACTCGCTGTCCAGTGGAGCACCAAGGGCCATTCCCACGTCAAGGAATCCGTTGCGCCTTTTTTTTGCGTAGATTTGAACGACAAGGACAGTATTTTCCTGCTGCAAATCCGTCGTCATAATCTGCACGGGATCGCCCTCACTGAATCCTGCCTCATCAGCCGCAGAACCCCTCACGATTTTTTTTATGCCGTAGAGTTTTTTGTTCGATGTGGAAGTGTGCACGAGCTCCATTCCGATAATCGGAAGAAGGGACGAAGAAATCAGGTCGTGCGTGTAGATTTCATATCCCGGTGATTTGGGACGCTTTTCCATGTAAAGAACGTGCTCGGATTTTTTTCCGTCTGTGTCCACAGCACCAATTTTCACGATTGTATCAGGCTGGGTCTGAAGCATAAAAAGATGAAGGTCGTCAAGCCCCTTGATTTCATTTCCATTCCACGAGACGATTTTCTTTCCTGCAAGAAGTCCCGCCCTGTACGCGCTTCCACCGGGCATGGAATAAATTACCTCCACTCCGTCGCTTTTTGTACCGGATCCCACGGGCTTGCTCGTCTTTCCGTATGCCTGCACCCAGGGATGAGCGCACTTTCCTCCGTTAAAAAGATAGGGAAGCTCCGCCTTTAAATATTCCACGGGGATTGCAAAATTGAGTCCCTGAAAATTCGCCACTCCTGCAAAAACTATGGCCTGTACGAATCCCTTTTCGTCAATCAGAGGTCCACCGGAATTTCCTGCGTTCACGGCGGCGTCAATCTGGAAGACATTTCCCATGGCAAGAAGATTGCGGTCCAATGCAGAGACGATTCCACGCGTCAGAGTCCTGTCAAGTCCAAGTGGAGATCCGATTGCATAAACAGAATCACCGATGGAAAGATCCTTGCTTGAGCCCAGGGGGAACACGTATGGAGCGTCCACCTCGGTTTTCAAAAGTGCGAGATCCATCAAATCATCATAGCCCACGACCTTCGCAGGAATCTTCGTGTCGGGGTCCTCGGCAAGACGGATATAAAGCTTTGCGAATCCTTTGTAGCTCGGATCCACGCAGGATGAGATTACATGGTGGTTCGTGATTATGTATCCGTTTTTGGAGATAAAAAATCCGCTTCCGAGTACGGAATCTGCATAGCCCACTCCGCCCTCCACTTTCACTCCCTTGTCCACGAAAACTGTGACGGTTCCTTTTATCATGTCGGAAAGCTTTGTCACACCTCCCGTGTCCCCGGCAAGAGTCGGCATGGAAGCATTGATAGAATCATTGATGGAATCATTGATTTTCTGATCCAACGCACCCTCACCAAAACTCAAGTCCCTAAAATCATCGCAGCCTGCGGCAACAAGGGAATGGTAGACCCGGCGGGCATCCACATATTTTTTTCCGTCCCAAAACTCTATGCACTTGGCCTGTGCCTTTTGAAAACATTCATCGAGCAAGTCCGAAACAGATTCGAAATCACCTGCGTTGTCGGAAAGAATTTTCGCTCGCCACAAAGCCTTTACCGGATTCTCCTCAGCAATTTTTTTTATGGCGGAAATCTCATCGCGAACGACTTCCGCATCCGTATAATTTATGTCACTGAAAAGCTCTGTCCTGTTCTTTGTGCTGCTGCATGAGATTACAAGGGATAAAAATAAAATCGCAAAGACTATGACCTGAATCCTCAAGCCAAGGGTAAATATTTTTTTCATAAGATTTCACATCCTGCAAGATAAAAAATCATCCTGCCTCAAAGTTTCCATATACACAAACCTCCGAAGCAGGATTCGGTTACAGCTTACAGGAACTTAAAATGTGCTTCCGTTCAGAATGATTCCGTAGTTCACGCCGTCAAGACGGATTGCCTGTATGTCCACGCCGTTTACAGTCACCACGATGCTGTCTCCGCTAAGGTTCTTACGGTTAAGTGCCTGAATCACGGATTTTGCCTGGGAGCTGTTTCCCTTAGTTCCAATCCAGTAGAAACGGTATGTGGAATCCTCGCTTATGGGAAGCTCATCCACCGGGGTCTTTACGCTGACCGGCACTCCATCCTCACAGATTACGCGGATTAAATCGGAATTCTTTCCGAAGAACATGGTCTCCTCCACCACAGCCGCATCGGGAACTCCCTTAGGAGCCGGATGTCTGTAATAGCGGATGTCCCATGAGCCGTCACCGTCAGTGTCCCATGAGGAGATTTTTCCACCGCGCTCAAGATACTCCTCGGTAAAATCGGGAATCGTGTCGGGAACGCCGGAGTCCACCTGAATCATCCTCAAGTAGTACTGGGAGCCGACAGAAGGAAGTCCGAAGAGATTTTCCATGATTGCCTGCTCATCCTTCAGGGTATGCACTTCCATGTCGCCGTTTTTGTCTATTCCGTAAATCTCCGTGGTCTCGAAAACACCGTCGTCATTCGCATCAAGCACACGCAGTACCGGGATTCCGTTGTCAAATTCGGCCTGGGCATACATCTTCTTTCCCTGTGTGTACCGCGCCATCTGGATTTTTCCATAGAGAATGCTGAAAGTGATTTCCGCACCTTCCCTCTCCCCGCTCGGAACAGTAATACTTGAAGCCGCGTTGAAAAGACTTGCCGTGTCAATTCCGCCAGCAGGAGTTTTTTTATAAACATCGGCCTCGGAAAGTCCTGATGAGGAAACATAGTCGGTGTTCAGAACCGGAAAGTAGAAATTGAATCCTGCCCTGGCACTGAGGTTTTTGTCCGCAATCATCTTCAAGGGACTCCACGAAAGTCCTCCTGCAACAAGAGTGTATGACTGCACGCTCTTTCCGCTCAGCTCGTCCTTGAAATCAACGGTCCTCAGCTCGGGATAGCGTCCCCATGTGAATTCCATGCGCTCGGAGTAAAGTTTTCCACCAACAGGAGTTCCATAATCGCAGTCCACGCTCCATTCGTAAACTCCGTCCTGATTTTTGTCGTAGTAGACTGTCTGAGGTCTTCCCCGGTTATAATGCACGTAGAGATTCATAATCTTGTCGCCGTCGGTGTCCTTTCCAATCAGACCGTTGTATGCTCCAAGATAGGATGCGGCAAGGGATTTCACCTGCTCGTCCTCAAGAAGCGAAAGAAAATCCGAGAGAGCGTCGTAGGAAATCTGGCTGTCGGCGAAACGAGCGATGTAGTCCAGGGCCTGTCTGTCGGAAATGAGATTGTACTGAAGCGCAAGGACCGCATAAAGTGGGTGCTTGAGTCCACGTGCGTTGAATGAGCGAAGCATATAGTCCCTGCTCTGAGGATCCGCAAATGGGATTGACATAATCTCAAGCTCGGTGGTGAGCTCCGTGCTGTTCTCGTCGTAATAGGCTCCCTTTTGCTCCATAATCTGTGCGATGAAAAACCTTGCGATTCTTGACACATCGGCGTTCACTAAGGAAGGATTCTCGTACTTGAAGAAAACCTGCGGAAAACGGATGTCGGAAGGATACATTCTGCGGGCGGAATCAATCTTCACGCGGGCCATGTTCAGGGATGTCTGGTCCCCAAGCCTGTAGTAAGCCTTTGCCCTCACGTACTCAGCATCGGCGGAGTAAATGTAAGGAGCGTTCACATAGCAGGGATTTCCGGCATACTTCGCGTTTCCGTCAATCACGGCAAAAACATCGGCATATCTTTGGGTGTCACACAGGATGTCGGCATAAAAGACCCTGGTTGCATCCCTGTTGTAGTCAACCCAGCTGTTCTCCTTCAGGGCACGCTCCAGATAGGCACAGGCGACTCCCTTGTTCTTCATCATGTTCCTTTCGGCGACGGCAAGCATGTACCAAAGGTCTGAAACTGTCTGGTCATAGGAAAGCCCCATGGAAATCTGCGACACAACATCTTCCCACCTTCCCTCCATGGCATAGTCTTTGGCGAGATTGAAACAACGGATTGCGGTCCGACGGTTTGCCATGCGAGCGGTATTCTCAAGCGGATCGGGCACACTCACGTAATCCTGCGAAAATGCAGGCAATGCAAAAGAAACAACCGCAGCCGCGGCAATCACTCTCAGAAACTTTCCTTTCATATCCTTTTCCTCAAAAATTTCTTCTATATTACATACAAAAGACCGTAAAATTCTAGCCTTTCACAATCCAGTCCTTGAAACCAAGAACGGATCCCCATATACAAACAATCGACTGCCCGGAAGATTTCAACTCCTGCACCAAGGGAATCTCATCCCTGAGCTCACCGCACTTCCAGTCCTCAAGAATCTTTGCGACAGTCCTAAAAGAACCGTCCGAAGTCCTTACCTGATCCCCCGACTGCCTGCTTCTGAACGCGAACGGAAATCCAAGGTTCTCAAGCACAAGGGATGATTTTTCCCCGTCCCTTTTTCCGCACAGAAGCACGGTCCTGTTTCCCTGAAGAGCGACGTCTATCTGCCAGTCCCCGGCGCAATATCTTCCGCTTTTCTCCATGATAACAAAAAAACCGCTTTCTGTCGCTGATTTTTTCCGTTTTTGTACGAAAATCCTCGCGTCATGGCAAAAAATCTGGATTCCACATGCTTCCTCCGCCCATCTTCCCGGATTTTTCGACCTTTGCGACACGGAATCCACAACGCGGTAGGGAAAACGTGAGTCAGAACCAACAGCGAAAATGGCCCGGTAAAGAATCCTCCGTCTGAGGGCTCCGTTCAATATGGAGAAAAAGTATCTGTCAAAGGACACTCCTTCCGAAGATTCAGTCCATGAAATCTGGTCCATGGCTTCCTCGGCATCACTCTCAAGGGCAAGGGAATCTTCCTCCATCTTTTTGCGCAAAGAAGAGACGGCGGTCTGCCATCCTGGAATCTCCTTATTCAACATCGGCATAATCCGGCTTCTTATACAGTTTCTGGTGAATGAGGTGTCGAAATTCGTGGAATCGGTCCTGTAGGATATGCCCTGAACCCTCAGATATTCCTCCACGTCGTCACGGGTCAAGTCAAGGATGGGACGAACGTATTTTTCCCTCACGCAAGGGATTCCCGAAAGAGCGTTGCAGTCCCCGCCTGAAAAAAAACGCATGAGGACGGTCTCAAGCTGGTCGTTGCGGTTGTGTGCCAGACAAAGAAAATCAAGATTCGAGCAGCGGATGAAAGTCTCAAAGGCCTCGTACCTCAATCTTCTCGCGGCATCCTCGGTTCCGCAGTCCTTTTCACGGGCAAGGGATTCCACCTTTCCACGCGGGATGTCATGTCTTGCGCACTGAACTCCAAGTTTTCTGCAATAATCCTGGACAAAAACAGCGTCTCCCTCGGTTTCGGACGACTCCCGGATGTTGTGGTTCACGGTTATGACCTTCAGGGTGATGTTTTCAGGAATAACATGGGATAAAGCCGTCAACATGGAGACAGAATCAGCACCTCCGCTCACGGCAGCACCGATACATGTCCTTGAAGAAAAATCCAGCCCGAAGGAAATCAGCGCGTTTCTTACACTGTCCTCAAATAAAGTCCGAATATCCGCCACAGTCAAAATCTCCCATGGAAATCATTTCGAGCCATTCCAAGTCCATCTGCAAGCCTGATCGGGAGGAAGAGGCCGGCTGAAATAATATCCCTGAATCACGTCGGCTCCGAATTCCTTAAGTCTCTCGAACTGCCATTCTTCTTCCACACCCTCGATGACCATCTTTTTTCCAAGGTCATGCGTCAGATTGATTACGTCGCGGATGAAGGCATCCTTTCCGTCCACAAGATAGTTCGTAACAAGAGAGCGGTCAAGCTTCAGGATGTCAACAGGAATGTAGGTGAGATAGCTCAGAGATGAATATCCTGTTCCGAAATCGTCCATGAGCAGCTTGATTCCCATTGCCTGGAACTGGACGAAAAGATTTCCTGCCTGCCACGTGCTTTCCATGAAAAGGCCCTCGGTAATCTCAATCTCCACGTATTTCGGGTCGATGTCGTATTTTTTCAAAAGTCCCTTGAGAAATTTCACGTAGCCTGAGTCGTTTATCTGGTTGCTCGAATAGTTGATTGAGATGGGATGAAGCGAGATTCCCTGACTCCTCCACTCAGCAAGCTGCTTTATCGCCATTTCCGTGGTCATCCGTCCAATCTGGCTAATCAGTCCGCTCTGCTCCGCTATGGGAATGAAGACCGCAGGAGAGATGTTCTCGTTTTTAATCCTTACAAGAGCCTCATATCCTACAAGCTCCTTCGTCTGGGAATCAACCTTGGGCTGATAGAGCATGTAGAATCCGTTGTTCTCGATGGCGCTCACAACCTTTGCCCTGGTCTCGTTTTCCCCGCGAACCTTCTCCTCAAAATCCTCGGTAAAGACGGATGCAGTGTTTTTTCCGTGCTCCTTCGCAGAAAGCTTCGCAATCTCCGAGTTGATGAACATGGAATCCACGGTGGAATCCTTTCCGGAATTCACAACCCCTATGCTCACTGTGGATTTCAGGGACTCCATGCCGACTGTCATCGGTGCCTTGAAAATCTCATGCACGCCAGAAACAGAAGGACTGTCCTTCGAGACGTTCTCCTCGGAAACGAACATCAAAAACTCGTCGCCGCTGTACCTCGCAAGATAGAAGTTGTTGTCCTCGGCATATTTTTTCAAAAGGGATGTCGCATGGTGCAGATACTGGTCTCCCACGGCATGTCCGTAGGTCTCGTTCATGGACTTGAAGTTGTCGATGTCTATCCTGAGCATGGCAACCGGATGTCCCGCCCTTAGCTCCCCCTCAAGATACCGCTCGGCAGCATGTCTGTTGTAGATTCCCAAAAGCAGGTCATGGTCCACGTCATAATGAAGCCTCACCTCGGCGGATTTCAGCATGGAATAGTTCAACATAACGGCAATGAGCGCGGAAAGCATTCCCAGAACCAGCAGACACACGGAAAAAAAGAATTCCCTATATTGCTGGAATTTCTTTACAGGTCTGTTCACAAAATTCGTCTTTTTCGGCAGAAGAGACATGTCAAGCGCGAATTTCTTCAGCTGATTCCAGTCGTAGATTGTGATTCCGCTCGTCTCTGTATAAAGCGGTATCTTTGCGATGTCAGCCCCATGAAGAACCCGGCTCATGGTCTCCCCTGTCATCCTGCACTGCTCCGGAAAATTCATCATCGTTCCGCCCACAATGCCGTCCCCATGTCCCTCGCTGTAGTTTCTGAAAACAGGTATGGCGGTATGCTCGATTATGAACTTGACGCTCTCAGGTATGGTGTATTTGTTGCCCTCAGAATCCTCGAACGCCGTCAGGTAAATCAGAATCACGTCGTTTCCGAGCTTGGACAGATTGGACCCGAATTCCTCCCTCGTCATAAGGGATGTGTCAAGCCCCAGAAACACGAATCCGGGGAATTTTTTCTCGTAGGAATAAAAAGTGGCTTTATCCCCCAGTCCCGTCGCGCTCTCGTCATAGATTCCCACAACCTTGTTCGCCAAAGGAAGAAGCTTGGAAGCCTGCTCTATGGTCTCGTCCAGATAGGTCTCCTCGGTGAATCCGGTCATCAGGGGATTTTTCGAAGCCTCAACTGCCAGACTGATGTTGTTTATGCCGTAAAAGACAACCGGAAGCCCAGGAAAAAGCTCGTCCTGATACTCCATCGCAAATCTGAGGGCCGCATCATCCCCGCAAATCACACCGTCATAGGACTTGCCGCTCCTGAAAAGACGCTCCTTGAAAAAATCATGGAACGAAGCGATGTCATCCTCGCCCGCGTAATTTTTTGTGTCCATGTAAACCACGTCATAGCTTATGTTGTTGGAATAAAGCCCCTTTTTAAGCCCCTCCTCCTGAGCAGGATACGAAGAGTGCGTGGGTGAGTAAGAATCCAGGAAAAGAACCTTGAAATCAGGCTTGGAAGGCTCCGTCATCTGAAGTTCCGAGTCGTTCTCCGAATTCAAGACGGCCACATTGATTATAAGGCATACAGCAAAGGCAACGAGTATTACGCCGAATGCGAAAAGAAAGTTTCTGAGCACAATTTTTCTTTTGTTATAATCCATCTTGACCCCATTTAGACGTTTTCCGCCGGGTGCAAAAAACACTTAATCAATACTTTTACCGGAAAAAATAATCCGGGTTTCTTATAATAACACTTTTTTCAAAAATTTCATAGACTTTTTTCAATTTTTTATGATTTTTTAACAAAAAAATTCCCCCCGGAAGTCCCATAAAATCAGTCACAACAGAAAATCGGAAAAAAAGCGAAAAAAACGACTTGAAAAATTGATTTTTTACTATATAATTGAAAATAAGCAGGTCTGATCGCAAATGAAAGGACCCGCAAGGATATAAAATTGGGCATAATGACAAAAATATTATATTTTGATTACTGCGCTCTCATCATACAGTTCGTGACGATCGCAATAATCTTCTATAGAAAACTTACCAGTGGTCTGAGCAACAAGACCTTCATAATTCTGATAGCATCCTTTTTCCTCACGACCTTCTTCGACATAGGCATGGAATGGTACAGCGCGCTAAAACCGCTCACTCCGGCATATCTTTTCATCACAAAACTGTTTTCCTACGGATATTTCATCTGCAGGGCATCGAACAACATGCTCTACCTCATTTTCATACTGGCAATCACAAGGACATCCTTCAGCATAAGGACAAAAAAGATTGCGTTTGCGATTTCCATTCCTTTCATGCTCATCACAATCTTCATTCTCACGAACCTGTACCACGGAAAAATTTTCACGGTGACAACGACTGAGGGATATTCCAGGGGACCATGGCTGATTGGAGTCTACGTCTTCTCGCTCTTCTACATGGTGATTGGAGTCGGTGTGCTTCTCAACAGCATCAAATTCCTCAAGCCGGACAAATGGATTCCGCTTTTCATCCCCTACCCGCTCACATTGCTCTCAGTGGTGATACAATTTTTCTACATGAACTATCTGGTGGAAATGTTCTCCATGTCAATCTCCATGCTTATTATCCTGATGATGGTCCTGCGTCCGGAAGAAATCGTGGACTCTGGAACGGGGCTTCTGAACGAGGAGGCCTATTTCGACGCGATGAAAAAGATTGCGTCCACACGGCAGATGGCAACCCTTGTCATAATCAGGCTGACAAACGCATTTCAGGTCCGCTCCTATCTGGGTGAGGAAAGATACAGGACCTACATACTCAAAATCACCGACAAGCTCCATGAGCTGTGCAGGAACGCCAAGGTAAAAAGCCAGATTTATTACGGACAGTCGGGAAGCCTGAACCTGATTTTCTACGAGCGACGGGCAAACTACAAGGACGTTATTCCGACTTCGATAAAAAATTTTAAGGCGGAGATGAAGGACTTGAGCGATTTCGGACTAAGATTGGATCCGAAAATCTGCCTGATTCACTATCCGGACGACATAAGCGATTACGAGAATCTCATGCACTTCTCCACGATTTTTCCGTCCCTCATGGCACCGACGGACATCTACAGCACGGCATCCGACATCATAAAGGCGAAGGACTTCACCCTGATAAGCAACATGGACCAGATACTCGACCGCGCGGTAAAGGACGGCAACCTCCAGATGTACTACCAGCCGATTTACTCAATCAAGGACGGCAAATTCATTTCAGCGGAGGCCCTTATCCGGCTCAAGGATCCAGTGTTCGGTTTCGTTCCCCCGTCAATTTTCATCCCGGCAGCCGAAAAAAACGGACTCATTCTTCCAATAGGGGATTTTGTGCTCAGGGACGTGTACCGATTCATATCCGAAACTGATTTCGACTCTCTCGGACTGCAATACATAGAGATAAACCTCTCGGTCTCACAGTGCATACAGAGGAACCTTCCCGGAAAGATTTTCTCCCTGCAAGAGGAATTCGGAGTCTCCCCGTCCAAAGTGAATTTCGAAATCACCGAAACCGCTTACGAGAACTCAAGGGACATAATGGACGCAAACATCGCATCCCTCTCCGAAAAGGGATACACAATTTCGCTCGATGACTATGGAACCGGATACTCCAACATACAGAGAATCCTGAAAATACCGCTCAGCATCGTGAAGCTCGACAAGACCATGGTGGACAACATGAACAGCGAAAAGGGACGCGCCATGGTAGAAAACACGATACGCATGATGCAGATGATAAACATGGAGATTGTCGCGGAAGGTGTGGAAACGGAAGGCACTCTCGACATGCTCAAAAAGATGAACGGTGATTTCATACAGGGCTACTATTTTTCCAAGCCCCTTTGCGAAACGGATTTCATCAAATTTGTCAGGACAAGAAACGGAGAGACAGAAGAAAAAGACGTTTGACGCTCAGAGGATTCCGGCACCGGACTCAAGGGAAAGGAGTCTTCCTCCCACGGCGTTCTCAATCAGCGTAAAAAGGAAATTTCTCAGACGCAGCATGGTCTCTCCGCTGACTTTCAATGCACGGACGGTCCCCGGTTTCTGTTCGTTGATTGCGGCAAGATAGGCAAGGTCACTCTCACCCAGGCAAAGGAAATTTTTGTTTTCGGACGATGAGAATGAGGAGATGCAGTCTTGACATGCGATGCCGCTCATAGACGGAATGTAGGCAAAAAGTCCGTCTTTCCTTTCTCCGCCAATCAAATTCTCTCCACATCCGCAGCAATAATGCACGTCGGGCTGCACGCCAAGGAGACGCAGATACCTCCAAAGGAACCTTATCAAGCCAAGTCTCGAACCGTCATCGTCACACGCATCAATCCCGTCGAAAAAAGCACAGAGAAGCGTGAACGCACCGTTCGAATCCCCGGCACAACTTGTCTTCATGACAATTTCGGACGCAAAATTCGCCGCCCACATTTTGAACAAACTCGTATGCAGGGAAGGATGGAAGGACTGCACGTCAAAATCTGAGATTTTCATGGCATGTTTTCTCGCATCCTCATAGACGTAGAGAGTGCCGATGTTGAACTGCTGCACAAGGGATCGCATCTTGCTCTTGGGTCCTCCGTACAAAGTGGCGTAAAAAATTCCATCGTCGGGAGAAAGCAATGTGACGCTTCTGTTAGATTCTCCCTGAATTTTGATTGAGATTACGACAGCCTTCGTGCATCTGTTCCGCTCGGCCATACTACCAGCTCTTCTTGTCTGAAAATGCGAAATCCCCGGTAAAGAAATTCGGGCTCACGGCTTCTCCGTTAAGCCTCATCTCCCAGTGAAGGTGAGGACCTGTCGCAAGTCCCGTGCATCCGCTCAAGGCAATCAGCTGACCCTCGCTCACCATGTCGCCCTCGGAAACAATCATTTTGCTCAAGTGGTAGTAAAGGCTGTAGAGTCCCGGAAGATGCTCAATGACAATGCTCCATCCTGTTGAATTCCTCCATTCAGAAAGAACGACTTTTCCCGCAGCGCATGATTTTACCTCGGTTCCCTCAGGCATTCCGTAATCCACGCCATAATGCAGTGATGTGGACGAGCCTCCCGAGCTGTATGCAAAAACGCGTCTGTCACCGAAATATGATGTGCGCCTGACAACCGGTGTCGGAGGAGCAAAGGGCGTGTCCTGATAAACTGACTTCGGATTTATGGTGGCAAGAATCTCGTTCAGTTTGGCAATCTGGTTCATGCGTGCCTTGGAGCCGTCAGTCTTTATGGCAGTGTTGGAATCGTCCAGGGGGATTGTCTCGCTCACAAAATCCTTGTGGGTAAGATTGAAGGAAATCTCAACGACCCTGTTGCCGTACCCCGGGATGGAAAGCTTTACCTCGGTCTTGAATTTGTCAGCTTCAGTCCACCATGTGGAAAGAGGAACGCCTGCCAAAAGTGTCCTTGAGTAGGAAGTCTCCTCGGACGGAAGATTGAAAAACGATGCCTTTCTCACGGATTTACCGCCACGGAAAAGCTCCAGCTCCGATGAAAGACCCGCGAATATCTTGCCGGACTCTGGTGAAGTTCCATGGAATATCAGCCTCACGTAAAGCGCATCTCCGGGACAAGCTGTCTCATTATAAATAAGGTCAGCGGAAAAATCCTCACCGGGAAAATCAAGCACACGACGGGCAGAAAAAACAGGCAGCAGAAATCCGGCCATGAGAACCAGGGCAAATAATCTTTTCACAATAAACTTCATCACAAACTCCTAATAAAAGACCTTAGAAAAATCAGACGGACGAACTTTTTTTGAGATCCCTCAAAATCAGCTGCAAGGATTCCATTCCGTTGTAGTTATTTCTGCTCACGTTAAAAAGGATGTCCACGTCGTCGCCAACCTCAAAATCACGGTGCAGTCTCTCGCCCTCGTCCCAGAAAAGACACGGCCATTTTACATTTCCCGCCGCAACGATGATTTTCAAATGCTGCTTTTCACCTTTTCCTAGAATGAGGGCATCCACAACAGGAAGTCCCTTCGCCATGAAAAGAAGCTGCGGATTTTCTTCACCCACGGGCTCAAAGATGTCAGCAATCTCCATGAGGTGCGGAGTCAGATACTGCAGAGGAACCTCAGCGTCAACTTCAAAAATGTCGGTCCTTGAATCTGAAAGTTTAACTGAAGAGGAAAGTTCCTGAACCCGGGATTTGAATTCATCGAGTTTGTCCTTCGTCATGCTGAATCCGGCAGCGGCATTGTGTCCTCCATGATTCAGGAAAATATCACCAATGGAATCCAAAAATTCGGTCGCACTGAAACCACGGCAGGAGCGCATGGATCCCACGGCAGTCCCGTCAACAATGGTGACAACAATGGACGGAACGTTGTAAATTGAAACAAGTCTTCCGGCAAGGATTCCGCACACACCACGGTTTATTCTCTCATCAACCACCACGCACAGATTTCCGTTGTGAAGAGAAAGAGAGCTTTTTGCCTGAATCGCACCGAAATCCATGGCATCGCTTGAAAGACGCTTTCGCTTTGTGTTCAACTCCACAATCTGAGAGGCAACTTCTTCCCTCCGTTTCAAATCCTTGCAAAGAAAAAGTTCCACCGCAAGCTCAGGCATCCCCAATCTACCGGCAGCGTTCAGATGAGATACCAGAACCCAGCTCAAGTCGGTGGATGTGACCCTTTTTCCAAGAAGACCGACCCTCGCCATGAGCTCCATGAGTCCCGGCCTGATTTTCCCCTCATTGATTGAGGAAAGAGCGTTCCTTACAAAAATCCTGTTCTCGTCCAGCATCGGCATGACATCCGCAAGAGCCGCAAGAGCCACAAGCTGCAAGTCGTCATCCTGTTTCGCGACAAGATCCGGAAACTGAATCTTCTGGCATTGGTTCACGTAAGTCACATATATATTGTAGAATCCGCCGATTTCCGTAGCCTCATGGTCTCCGTAGCGTGCGAGCCTTGAGACTTTCTTTAGCTCCCGAAGCGGAAAATTTCCCACCTTGGGTATGACTTTCCCGGCCTCGGGTCGTATATCAAGAAAATTAAAATCATCGGCGGTACCGAACGTGGCGGCAAGGATATTCCGCACGGATTTTTCATCCCACACAAGAATCTGCTGTCCCTGCAGGTAAGTCGGGAGCCTCGTGTCCATCAATCCCCTCTCGCCAGGAACAATTGTCTCGCTCATACGGCTCACAGGCACAAGATTACGCAGCTTCACGCAGTCAATGACGGTATTTCCGTTTTCCTCGCGGGCATCAAAAAGACAGACCTCCTGCTTGTACCAGGGTGAAAAGCTGAATCTGATTGCGGAGACCGTTTTGAAAACCACAGCACACCCGGAGATGTCGTGGAAGGGATATCCCGAGTTAGGAAGCTTCGGATCCACGATGATTGCGGGAGACGGAAGTTCAGACGGAGGATTGTGGTGGTCAAGGACGATTACATCAAGACCAAGCTCGGCAGCATGTGCGATTTCCTGATTGTTCGAGATTCCGCAGTCCACGGTGATAATAAGAGAACCGTTTTCCTTTGAAAAATCATCCACGGCGGCCATGGAAAGTCCGTAACCGTCATCACCAAGGGGCAATCTGTAGCTCACGTCAATCCCAAGCGATGAGAGACAGTCGTGAAGTACGGTCGTGGCAGTGATTCCGTCAACATCGCGGTCCCCGAAAATCAGGACTTTGCCTCCGTCTTCCTTTGCCTGAAGGATTCTGTCAACGGCATCTTCCATCGCACTGAAAGAAAAGGGACTGTGCTGAAACCGCATGTCACTTTCCATAAAATACAGAATCTCCCGTCCCTGCGTGAGTCCCCGCCGGACAAAAATGCTTGCGGTCAAAGGGTCCAGTTTATAACGCCGGGAAAGATGCTCCACTTCATTTTTTGAAATCTGTTTTTTGTTCCAGGCAGACACTATCGTATTTCCTTCAGAATGAGATTTTTTTCGCTTGTCTTTTCGCTTGTATAGGAAACCGCGCCGGAAAGTGATTTCATTCCAGAGTCAAGTGAGGAAGAATCCTTCGCGTACACATCCATGATTTTCTCACCCGCACGGACAAAATCACCCTGACGCTTCTCAAAAATCAGTCCTGAGTCGGCATCCACCGCATCCGAAGTCTTGTTCCTTCCCACTCCCAGATTTATGCACGCGATTCCGACCTTGTACGCGTCAACGCTCAGATATCCGTCAGAGGAAGCCCTGAGCTCGGCATGATTTTTTGACCTCCGTTTTCCCTGATTTGCAAGCAACTCATCTGGATTTCCTCCCTGATCAGCGATGTTCTCAAGGAATTTTTCCATGGCTTTTCCGGACGAAACCATCTCACGGCAGATTCGATCCCCCTCCTCCACGGACTTCGCTTTTTCACCAAGGATGAGCATCCTGGAACCAAGCGCGTAGGTCAAATCCATAACGTCATCGGGTCCCTTTCCCTGAAGGCACTCCAAGGTCTCCTCCACCTCAAGATAATTTCCTACCTTATATCCAAGAGGAGAGTCCATCGCGGTAATCAGTGCGACGGCTTTCTTTCCCATGGCCTGAGATGTCTTTACAAGGAAGGTCGCAAGCTGCTCGGCGGAAGACTCATCCTTCATAAAAGCACCAAGGCCGCATTTTACGTCGAAAACAAGGGCATCGGATCCCTCGGCGATTTTCTTTGAGAGAATGGAGCTTGTAATGAGGGGGATGCTTTCCACGGTTCCCGTAACGTCACGCAGGGCATACATCTTGCGGTCAGCGGGCGCGATTCTTTCGGTCTGTCCCATCATGGCGTATCCGGTTTTTGAAATCAGACGCGCAAACTCATCGGATGAAAGATGCACGTTGTAGCCAGCGACGGACTCAAGCTTGTCAAGGGTTCCTCCCGTGTGCCCCAATCCCCTTCCGCTCATCATGGGAATCTGAA
>DFKI01000151.1 GCA_002373325.1 Treponema sp. UBA3649
GTGTTTCCCAGCCACAAATGGGAGCTAAAAAGGGCGGTCAATCCGCCCAATTTTTTTGGAGAGAGTATGGAGTTTTATCACATCAAAGACGATTACATTTCATTTCTCAAGCCGTATGATTCTAAAGTTCCAGAAAACAAACAGGAAAGCCGCCCATATCTTGGTATTGTCCTGCAAATCGGCCCCATAAAATATTACGCCCCGTTCTCGTCTCCTAAATCCAAGCACAAGAAAATGAGGAACGGAAAAGACTTCCGGAAAATCGCCAGCGGGAAGTATGGGGCAATAAATTTCAACAACATGATTCCTGTCGTTGACGAGGCCTTGATTTACATCGACATCAGCAGCATCGAGGAGAAAGTCAAAGAACGATGCTGTGATTTGAAATTGCTTGAAAAAGTGTATTCTGAATATCAGCCGCGTTTGCAGAAACCTCAGATTTAGATTAGCCCCTTTCTGCAAGTATTTTTTTCAGTCCGGGGAAATCCACCTCCTCCACGCACAGCCGGATTTTTTCAAACAGAACTTTTTTTGAGGGAGGGACAGAAAAATCGGAAAGACGGGCCATGCGCTCATCCAATGCGGTAAGGTCGAAATTTTCAGCAAGCGTCGCAATCTCCGAAAGCTCCTTCTCAAAATCTTCCTCCGACATCCCGGGTTTCAAGGCAAGGTCCTTTTTTTCCAGGAAAGAGAGACTCTGCTTAAGGGAAAGAAAATTCTTCATAAAAGCAGAGTGCTTTTTGCTGAGCTCATCCCTGTTGAGACCGTCGCCCTTGTCCGCATCCTTCTCAAGCTCCCTGGCTCGCTCGGAAAGTGACATCGCGCCAATCAGACGGGAAGTACTTTTCAGGGAATGTACCTTCATGCCATAACTCTTCCAGTCACACGCATCAAAATAATCCTGGAGCTCCTTTGCCACACAGTCAATGGAAGAGCGGAATTTTTTCATCGTGGACTCAAGGAGCAAAAGATTTCCACAGTTTCTAATGGCAGAGTCCACATCAAGTCCTTCCGTCACGCTGATTTTTTCCACGAATCTCCAAGGCTCATCCTTCGCGGAAAAGTCCCCCTCATACGCGGCATCGATTTTTCCGACTCCGCTCCAGTCCACGACATCCTGCAAAAGACAAAAACCAAGCTCAAACTCCGGGTCCCCGGATTTTTTTACCTCAAGGCTTGTTCCCAGAAGCGAAAGTATTTTTGAAGCAAATCCCACGCGCAAATCAGTCTCTTCAGGATTTCCGTCCCATGAGCCGGTTCCGCTAATTCTCACCGAAAGGATGATTTTTTCTTCACCACAAATCTTATACCCAAGTCTGAGTCCGACATCCCCTTTTTCCGCGTGAAAGATGGCGGCCCCGAGCAGATTTCTTATGCAGCGGCGAAGATTTATTCCATCCCCACGGAGCACACTCGGAAGCGACTCATCGTTTTCAAAAACAAGCCCCACATTTTTTTCCCCGGCATTTTCAAAAGCAGTCTCCGAAATTCCTTCCACAAGAAATTCCGTACTATAGTTTTCCTTTCGAGCGTCAAGTCCCAAAACCGGACGAAGGGAATCCACCATGTCTGATGAAGTCTCTAAAAGATGCCCGACATTTTTCCCAAGCCTTTCCAGACAGATTTTCAAATCATCGTCAAGACCGGAACTTTTTTTCGCAAGGGAAATCAACTCACAAATCTCCCCCATCCGCGAGGTGATTTCGCATCCTAAGGCTGAGACACATGCAGATTTTACCCTTTCATCTTCCAAAGCCTTCTCCAGGTCACTGAAAGATTTTTCTTCCATTATATTCATCCCAAAATCATTCTAAACCAAACCCGATTTTTTTTCTATGGCAATGTATTTTTCTTGGATTTTATGATACAATAAAAAGTATGAGGCGGAGGACGGAATCCGACATATCAAGAGGAGAAAAAAAATGATTACGATTGAAGGACTCAAGGAATTTGGCGCGGACACCACAACCGGGCTTACACGATGTCTGAACAAGGAGGACTTCTACCTGAAGATGGTGGGGATGGGACTGAACGAGCCCAGATTCAATCAGCTTGGGGAGGCACTTTCCAAAAAAGACATGGACGCCGCGTTTGAGCTGAGCCATGCGCTTAAAGGTGTGGTGGGAAATCTTGCATTGGATCCGCTTTACAAAATCATCAGCGAGATGACAGAGCTTCTCCGTGCAAAAAGCGACGCTGACTACGGGAGCATGTATGCCCAGATCATGGAAAAAAGGAACGCACTTTTGGCCATGTGACGATTTTTCCACGACAAGCTCCCAAGCCCCTGGAGAATAAGATGAAAAAGACATCCATTTTAATAGCGAATGTGCTCATCGTTTTTTTGATTCTGTCTTTTACCCTGCTTTACGTGAGGAACGATGGCAAAAGGCAGGTCAGGGAGAACATAGAAAATTTCACGACAATGACGGTGGGCATGGAGCAGGTCACGGCAAATTACCTTGAAGGAGAGCAGCGTCTCTGTGACTCATGGTCGATGTGCATCAATTACCGCAGGATGAGCATGGAAGAGGCCATGTCATTTTTGAGCGTCGCCCAGATTGTTCCAAGCATTTCCGCTCACGTCATCCGTCTTGACACCTTGGAAGGATTTTCAAATCAGCCCAAAACAAACGACAGCTCGGACTACAGCGTTTCCTACAAAAACATAGGGCTTTTTTCATCCCCGGAGGAATTCCTTGCGAACTCCCAGGGAGTCCACATAACGAGGGCCTACACGAATCCCATGAACGGAGTACAGTCCATAGCATTCTGCAACTCAGTCACGCTCAGAGGTCCAGAGAACGAGAACGTCCCCGCAATCATCATGCGAGTTATTCCCCTGAATCTTCTTTCCGGCAAATGGATTTTCCCCACCGAAAAATATGACGGCGCGCAGATTTCCATGATTGATTTTATGGGAAACTACATCATAAAAGGGAAGAGCTTCAAGAATTCGAACTTCCTTGAATTCTACAAATCCTACAACACGGCGGATTATGAGAAAATGGCCGAACTTGAAAAATCAGTGCGTGAACAGGGATTCTTCGAGATGAAAAACTCACGTGGCGAAGACTGCCTCATAGTCCATGTTCCGGTCAACACATCCTTCGGCTGGACTCTCCTCACCTACGTTCCCATGTCCTCCATCGCAAAAAACAACTTGGACTGGATTCTAATCAGCGTGGTTTCGGTAGGTCTCCTGCTTCTGCTCATTCTTGATCTTCTCGTCTTTATGATGTACAACAAAAAACTTGCCGACACAGCATCCGCCGCTGAATCAGCGAACCGGGCCAAAACTGATTTTCTTTCCACCATGTCCCACGACATCCGAACGCCCATGAACGCCATAATCGGACTCACGACCATAGCCGAAAAAAACGTGGGGGACCCCGGCTCCACTTCGGACAACCTGAAAAAAATCCGGCTTGCGAGCAATCATCTTCTCACGCTCATCAACGACATACTCGACATCTCCAAAGTGGAAAGCGGAAGACTCAATCTTTCTCCGGTAACATTCTCCATCGTGGACTCGGCGGAAAATCTTGTGAACATCTCTCAGCCCATGGTTCGCCAGAAAAACATAGATTTCCGGTTCCGATGCAAAAACATCAAAAACGAATTTCTTTTTGCGGACCGTCTCAGAATCGACCAGATTTTCATAAACATACTTTCCAACGCGCTAAAATATACTCCCGAGGGAAAAAAAGTCTACGTTGATTTGTGCGAGTACCCCTGCGAGAAAAAAGGATTCGTCACGCTTTCCTACACGGTTACGGACTCGGGCATGGGAATGACGAAAGAGTTCATGGAAAAAATGTACCAGCCGTTTTCAAGGGAAACTGACAGCCGAATCAACACCATTCAGGGAACGGGACTTGGACTTGCCATCACAAAAAAAATGGTGGACCTGATGGACGGCACAATCGGATGCGAGAGCGAGGTGGGAAGAGGAACCAGATTCACAGTGACCCTTGACATCATGGTCTCCGACACACCCGAAGAAGAGATGCGGCTTCCCGATATCCGCGTGCTTGTGATAGATGACGACGAGATTCTGCTTGAGACTGCCCGTGACACCCTGCATGATTTGGGAACGACCGTTGATGTAGCCGGAAGCGGAGAGTCAGCCCTTGAGAAAATCAGCTCGGAAAAAAATGAGTCCAGATTTTACAACGTGATAATCCTTGACTGGAAAATGCCCGGAATGAGCGGCATTGAGCTTACGAAAAAAATAAGACAGATTGCGGGAAAGGACATTCCCATTCTTCTTGTCTCCGCATACGACTGGTCAGATATAGAAGAGGACGCAAAAAAAGCCGGTGTCAGCGGATTCATCACAAAGCCACTTTTCAGCTCATCACTCTGCAAAAAAATCAGCGATGTGCTCGGACTTGAAAAAGAAGAGACGGAAAGCGATGAGCAGACAGCAGACCTTGCGGACATGAGTGTTCTTGTGGCGGAGGACATGGACGTGAACTGGGAGATAATCTCCACGCTGCTTGAAATGTACGGCATAAAGAGCACAAGGGCGGAAAACGGAAAAATTGCCGTGGACATGATCCGGGACAAAGCCTGTGACTTCGACGTGATTTTCATGGACATCCAGATGCCGGTGATGAACGGTCTTGACGCTACCAGGGAAATCAGAAAGCTTGAGAATCCACAGGGGGCGGAAATTCCAATTATCGCGATGACGGCGGACGCCTTTTCCGAAAATGTGACCGAGTGCATGGAGGCGGGAATGAACGGACACATCGCAAAACCGATTGACATAAAACAAGTCATAAAGGAACTGCAAAAAATAAAGCAGGCCAAATCCGATTTTTCAAAGGAGTCTGATTATGAAAACTAAACGGTATGCTGAAGCGGCAAAAAAGATTCAGATGAGAACCGCAATCACGTTCGTAGTAACGCTCGTCTCAACGCTCGTCGCTTGTTCGGGAAAGGACTCGAAATCCCATGTCTTTAAGCCGAAGCTGGATGTCAATTCCACCGACAAAATCGTCATCGCAGGAAACTACGCGAACTTCGAGGCACTTGAGGCGGAGATTGACCGATTCAACACATATTATCCAAATGTGGAGATTGTCTACAATTTTCTTGACAACTACAACGCTGCCATACAGACCGCAATCTTCGGATCGGAATCCCCGGACATCTACACGACATTCCAATGGATGCTGGACAAAGAAAAATACTCGCCCCTTTTTGAAAATGCCGAGGACATGTCGGACGAAAAGAAAACCGGAATCTCCCTTGGCTCAATCAGCAAGTCCCTTCTTTACCATCAGGATAACGGAAAGATTCCCATGATCCCGGTTCTCTGCTATTCCCACGGGATGATTGTAAACGAAGATTTGTTCAAAAAACACGGCCTTGAAATCCCCACGACATATTCAAAGCTGATTGAAGTCTGCTCAAAACTGAAGGACGCAGGTTACAAGAGCCCCATCCTTTCCCACGACTCATCCCTTGCAATGATTCCTCAACTCATCCAGACTCATTTCTGCCGCGAGATGAAAAAAAATCCTGATGGGGTCGCATCACTCAACGCACTCGATCCTTCCGCCGGTGAGTACATGAGATCATCCCTTGAGTGGATTGAGAAATTCCGCGACACAGGATTCATTGACTTGGACGAATGCAAAAAACTGAAGAACAATTACAACGATGTGATTCTCACCTTCTTTGAGGGCAACGTTCCCATGGTCCTTGTAGATGCAACGGTCGTCTCCGGGACAAAAAAGAGGGAGCCCCTTTCTGAGGCATTTACGGCGCGTCCCTTCAAGTACAGTTTCCATCCGGTTCCGACCACCGACGACGCTCTCTTTTTCGTAAACGCAAGCTCCGTGGAATTTTCCGTGAACAAAAACAGTCCCAATCTTGACATGGCAAATGAGTTCATGCGGTTTCTCACAAGAGTCCCCGAGCTGAACAATCTCGCAAGGACAAAGGGACTGATTACAAGCTCCACCGACTACTCCTTCGACGAAGTTTATTCCGCGCTCAAAAAAGCAAAACCAATCTACCTGAATGAGACGGGACTTACGGACAATGTTTTCATCCAGCTCAGAAACGCTGCGTTCAAAGTGATGCACGGAGAGATGAGCGTGGACGAGGCCGTAAAAAATTTCGGAAATTTCTGAGCCCTGTTTCAAGACCTCGGCAAGGGACTTCAAAAGCACGTCAACGTCAATGGGCTTTGCGATGTCCTCCACAAGAAGAAGCCTCTTTCCGCTCATTTTCTCATGCCCCCGCGCCCCTCTTCTGCTCAGCGTCCCAGACAAGCTCCTCAAGAGTCTGAAACAAACGGTCCGGCTCAACTGGTTTTGAAAGATGCGCGTTCATCCCGACCTGAAGGGACCTCTGCACATCCTCATCGAATGCGTTGGCCGTCATCGCTATAATAGGAACAATCTTCGCATCATCCCTCTCAAGAGCCCTGATTGCCTTTGTCGCCTCAAGTCCGTCCATCTCCGGCATACGGACATCCATGAGAACAGCACTGTAATACCACGCCCCGCTTTTTTCGAACATCTCCACGGCAATCCTTCCGTTTTCGGCATGGTCAATCTCAATCTCCCGGATTTTCAGAAGCTCCTTCATAATCTCCGCGTTGATCAAGACATCCTCGGCAAGAAGAACGTGAAGTCCCTTAAGGTCGGCCCTCTGCTTTTCACGGAAGAGTGACATGTTGTTTTTTCTGGCCACACGCTCAAATTCCGAAAGCACGTTTGAGGCAAAAAGAGGTTTTGCAAGAAAACTGTCCACGCCTATGTGAAGTGCCTCGTCCATAATCTCATCCCAGTTAAAGGACGTGAGGATTATTACCGTAGTCTCATTTGAATAAAGCTTCCTTATTTCCTTCGCCACCTCAATTCCGTCCATGTCCGGCATCTTCCAGTCCAAAAGAACCAGATTGTACGGCTCCTGCTTCGTGTGCTGGACCTCAAGCATGTGCAGTGCGTCATTTCCGTTAAAGCATGTGTCCGCCTTTATCCCAGCCTCGTCAAGGATAATTCTCGCGTGCTCGGCCGCAATCTCCTCGTCATCAACCACAAGAACCCGCATGTCCTTCGTGTTTATGAAAAGTCCATCCGTCTCATTGCTGTCACAGTTTTTCAGAGTGACCACCACGGTAAACTCGGTTCCCTTCCCCTTCTCGGACTCCACGGAGATTGTTCCGTTCATCAGCTCCACGATGTTCTTGGTGATTGCCATTCCAAGTCCCGTGCTTCCGTATTTGTTGTTGCGGCTTGAATCCTCCTGGGTAAAAGTGTCGAAAACCTTGGGGATAAAATCCTTGTCCATCCCGATTCCCGTATCCCGAATCCTGATTTTCAATGTGGACTGATTTTCAAAAACCGCCGTCCGCTCAATGATAAGGGAGACTGTTCCGGGAGCCTCGGTAAATTTTATGGCGTTACTCAGAATGTTGATCAGGACCTGCTTGAGTTTCATGTCGTCTCCGATGTAGGAGTCGGAAACACCGCCTATGGTCTTGCACTCATATTTCAGTCCCTTGTCGGAGCACTGAGTCATCACCATCACATTGATTTGCTCAAGCATGGATCGGAATGAGAACGCTTCCTTTCTCAAAATCATCCGGCCAGACTCTATGCGGCTCATATCAAGGATGTCGTTGATAAGTCCAAGGAGATGCCTCGCGCTTTCCCCGATTTTCTCAAGGTACGAGCGGATTTCATCATCAAGATTTTCTTTTCTCAAAGCAAGGCTGTTCAGTCCGATGATGGCGTTCATGGGCGTGCTGATTTCATGGCTCATGTTTGAAAGAAATGCCGTCTTTGCCTTGTTCGCCTCCTCAGCCGCTTCCAGTGCCTCGCTCAGGGTTTTGTTCTTCGCCATTGACTCCCTCATCTCGGAATCTATGTTGGTGAGTCCGAGACCGAT
>DFKI01000096.1 GCA_002373325.1 Treponema sp. UBA3649
AGTGCCCAGATTGTTTATACAAAAGCCGGAACTGAAATGATTCCAGTAACCATGAACAAGGATTCTTCGGACAACAGATACAGGGGAGAGATTCCTTCGATAGCAGAAGACACAGCCTACGACATTAAAATCAAATATACGGATTATGCAGGCAATGTGAGTGAAGAGACGGTTCCAAAATTCCTTACGGGAATCAGAGTAAGCGGCGTCCCTAATTTTAATGCGGAAAATGCAAGCCATATAGAGAATCTTTTCTTTGAGGGGGACAATCTTGAGGATTATGAGCTTAGTGTTCTGAAATACTATTCAGACGGTACCACGGCGACCGTTGCGTATCCTTCCCTTTCCGTTACTGTTCCATGGCATCCGGAAGTGATATGTACGGAAGGCTACATAAGCAAAAAGGACTGGCTTTCTTCCGACTATTATTATGTTGTAAAAAAAGATGCCCTTACACAAAGTATTGTGAAGATAGACACATACTACTTTAAGTTCGGTGATTTTCCTCAGTCAGAATCAAATATCAGTTCATATAGTGATAGTGCCTTGTATAACGGCTGGTATCTTGGAAGCGACGGATATTTTTACGAAAAAACTGATGCGGGAAAATACTATAAGGTTGAGCCCATATATTGGTTATTGCAGAATACCAATTATGATAGTGGAAAACAACTGCTTGTTGCAGAAAAAATTTTGACATTAATTAAGTTCTATGGTTCTCAGGGCAATTTTACCTTGGACGGAAAGACGATTTATCCAAACAGCTACCCTTACTCAAACATACGTTCATATCTTAACGGAACTGACAACCAGTTTGTTCTGAGCGGCGGAACAAGAAGGACTTATGACATAGATTGGACGGGCAAGGGATTCCTTCAAAAAGCCTTTACGCCAAGTGCCCAAAATCTTATTGCGACAACAAAAGTCGGTAATGCTGAGATATCAAGTAACTATCCTACAAGTGACAAGATTTTTATTCTGTCTGCTAATGAAAACGATGCTAATCCCAAGGTCAGAACCGGCACTGATTATTGTGGTGCTAATGTTACTCAATCATGGAGCCGATCGCCTTATAAAGATGACTATTTTGGATATAAAACAGCAAAATTTATAAATACTGATGGAACTTATAATACGAAGAAGTATACAGGATATGTAGACGGTGTCCTGGGACTCGTTCCAGCCCTGTGCGTAAGTGCAAGTGATTTGCCGTGATTTTATTGATTTTGGTCTATTTCTTCTTGGAGAAAATGCGGGCGAAAAATTTTCCTATGGTCTTGAAAATCCGTGCAAAAAACATGCCGATTCTTCTGAAAATGGAGGGATTCCTTAGCTTGTCGAGCCTCTTATAGCCCTCCGCCATTTCTTCCGCCGTAAATGGAATGCGCTGGTTGTTTTCCTCCATCTCCATCTCAAGCTTGTCCACCGGGTCAATCTCGTAGTTGAGGATTTCCGCGTTGATTGTCTCCCAACCGATGGCTTTGGCGGCTTCAAGTCGTCTTTCACCTGCAATGAGAACCTTGTCTTTTGTTATTGTGATGGGGTTCAGAAGTCCGTAGCGTCTGAGGCTGTCTTTGAGGGCATCCAAATCCCCCAAATCTTTCCTGACCCTTTTTTTCACTTTGATTTCGCTGATTTTGACAAGCATCGCATCTCCCTCATCATTCGGCGCTTATTACTGAGTTTCAGATCCTTCTAAATCATCGGTGTTTTCGGCTGGATTTATTACATTCTCCTGGGACGGAACTGTAGCTGGCGGTTGCGGTGTCTCTGCCGGGACTGACGGATTTTCATCGGATGTCTGCTCTTCCGGTTCCGTTTCGGGTTCCAGTGCCGGGATTGTTGTTCCGAGAGGATTTACCAGGGGCGTTTCGTCTATGAAATCATCGTTGCCGAAGAGTCCGAAATCATCGTCTGAATTTCCCTCACCGTTGAAGAAATCATCCCCGAATCCTAGCTGGCTCTCAAGATAGTAGTCAGGGTCAAAGGAGAATGAATCATCATCATCGAACATATTGTCAAATGCAGTTCCGCTTCCGTCGTCGTTCAGGAAGTCAAGGTCGAGCTTTAATCCGTCCGCACTCTGGAGCTGGTCGTATCTGCGTCCCACCATCGTGTCTTCCCGTTCAAGGTTTTCAAGCGCAGTTTTTTCCGCCGTTCCGTAGAGATGCCGCTCGCAAATTTCGGTCGGCTCAGTTCCAGCAAGATAGAATGCCGTCACCTTGTTGTTTCCGCACTCGGGTGTGAGCAAAAGTCCTGTTTCGGAGCAGACTGTCATGGAAACGATTCCCTCGGGTGGTGTGTCGGTGAAATTCTTGTACGGTTTTCCAAGGTTCGCCACGTGCATGAAATCACCCCATGCTATACCGGCAAGGGTCGCTCCCGTAATCTTTAGACCAAGAGACTGTCCCGGCCTGTCGAATCCGAACCAGAATGCGGCTGTGTAGTAGGGTGTGAAACCGACCGTCCATGCGTCCGCCCAGTTCTGCGTGGTTCCCGTCTTACCACCTGCCGGCATGATGAATGTATTTCCGTGGGAATCCGTGAACTTGAATTTGTTTCCCGTTCCCTTGTCTTTTCCAATCATGCGCTTGGTGTCCGCGTAGTTTGAGCCTCTCACCAAAGTACCTGTTTGTACCGTGCGCTTCAGCATTTCCTGCATGATGAAAGCGTTCTGCCTTGAGATTACCTGTATGTCTCTTCCCTTTGATTTCTTTTCCGCAATCGCATCGGCTTCAGGATCCAGGAAGATGTTTCCGTTTTTGTCCTCAACGTTTCGAATGGCAATCGGGGTGATTTCCTCTCCGTTACTTGCAAAGACACAGAATGCGCGTGCGAGCTCAATCGGCCTGATTGAACAAACACCGAGACCGAGCGGATAGACCGGAAGAATGCTGCGAGCCTCCCATTCATTGTATGGAATGCCCAAAAGATCCGTAGCACGGTTGATTGCCGCGTCAAATCCGATTGTGTCAAGCACTTTCAGAGACGGAATGTTCATGGAGTGTGCGAGCGCGTACCAAATCTGCACCTCACCCTCGTAGCGTCCAACGAAGTCCCTCGGCAGGTATGGAGAACCGTCGTCCTTATAGAAAACAATCGGTGTGTCGCTGATTGTGGATGTCATGGTGAAAAGCTTGCTGTCTATTGCGGCGGAGTAGTAGAGTGGCTTGAATGTGGATCCCGGCTGGAGCTTGGCTTGAACAGCACGTATGAACTGGTTGCTGGAGTCGTATTTAGAGCCTCCCACAAGCGCGTCGATATATCCGGTTCCGTTTTCAAGGGCAATCATGGTTCCCTCGACCGTATTCCGCTCAGTTGCCCTCTTGTTCTGGTTGTTGCCTTCTGCGACCACCTGCGTCTTGAGAGATTCAATGCCCGTCATCATGGAGAAGATGTCAAGGATGGGGTTTACGTCGTGCGCGTATTCCTCCATGGAAAGGCGTTCTGCCCTCTGCTCGCTGACTTTCATGGACGGAAGGTTAAAGACAAGACACATGAGCTCCGCAAAAGGAACATACTCGGAAAGAGCCTCTTTCTTTGACGTGGGAAGAGTGGACTGGTAGGTTTCATTCGCGTACTTGATATAGTCCGTCATGATTTCCTCGGCAGCCCTCTGATGTGTCAGATTCAGGGTCGTGTTTACTGTATATCCTCCGTTGTAGAGGTCATCGGAGCCGTAAAGCATGCCGCTAAGCTCACGACGCACATATTCGCTGAACCACGGGGCGTTATCAACACGCATCGTATGCACGGAAAGATTTGTCCTCAAAAAGTCAAAGTCCGCCCAGTAATTGTCAAAACTCGTGTCAGCGTCTTCCTTAGTGACATATCCCTCGTTTACCATTGCCTCAAGAACGTCCTGCTGTCTTGCCATGGCACGGTTCGGGTACTCAAAGGGATTGTAGAAAGCCGGGTTCGAGAGCTGGATTACGAGAATTGCAGCCTCCGCCGGATTGATTTCCGTCGCATCATGTCCGAAATAGTATTTGCAGGCAGCGTTTACACCGTATGTACCGCCTCCGAAATAGATTTTGTTGAGGTAGAGCTCAAGAATCTCGTCCTTCGAATAGCGGCGCTCCATCTGTATGGCCCACCAAAGTTCCTTTATCTTTCGCTTTACGGAGATTTCGTTTCGGTCGCAGTAAAGGGTTCCGGCAATCTGTTGTGTCAGAGTGGATCCTCCTCCGAGACTGTTGTGGGTAAGCACACCGACCACAGCCCTGAAAATGGCTTTCATGCTGAATCCGGGATGCTCGTAGAAAATCCTGTCCTCACGGGTCAAAAGAGCGTCCACAATCTGCTGGGGAAGGTCACGGAACGCAATAATCTCACGCTTTTCGTCGCTTGAGTATTCTGTAATCAGCTCGCCGTTTATGTCCAGAAGTTTTGTGGGTGCGGAAGTCTCAAATTCCGTGAAATTCTCTGTATTAATCGTATTTCTCGTTATGGCAAGGCCTTTGCCCAAAGCTGCTCCTATCGCAATGGAAAACAGCAGAAGAAGGGGCAAAAAAATGAAAGGCCAAATTCTTACACGTTTCATTCTTATATAATAGAAAAAATCACGCTCTTTGTCAATGGGAGCATCTGGTCCCCAATCTACTCCTGCTCGTTGTAGATTTCCTCGCGGAACAGGAAGAGATCCTGCACTTTAAGGCTGCATGCGGAGTTGAGCTTGTGGGGATCCTCGGCTTTGCTCACAAGGGAGATTGAGAAACTGTACGAGATTGGAGTGTATCCCTCGCGCTCGATGTCCAACGTGAACGAAAATTCCCTGGTCTCTCCTTCCTTCATGCATGCTTCGGGAGCCACCCAGAAAGAATAGGTTCCGCTTGTCTTGGCGAATGTCTTGCATGGATTTGACCAGCTTGCGTCCATCATCGTGGCATGTTTTCCGTTGCTCAGCTTGAGTGTTACGGAAGCGTTGTCAAGGGGCTCGAAAGTGGATCCGTCGTAGATTGTTCCAAGGAAAGTGGGGAAGGTATACGTGGGAATCGTGGTCTCCCAGTCGCCGCTTGCGTTGAGTTTCGCAGATTTGTGGTAGGGTCTCTTCGCCGAATTCACAAGCCTGATTCCGTCCAGCCCGATTCTGTCCAAATCAGCCATGAGCTGGGAGTCGCTTTTAATCTGAGCCGCATTATGGGTGATTCCGCGTCCACCGACAACATACTTCGGCGTGATTCTGTTCAGCACATAAGTAATCGTGTCAAGACGGCAGTTCTCACAGTCGCATTCCAGCCATGTGCATCCGTTTTCCTTAAGCTGCTCGTAAAGCTCATTTACGCGGGAAACCACATGTTCTTCCATCATATTGTGAATATTGACCATAATCCGACCCCTTTGTCTCTGTTTGTTTCTATTGGAAAACTTAGGAAAACGCTGATTAATCCAGAATGATGTCACTGTCAGGCTGAATGTGTCACTGTCAGTCTGAATGTGTCATTATCGGGCTTGACCCGATAATCTATTCATTTGCACTATCGATACCTAAAGATTGCCGGGCCAAGCCCGGCAATGACACAATGCCATAAATCAGCATTTCCTTTGATACTTTATTATAACCCTGTATGGAAAAAAACGCAATATCTATTTCCTATATTACTGTCCTCCCGCCCTTGTGTAGGAAGCGAGTCCTCCCGCAAGAAGAATCTGACGGCTCCTTTCGGCAAGGTCGTTCACACACTCAATCTCGCAGTCCCCGGATTTTCCATGCACGGTAACTTTGAAGTTCTTCGCATTCTTCAGGCAGTCGAAGATTCCCTTGATTTCCAGAGTGTCTCCGTCCTGAATCTTGTCGTAGTCATCGGGATTCACGAAAGTCATCGGGATGATTCCGTAGTTAATCAGGTTTGCCTTGTGGATTCTCGCAAAGCTCTTGGTGATTACGGCGCGCACTCCAAGGTACATCGGTCCCAGAGCCGCATGTTCACGGCTGGATCCCTGACCGAAGTTCTCTCCTCCCACGGCAAAGCATCCTGAGAAATTGGTCGCCACGGCTTTTTTGTAGAAGTCCGCGTCAATTCTTTCGTAAGTGAACTTGCTGATTTCGGGAATGTTGGAGCGGAAAGGAAGAACCTTTGTTCCTGCCGGCATGATGTCGTCGGTAGAGACGTTGTTTCCGGCCTTGAGAAGTACGGGCAGCTTGAGTGAATCTTCACATGGCTTGCACGGTGGGCACGGCTTGATGTTCGGTCCGCGGAGAATCTCAACCTTGGAGGCTTCCTTTTCATCGAGCGGAGGAATGAGCATGCCTGTGTCCTGTGCGTCCGTCTTGATTTCGTCAAGCGAAAGTCCCTTGTATTTTCCTTCAAGAAGCGACACACGTCCGTTTTCGGTGTATGCCGGGTCTGTGTAGTCCAAAGTCGTCGGGTCGGTGATGAATCCCGTGATTGCGGATGCGGCTGCGGTCTCCGGGCTCACAAGGTAGATTGAGGCATCGGCTGTTCCGCTTCGTCCCTTGAAGTTTCGGTTGAATGTGCGGAG
>DFKI01000084.1:0-18860 GCA_002373325.1 Treponema sp. UBA3649
TCATGGAGTGCGGTATAAGGTATTGCACTCCCTTCGGTCGGCCCGCACAAATGCCTGCTTGTCGCGAACCTCCCCTCCATTACAGCGTTTCCTCAATCAACATTAAGTTTCCCATGCAATATTTACGGCACTTGCCTTATACATATTCCCTCACTCCCATGTTTTAGATTAACACATACTGACGACACACCCCGAAAATGAATGTCACTTATTTTCTTCTTACAGTGATTCACTTGACGGCTTATGAAAATTTTTGTATATTAAATGTGGTAAGTCCTTGCCAATCAAGGCGGCAGGCAACTTGAGTGTCTGTTAGGCGTTTTAAAGCAAAGTGTCGAATCTGGAAGTGCGGTGCTTTGCATAGTCTTATGACGGTTCTCCATTTACCAAAAGCCAGATGTAGATTGACTTGTTCAGTTGAAGGAAAATGGAATGTGGAAAGCTCTGCGATTGGCGCGGGGCTTTTTTCTTTTAAGGAGATACGATGGCAGATATTCTACAGGCAGCAAGATCTTATGTAAATCTGCTGGATATTGAGTATCAGATTATTTTGGGAAAGAAAAATAAAACAGTTTTCATTCCTATTTTTTTTGACGAAAATCATTTTTTTCATCTGGCGGGATTGCAATATCTTAAAGATTTGAGCAGAGTTTTGACAGAAAGCCGAGAATTGATATTCAGAAGAATCGTAAAGGGAACATTGAAAAAAACTCGAATCGAATCCTCCAAATTTTACTCTTCAATCAAGGACCGTATTGAGTATTTGACTTATCTTGAGCAGATTATGGACAGCAATGAAACGGTTTTCAGATACAATTCTAAGCTGGAAGTTTTTTCTGCAATACAAGCTGATTTTTTGATGAAAAATACAGTTCAAGCCCGTAATGTTTTTGTATTTCTTTCAGAGGACAAGTCAAGTGGAAAATACTTTTGCCGCTCGTTTTTTCCCCAGACCGACAAAGACTATTCCGAAGGCCAGGCGAAATGGACACTTTTGTACAAAAAGAAAATCCATAAATCAACCGGGGAAGAAATCGTGTTGTACGACAAGCTAAAAAGGTAGAAAAAATTATTTAAGAAATCCCTTGCTCCAGTGCCAGATGGGGGTTGCGAGCTTGTTGCTGAAAGGCTGGGGGCGGGTAAAATCCGGGAGCCAGGATGTGTCGTCGCTCAGTTCCTGGTAGAAAAGATAGTCGAAGTCGTAGGCCTCAATCAGGTCGCGGATGTCCGAGTCCTCGGTTTCGCTCACAAGGCGGTTCTCAAATGCGGCGAGGGATTTTTGTCTTTTTTCTGCGGATTCGGAATCTTCCTTGAAGGGAACGGGCGTGTACTGGCTCATCAGGGAAATGGCGGATTTTCCGTCGGCGTTGTTTTTTAGCCAGTCAAGAACGGACGCTGTGTCCTCTAATCTGCCGGGCATGAAAAGATGACGCACGATTACGCCGGAGAGCATTTTTTCCTTTGTCTCGCCGCTCTTTTTCATCTCCACGATTTTCATGGGTGAGTTCTCAATCATCCAAAGAATCGCATCGGACGCGACATCGGGATAGTCCCTTGCACCGAAGAGTTTCGCGCTCATCTGTGGGTTCAGGCTTTTCAAATCCGGGAGCCACAAATCAACAAGCCCGCGAAGTCTCTCAAGCATTTCAATTGACTCATAAGCCGAGCTGTTCCATGCTACGGGGATTTCAAGGCCCGAGTTTTTCGCCTCCGACAAAAAATCCGCAATCAAAGGGATGTGGTGGCTTCCCGTCACAAGATTGATGTTCTCCGCCCCGATGTTCTGAAGCTCAAGACACATCTTTACGAAAGTCCCGCAATCAACTTCGGTTCCCATTCCCTTTTGGCTTATCTGGTAGTTCTGGCAAAAAGAGCAGCGCAAGGTGCATCCCGTGAAAAAGATTGTTCCGCTTCCACCAAAGACAGTTACGGGCGGCTCCTCCCCGAAGTGAAGTCCTGCAGTCGCAATTTTTAAACTTGCATTCTCACCGCAGAATCCACGCTGATTTGCACGGCGGTTCACGGAGCATTTTCTCGGGCATTGGGAGCAGCTTTCGTAAAGCGATGAAAAATCCATCAAAGTGCCTGCTTGTCAACGAATATTGACATCATTGAGTTGAGCGTGTCTATGGGTAAATCCTCGGCCTCATAGTTTGTCAGGGCGCAGAGTTCCTTCCAGTCGGATTTTGAAAGACATTCTGTAAATTCCACCGAGCCTTCCAAAAGTGACTGCATGGCGGCAAGTCTGTCCACGTTTTCCCGGGTCGGCTCGTCGGCGGGATTCGCGGAGGGTCTTATGTAGGTGTTTGTCCAGTAATCGGCGAAAGATTCCGCAAGGGATGAAAGCTGCGGATTTGTCCTTGCAAGAAGGGACTTAATCTGAGAGGCAACGTCAAGTCCGTCGTAGGAGCTTCCTTTTTCGGCGCGCACATGCTTTTTGATTTTTTCCACGTCGGAGTAGAGTTTCTGTATGGAATCCATTTTATTCTCCCTCCGATTAAAATCTTACGATGCTCTTGTCCTGGAGCAGATTAACGTTATGGCTGAAAAATGCGTAGTGCTGGTGTTTTGCCCTGAGCTCTTCCATAAACTCTTCCGGGGAGCTTTCCTCAGGGACGGAGAATCCCACGATGGATGCACAGTCTTTCAGGCGGCGGGCACAATGTTTCATGCTTGCCGTGAGCGCGGATTTTTCCTCAGCCGACGAGGGATTTTTGTCCGCAACCGGCACAATCAGCACATAGCGGTCGTCTTCCTCAAGCTGTTTCAGAAAATCACGGAATGACGCAAGGAACTCCTCGTTGTAGCTCTGGTCGTCAAGTCCCACGGTGGTCCATCGCACGCTGAGGGCAAAAGGTCCCTTTCCTTCCGGGAGAGAACCCTGTCCGCCAAGGATTTTTTCCGACTCAAATGTCTCCGGGTAAATGGCACATTCCGCGCCGTCCAATGTATAAAGTTTGTTGTCTGATGTTTTGAATCTCGCTTCAAGTTTCATGCGCAAATTATATCAGATTTTGTTTTGCGTGGGAAGGGGAGGGAGGTGAGAAGTGAGAATTGAGAGGTGAGAGGTGAGGAGGGCGTGAAAAAAATCTTGCGGAAAAAGTGGAAAATGATGTGTTATATAGAAGAAAGTTCAAAAGTTGGTACATCTTTTTTGTGAGGTCTTTTTATGCAGGATAAAAAATCAGTGCGCGTGGCACTTTGGGTGAAGCTTTGGATTATGTTCACGGTCATTTTGCTTTTGTCTACGGTTACGCTCGGCATCGTCGCATACAGGATGTGTTTCCCAGGCAGCCCTTGCCGTGGATGAGATGGTCGGAAACATCAACTCGGTAAATGATTCCGTGGACCTGATGATTTCTTCATTCAAACAGCTGACCGCAAATTCAGAGACCGGAACGAGCACTCAGATAAATGCGAACGAAAAAATCAAGCTGATTGAGGAGCAGTCCAAGATGCTTCAGGACGCTAACATTGCGATCGCGAACATTGCGGAACAGACGAACCTTCTTGCCATGAACGCCGCAATCGAGGCAGCCTACGCGGGAGAGGCCGGAAAGGGATTTGCTGTTGTCGCCGATGAAATCCGAAAGTTGTCCGAGACATCAGCCGTGCAGTCAAAGTCAATCGGTGCCGAGCTCAAGAAGATTCAGGACACAATCAAGGAAGTCGTTACCGTTTCAAATGAAACCAACACGATGTTCGGCTCAATCTCAAAGAGCATAGAGGAAACGAGCAGGATTATCGGACAAATCAAGGGGGCCATGGAAGAGCAGCAGAACGGCTCAAAGAAGATTACGGAGGCTCTACGCTCGATGAACCTTTCCACTTCGGATGTAAAGAACGCATCCGAGGAGATGACCGAGGGAAACAAGCACATCCTAACCGAGATGGAAAAACTGCAGAGCGCGACGGAAGCAATCAAGGAAAGCATTTCGGGCATGCACACCGGGGCGAGCAGAATCAACCGGATGGGAGAAACTCTTTCCGCCATTTCGGGAAAGGTTGCCGACAACATTCAGAAAATCGGCTCGGAGATTGATCTTTTCAAGGTCTGACGCAGGGGCGGGGATGCTTTTTCTGCTCCAATAAATTAAATAAACCCTGCTCTTAAATCTGCCGATAAAAGAGTGGATAAATTTTGACTTTGGGAGCAGACAAGTGTCCTCTTCACATAGAACGGCGTTGAGCCTTTTACTGACAGTTTTACTTTTCTCAGGTATCTGCGTGGCGGCTTTTTTTGGCGGATTCCGTTACGTCGAGATGCATTATTACGAGCCGCGTGTGGTGGAGAACATCACTAAAACTCTTGACGCGATTGGGAGCGAGTATGACGAGTATACTGACGACATTATTTTCAGCTTTGCCACATACGCACTTTCCGACAATGCGAAATCCTTCATAGAGCGTGACGTTACTGAGACTGACATTGAGGAACGGGATGATTTGACCGGCAGACTCATGGAGAAAAATCCTTCCCTTGACGGAATCCGCCTGATTGAGAGCGACGGAAAGCATATCCACTACAGCACGTTTTCTTCGGACATCCTTTCAAAATCAGACGAGCTGATTTCATACCGCAACTATGACGAGCTTGGGGAGCTTCCATTTGAATTTATCTGCTCAAGTGACAACGGACTTTATCCTTCGAACGAGCAGGAGCTTGCGGCGAGGACATCAATCTACTGTGACTCAATCCGCGAGAGAATTGTCATATCCATGCCTTATTTCGACCGCTCCACAGCCTACCGAGGCACGTTGATTTTCTACACTTCCACCGACGATTTTCTACGGCGCATCATCTCGAAGAATGTCGTGCAGCTCAACACAAGGTCCAAGCTGATTTCGAAAATGGACGAGGAAAAAAACACTCAGTCTCCGTCCAACACGGGATTCGCTTTCGGACTTCCGAACGTGGGCCGGGAGAGACTTGCCGAGGAGATTCAGAAAAAATGGGACCAGAAACTCTACGGAACTGAGCAGCTTTTTTTGACTGAATCCGGCGAGATTCTGATTCTTGTGAGCGGAACCGTTTCCCGTTATGGAAAAATGGGCTGGATTTGCGGCGAGAGTGAGTTCATTTTCTCCGACATGGAAAAAATCCTCCTTTTGCTCTGTCTTTTTGTCACGGTTTTCCTCATCATATTCCTTCTCTTCAATCTGCGCCATGACGATTCCGTAATCATCCGCGAGAGAATCCATAAATTTGAGACCACTCTTTTCCGGGAGTATCTTGAGAGGCGGGACCGGGAGGACTGGAAGACCCTTGAGAAACATGTGGAAAAAAGAAAGCAGGATGTCAACACGGAGATTATACGAAGCCTGGGAAGAACCGGACGCAAGCACAAAAGGGAGATTTCCGACGCGCTTGACACGAGCTGGAACGAATTCCTTCATATTATAAGCGGAAATTACAGGCAGTCACTTGAGGCTTTGAGCAATCCTGAGCCGGCAAGTTCAAATTCTTTGCAGCCAATCAGCGTGCAGCCGAATCCAGTTTCAGCAAGTTCATCATCAGACATCGAGGAGCTTGAGGAGATTCCTGAGGCGGAGGAACTTGAGGAGGTCTCTGATCTTGAGGAGATTCCTGAGGCGGAGGAAGTAGACGAAGTTTCGGAGCTTGAGGATGCGGATGAAGTAGAGGAGATTCCTGAGCTTGATGAGGCGGACGAAGTAGAGGAGCTTGAGGAGGTTTCTGATCTTGAGGAAATCCCTGAGGCGGAGGATGCGGACGAAGTTTCAGAGCTTGAGGAAGAGAGCGGAACAGAGGCTGATCTTGAGACGATTAGTTTTGCCGACATAGAGGAAAAGCCACCTGTGAAAAATGATGAGAAAAAGGGACCGAGCAGCCTGATTAGAATGCTTGAGGAGGAAGATTTCGGTACGCCCACCTTTTCGGAATTGGACGACGAGGAAAACTCCTCATTTTGGGACGAGAATAGTTCTAAGGTCAGACTTGAAAAATCCGATAATTAGAGTGAGGAGTCAGTTAAATCAAAAAATGCAAGGTTTATCCAGTTTGTCTGAAGTGAATAATCCTCAAAATCAGGTCGTGACACACGGTCTAATGGGGAAATCGCTTTACATTTTGGAAAAACTTGCGGAGCAGGAAGAGATGAAAAGAAAGAATTCAAAAAACAACGCGGCAATTATTCAGAGAGACGGAATCTACATGATCAGAAAAAATCTTGAGACATCCGCCGTAAAACAGGATCCGGCATTGAAGGAGCTTGTTGACTCTGTAATCGGCTGAGTGATCTGCTGAGTAATCGGCTGAGTAATCTGCTGAGCACAGGCTTAAGTTAATCACCCCTCCCACCACTTGCCTATGACGGTTCTTTTCTATATAATAGGGAACCATGAAAACATCCAACATACATTTCAGGACACTGCGGGAAGCGCCCGCCGAAGCTGTGATTGCAAGTCATCAGCTTATGATGAGAGCAGATTTAATCCGCAAATTAGGAAACGGACTTTACACATACATGCCTTTGGGACTCATGGCCTACCGCAAGGTTGAGAGCATAATCAAGCAGGAACTGAACGCATCCGGAGCCCTTGAATTCAAGCCCACCGTGGTCGTTCCGGGTGACATCTGGAAGGAGAGCGGAAGATGGGACACAATGGGACCCCAGATGCTCAAGGCAAAGAACCGAGGCGAGCAGGACATGGTTGTAAGCCCCACAGCCGAGGAAGCATATACGGCGATTATGAGGCAGGGACTCACGAGCTACAAGCAGCTCCCGATCAACTGCTACCAGATAAACACGAAATACCGCGATGAGATAAGACCAAGATACGGTGTGATGAGGGGACGCGAGTTCAACATGATGGACGCATATTCCCTCCACGCGGATGACGAGTCCCTTGATGAGACCTACCAGGCTTATGCACGTGCCTATCTCCGCATTTTCAAGCGCATGGGTCTTGATGTGATTCCGGTAAAGGCCGACACTGGAGCCATGGGTGGAAGCGGAAGCGAGGAGTTCATGGTGGAAAGCGAGGTTGGGGATGACACGCTGATGATTTGTCCCGACTGCAAATACGCCGCAAACGTTGAGAAAGCCTCCTGCAAGCCTGATGCCGCCGTGGACAACGATGGAAATCCCCAGAAAAAGACCGACGCTGCCATTGAGGAAGTCGCCACTCCGAATGTATTCAGCATTGAGGACATGGAAAAATTCTTCGGATGCACGTCAAAGATGTTCATAAAGGCGCTCATCTACCGCGTAATCAACTCTTCCCTTGATCTTTCAAAGGCTCCTTTCTGCGAGAAGCTTGAACTTAAAAAGGAAGGAAACAACGCGTTCTATCCCTTGAGCTATGTCTGCGTCCTGATTCGCGGAGATTTGGAAGTGAACGAGGCGAAACTTGCCGGTGCCCTGAAAGCAAGCGAGGTTTGTCTTGCCGATGACGAGGAAATCCGTGCCGTTGCAGGAGCTGGTCATGGTTTTGTCGGACCCGTGAGCGTAAAATGCCCCATCCTGCAGGACCTGAGCGTTAACGACATGCATGACGGATTCGCCGGTGCCGGAAAGGACGGTTTCCATATCAAGCACGTGGAGCCGGGACGCGATTACACGCCTTGGATGAACTGCGATGTCCGTACCGTGGTCGTGGGTGACAAGTGCCCTGTGTGCGGAGGAACCTTCTACAGCAAAAAGGGAAATGAGCTCGGACACATCTTCAAGCTCGGGAAAAAATATACCCAGAGCATGGGAGTGACTTATCTTGATGTGAACGGAAAGTCCGCCGTACCCACCATGGGATGCTACGGAATCGGGGTGGACCGTGTTCTTGCGAGCATCGTGGAGAGATTCCATGACGACAAGGGAATACAGTGGCCCATGACAGTGGCTCCGTTCCAGGTTGCGATTGTCCCGATTAAATACAAGGATTCCATGAAGGATGCCGCCGACAAGCTTTATGACGAGCTTTTAAAGGCCGGAGTGGAAGTGCTTTTGGATGACCGCGACGAGAGACCCGGAGTGAAGTTCAACGACATGGATTTGATGGGCTTCCCGGTCAGAATCACCGTGGGAGAGAAAAATCTTCCGAACGTGGAGGTAAAGCTCCGTACCGCTGATGAGCCCGAGATGATTCCGATTGAGCAGGTTTCAGAAAAGGTTTCCGCAATGGTAAAGTCTGAGCTGGACCGCCTCAACGCATAATTATTAGCCCTAATTTCGACTTATACGAAATAATGTCATTCCCGCGCTCCGACGCGGGAATCCCTTTTGCGGGAGAGATTGCCGGGTCAAGCCCGGCAATGACACGTTGCTATAAGTCATCGTTTCCATGGCTCCTACCTCCCATATTTTTTTCCGCCCCTCTTGTTTATACTTGCAGAATTCGATATAATATGAAGTATGGCAAATTCTATTATTTTGACTTTATTGAAATTTTATTCCTCAAAGCAGCGGGTTCCTGTAATTGATTTCGGTGAATTTGTTGATTATCTCAGGCGCTACGCTCAGCATCACGAGGATGAAAACCCCGAGCTTGTTGTTTATACGAACGGCTCTTCGGATTCTCTTCAGGAAGAACTTATGAAACTTGAGTCCGAGCGTCACATAAAGCTTATCTCCCAGGGGTCGAAGCAGTATATTGTCGTAATCAACTATTTCATCGAGCGTTACACAGAGACTTTTACGGACATGGAGCGCAATTACTCACTTCCTTTTCCGACCGTCAACGATTTGCCCAAGCATGTGCCGACCGACATAGCCGAAAAGGACCAGGCCTCCGATCTGATTTTCAAGCTGCTTGATGCGGAGACACCCAAGGACGACCGAACTCTCTACTGCATTCTCTTCAACAAGGGGGTGCCGGGAATGCTCCTTCCGTCCACAATTTCGGTGACATCGCTTATCAACATCTGTCTGAAAAAGCTCCAGGACATGCTGCGGAAAGGTGACGCACACGATTATTTTGAGAAGAAGATGCGTGCCGCCAATCCCGGAAAGGAAATCTCAATCAAGAATTTCTTCAGCTCCTTCCTTGCAAAACCCGAGGACTGCTGGCTTGCCCTGAAAAACAACGGAGACTCCTTCTATTACTGGAACCAGCTCTGTTATTTCATCAAGCAGGACTGCACCAAGATGAAGGACTTCAACGCCGAGGACATCAACATCCTGCAGACCATCGGAATCATCGAGGTGTCGGCTTCCTACTATAAAAACAAGGCTTCCGAAAAGCTTCTCCGTGACGCCGCGTTCAAGGTCCTGGACGAGCAGCTTCTTCATCCGCCGTACTATTTCTCCATGGATGACATCCTCAAATTCAAGGACCAGAACGGAACTTTGCTTTCCACAAAATACAAGGACAGCGAGCTTAAGAGTCACATCGAGCTTCTCACGTCGCACACGGTCGGGGCAAATCTTCCTTCACTGCTCATTTTCAAAGTGGATGAAACCCAGTCCTATTTTATAATGAAGGAAAAAGTCATGCCGCTGATTGTCCGTATGAGCAACGACGCGCGCGAGCTGATTCACGAGAGTCTGAGCAAGGTTTGGTTCAAATATCTGCTTAATTACGAGACTCTTCCTGAGATGAAGGAGCAGCCTGCCTTCGAGAGATGCCTTGAAAGGGAACTTAAGGTCTGTGCGCCAGTTCTGTATGGAATTCTAGGTGCGTCCTTCCTTCCTGTCCTTGCCTATGACGATGACACTCCCGGAAAAATCAACCTTTACCGCGAGGGAGTCCTCATTCCTTTCAGCGAGCTCCTTTTGCTCAAGAGGAACGAAATCTATCAGGACGCAAGGATAAAGCTGCCGTTCTGGTACACGCTCCCGATTATCTCCTGGATTCTTGCCGCAATCCACAGAAAGTCCAAGGCTCAGAAGAAAAAGGATTCTGAAAAATCAGCCACAGCCGCAATCATTCAGGAAGAAAGGGACAAGGCAGAGGCAAAGCAGACGGAGCTTGACGCAAAGGATTCGGGCAACACGAAGAGCAAGAAAAAGGCACTCAGACAGGCAGCGGCAAACGTCGAGAACCAGATTGTCCCGGCATCCAGTACGATTGACCGCGAGCTTGAGTCCTATATGCAGGAATGGAACGACAGAATCAGCAAGCAGGCCCACGACGACCTGGTTGAGGACATCAACACGCTGATCCGCGATTATACACGAAAAACATTACGCACATTGAAGACGGAACATCTGAACCGTGAGAGAATCGCGAGCCTTGCCGAAGCTTTGGTCAACACTCCATCGCTGATGAAGATAAAAAATCACCCCGCGTTGAAGAGGTACATTGAGCTTTACATGGTCAAGCTGATTCGCAACATCCCCTGATTCCGCCTGTGGAGGAAATATGCTTGCAAAGAGACTCGAAAATCTGCACCCTTATGTTCCGGGTGAGCAGCCCAAGGACAGAGTGTACATAAAGCTCAACGCGAATGAGAATCCCTATCCGCCGCATGAGTCGGTTTCCGCCGCGGTAAAGTCTGCCATGGAAAGCTCGTCCGAAAAGATGGGGCTTTATCCTGACCCGGATTCAAATGAGCTCAGAAAGGCCGTCGCGGGAATGCTCAACAGAACCGGAGGTGTTTTCTGCACTTCCAGGACCGATGGGGAAAAATGCGTCCCCGGTGAAAAGGACCGGATTCCCTTCGAGGTGACTCCCGACATGATTTTCTGCGGAAACGGAAGCGACGAGGTTTTGAGCCTTGTTTTCTACACATTCTTTGACTCCGACCGTCCGCTAATCTGCCCCGAGCACAGCTACAGTTTTTATCCCGTCTACTGCGGATATTACGGAATCCCCAGAAAAGCCGTCGCATTGAAACCGGACTGGCAGCTTGACGTGGACACAATGGTTTCCGAGGCGAACAAAACCGACAGCTGCACAATTTTTGCGAATCCGAACGCACCCACGGGACTTTCCCTGACACGCGCCGAGATTTCCGACATGATCCGACGCTCACCCAAGGACAGAATCTTCGTGGTGGACGAGGCCTACTGTGATTTCGGAGGGGAAAGCTGCATACCGCTCCTTGCCGAGTTCAAGAATCTCGTGATTGTCCGCACTTTCAGCAAGAGTCTTTCTTTTGCCGGCATGAGACTGGGTTACGTGGTCTCTTCCCCGGATCTGATTCAGGCAATCTTCACGGTGAAAAATTCATTCAACCATTTCCCGGTGGATTTTTTGACCCAGACCGCCGCCATAGCCTCATGCAAGGCCGATTTCTATTATGCCGAGAACGCGAAAAAAGTTGTCCGTGAGCGTGAGTCCATTACTTCCTTCCTCCGTGAGAGGGGATGGTTCGTCATAGACAGCCGCACAAATTTCGTTTTCGCAAAAAAGGACGGAATTTCGGGTGAGGAAATCTACCAGTGCGTAAAAAAAGCCGGCATTTTGATAAGGCACTTTTCCACTCCCGGCATAGAGGATTTTGTACGCATTTCCATTGGTACCCCGGAGCAGATGAACGCGCTCAAGGATGTGCTGGGAAGACTGTAATGACGCGGAGTGAGCAGGTTAAAGCGGCAAAAAAATTTAGGGATAACTGGAGCGGTCACGGTTATGAAAAGGGTGAGTCGCAGAAATTCTGGATAGATTTGCTCACGTCCGTTTTTGGTGTAGACGACATTGCGAATTTTATCTTTTTTGAGGGACAGGTAAAAGACAGAATTCAGAACAAAATCATCACCAACTTCATCGACGCATACATTCCTTCCACCCATGTTATGATTGAGCAGAAGTCCAGCGGAAAGGATTTGCGGGAGCCTGTCAGGCAGAGTGACGGAACCTTGCTTACTCCATTCCATCAGGCAAAGAAATATGTCTCTGATTTACCGCGGAGTCAGCATCCGAAATGGATTGTGACATGCAACTTCAACGAGTTCCTTGTTTACGACATGGAGAATCCGAATGAGGAGCCTGTTCAGGTTCTCTTGGAAAATCTGGATAAGGATATTTATCTGCTGAATTTTCTTGTTGACTCAAAATCCGAGAAAATCAGGCGAGAGGAGGAAATCAGCCTAAAAGCAGGGGAGCTCGTCGGTAAGCTTTATGACGCTCTGCACAATGAGTACATTCCACAGCCGGAGAACCAGAGTCTTTCCGACATGCAGTTGCGCTCACTGAACATCCTTTGCGTAAGAATTGTTTTCTGTCTGTATGCCGAGGATGCGGGACTGTTTGAGACAAAGACCTGCTTTGAGGATTATATAAAATCCTTTGCGGTGGAAAATCTGCGTGACGGAATCATTAAGTTGTTTAAGGGGCTGGACACAAAGATTGATGAGCGTGACAAATATGAGGTCAAGCTGAATCCCTTCCCTTATGTGAACGGAGGATTGTTTCGCGACGAGCAGATTGAGATTCCGAATTTTTCCCAGGAGATTGTCGATGTGATTGTGGAGCATTGCGCTCCGTTTGACTGGTCGGAAATCAGTCCCACCATTTTTGGCGCGGTGTTTGAGTCCACTCTGAACCCGGAGACGAGACGCAAAGGCGGGATGCACTACACTTCAATAGAGAACATCCACAAGCTCATAGACCCGCTTTTCATGGATGAGCTGAATGATGAGTTCAAGAAGATTTCAAAAGGATCGTTCACACTTTCAAAGTCTGAAAAATTGCTTGCTTTTCAGAAAAAACTCGGCTCGCTGAAATTCCTTGACCCTGCATGTGGCAGCGGAAATTTTCTGACCGAGACATATCTGAGTCTTCGCCGCCTTGAGAACAAGGTTATTTCCATTCTGAACAAGGGCGAAAAATTTCTTGGCTTCGATGATTTCATCAAGGTGCATATAAATCAGTTCTACGGAATTGAGATAAATGACTTTGCTGTGACTGTGGCCAAAACAGCCCTTTGGATTGCGGAAAGTCAGATGGTCGCCGAGACGGAATCGATAATCAGCCAGACAATAGATTTTCTTCCATTGAAGACCGCCGCAAATATAGTCGAGGGGAACGCACTCCGCATGGACTGGGAAACTCTTTCTGTGGAGCAGGCGACTGGATTTTTATTCATTGACAAGCTGAACCTGTACGACGAGTCTGAATTCGCCTCCTCCGTTGAAGTCCAGGCACCGGAAATTGTTGACCCGAACTCTCTGTATGGAAAGCATGTGAAGGAGCTCAACGCGCGTGTCATCAAGACGGAAAGAAAAAGTCCGTCCACTGAGAAAAAAGATTCGGTAGTGTATGATTATATAATCGGAAATCCTCCGTTCAGCGGTGCGAGGATGATGCAGAAAGAAAGTGTGCAAAAGAAGGACATTGCTGAAATTTTTGACGGAGTGAAAGGCTCTGGAAATCTTGATTATGTCTGCTGCTGGTACAAAAAAGCCTCTGAATACATGAGGGGCAAAAAGACAAGGGCAGCTCTTGTCTCTACGAATTCAATCTGTCAAGGAGAGCATGTCCCGGTTCTCTGGAAATTGATTTTTGGAATGGGCGTCCAGATTGATTTTGCATACCGTACGTTCAGGTGGTACGCCGAGAGTTCCGACATGGCGCATGTTCATTGTGTGATTGTTGGATTCAGTCACAAAGATGCCGAACCAGTCCGCCTTTTGAGCAAAAAAATCTACAATTCGGACGGGTCTTTTGTGGATGCGAAGAACATCAATGGCTATCTGCTTGACATGCCGAATGTGTTCATAGAAAGCCGTCAGCATCCGTTGTGTGACGTGCCTGAGATAGGAATTGGAAACAAGCCCATTGACGGTGGTTTTTACTTGTTCGGCGAGGCTGAGATGCGGGCGTTCATCAAAAAGGAGCCTGGGTCCAAGGCATATTTCCGTGAATGGATGGGAAGCGATGAGTTCATCAATGGAAACAAACGGTGGTGTCTGTGGTTGGGCGATGTTCCTCCTTCCGAACTGCTTAAGATGCCTGAGTGTATGAAGCGTGTGAAAGCCGTCCGTGAGTACCGCCTTAAAAGTACGAGCGCGCCCACCGTAAAACTTGCCGACAAACCGACGAGATTCCATGTGGAGAATTTTCCAGAGGGGAATTATATTGTAATACCTGAGACATCATCGGAAAACAGAAAGTATATTCCCATCGGCTTCTTGACCCCCGATATTATTTGCAGCAATGCAATCAGGATAATGCCAAATGCTGGCCTTTATCATTTCGGGGTTTTGACATCCTCTGTACACATGATCTGGATGCGGACAGTCGGCGGTCGTCTTGAAAGTCGCTACCGCTACAGCAAGGACATTGTGTACAACAACTTCCCATGGTGTAATCCGACAAAGGAACAAAAGGTGAGAATTGAAAGGACCGCTCAGGCAATTCTTGATGCCAGGTCAAAATATGCCGATTGTACCCTTGCCCAGCTTTACGGTGAAAACGCATATCTTTTCCCGGAGCTTGTTGAGGCGCATAAGGAAAATGACAGGTCTGTGATGGATGCGTATGGATTCAATGATGAAATGAGCGAGTCAGAGATTGTGTCAGAACTGTTCACGATGTACGAAGAAATCAAGCGATGCCGAAACTAGTTCGGCATGGCACATCTAAGATTTCCTCACTCCTTACTCCTCACCACCCTGAATCCGAGGTAGGTGTATGCCTCGTTGGGGTCGAATGAGTAGCGGTCGCCGGGGTAGTAGAAGCAGGTTTCCTCTGACCATGCCCCTCCCTTTGCAACGCGTCCTTCCCCGATTTTGGGCCCCGCGTAGTTTTTACCTTTTGCGGTGTCGGTGTGCTCGGCAATCCAGTCCCAGCAGAACTCAAGCACGTTTCCCGTCATGTCGTAAAGACCAGAGCCGTTCGCATATCCTGTGGCGGGCTGAGATGGTACGTCCTCAAGAGGTGAGTCCATGCCTGCGCTACCTACAACATGGGTTCCGAGTGAGTTGTCAAAAATCCACGCGACCTTTTCTGCCGGAATCTCATCGGTCTCTCCGCTCGCATAATCTCCCCTCTGCATTCCACCCGGGATTTTCCTTGCCGCATATTCCCATTCCGCTTCGGTAGGGAGCCTGTAGCCACTTGCATCCCATCTGCACTCGCATAAATCAAGGGCGACGGCATCTCCTGAGTCACGGATTACATTTCCCTTGTATGTGTAGCAGGGGGTGAGACCTTCCATTTCAGAAAAAGCATTGCACCAGACCACCGCGTCATACCAGCTGATTCTTGTGACTGGCTGATATTTTCCCTGTGACGTGGGGTAGCGTCCTATGGCTCCGTCCGAACCTTCCTGACCGTTGTTCTGGAAAGAGTATCCGTTTCGCTCTCCCCATTTTTTTACCTTGTACCAAAGTCCGTATGTGGTCTCAAAGGCGTTCATGGAAAAATCACTCAGGTAGCGTGTGGCGCTTATGGTCTGCACGTCTTCTCCGATGGTATACTCAATCATTGAGCCGGACGTGAAATCTTTCATCGAGATGCCGGTGAAATCCTCCGCGAAAAGAGCCGTCGTTCCTGCAAGAGAGAGTGTGAGTCCTGCAAGAGTTCTGAAAAATCCCTTCATTGTTTTGCCTCCGCTTGTTTTTCCATTTTAATCAGGTCGCGCTTTACCTTTCTTGTGGCCTGTCTCTTTTTAAACGAAGATGGCCCGCGTTTGGTTACGTTTTTACGCCGCATTGATATGGAAGTTATGTTGCGCTTCATGAACGCGAAATAAGCGAGCACCGAAAAGAGTATGCTGCTTACGAAAATGATGATTACGCCCGTCCATCCCGAGTTCTGCCAGGGAAGGGGCACGTTGATTCCGTAGAAGCTTGAGATGATTGTGGGGACCATGAGCACGAGGTTCCATCCGGTCATCATCTTCATCACAATGTTCAGGTTGTTGGAGAGCACCGAGGCAAACGCGTCGTTCATCGTGGCCATGATGTTCGAGTATGTGTCGGCCATCTCCATAGCCTGCCGGTTGTCAATCTCCACGTCATCAAGCCAGTCCTGGTCATCCTCATCGAGTTTAATCAGCTTGGTCTTTCGGAATTTCTCAAGCAGCATCTGGTTGCTTTTGAGCGACGTGGAAAAATAGACAAGCGATTTCTGTATGTTCAGGAGCTGGATGAGCTCATGGTTCTGTACCGACCGGAGCATCTCGTTCTGGATTGTGGTGGCCCGTCGGTTGAGTTCCTTCAGGTAGCGCAGGAATGCTGTGTCTGAGCGTGACAAAAATCTGATTGCGAATGCCGGGAAGTCGTTGAGCTTTAGCTCCTTGATTCTGTTCGCGGCAAAATCCTTGAGCACCTCGCAGTCGGTCCAGCAGATTGTGATGAAGAGCTTTTCCTTCATTATGATTCCGAGCGGGGCGCAGAAATAGCTGATGTCGTCAACGGGGGAAAAGACCGGGAGGCGGAGAATTGTGAGCGTGTAGTTGAAATCGTCGTTTTTTTCAAGGCGGGAAAGTTCGTCAGGGTCCAGGATGTCGAGCATGTTCTCCGGGTCGATTCCATATTTTTCCTCAAGCACGGCAATGTCGTCTCTTGTCACTGAGCGAGCGTCAACCCATGTGCTTTTGCGTCCGTCAAGCTCTTCCTCATCCTTTTCAATCAGTTTTCCGTCTTCCTGCTGCCAGTATGTAATCATAAGATTTCCCCTTGAGTCATGCGGATTATACCATAAAAGGGACGGAAGTTCAACCTTCCCGATTTAGTCCCTCACTCCCTTGAAGAAAAATCCCGCGAAAGATATAATGGAAGAAAGGCGGTTGTGCAATGCAATTTTTTTTGGACTGGTTTAGGAACAATCTTTTGGACGTGCTCACCTTTTTGACCGGAGTTTGTTTGACTCTTGCCGTTCTGGTGCTCGTCACGTCGAACATCTCACGCTCCCGGAAGAGTGCGATTTTTCTGATGGAAATCTTTTCGGCCCTGATTATGACTTCCATCCGCATTACCCACGTTTACGAAGGAGTTCCCGGAACTTTCGCTTACTGGATGGCGTGGATTTTCAAATTCTTCGATATGTTTTTTACTGCCTGCGCAATCTTCTCAATCAATCTCTATGTGAAGGATTTGTTCAAGTATTCCGTGGACGGCGAGAAAAACGTACCCGTTCTTTCCCGTGTGGTTGATGAGCTGCTCATTGCCGATTTTGCCATTCTTCTTGTTCTTATGCTGAGCGGAAATCTCTATCCGCTTGATGAGACGAACCATTACATAAGGACTTCGTGGAGATATGTCACCTACGTGATGCCCCTCATTTCCATCGTTTTGATTGTGGTCTCAATCTTCGTTTACAGGAAGAGGCTTCGGACGATGAATTTCGTTCTTCTTCTTGTCGTGCTTTTCGGAGTTCTTGGCGCTTCAGTCCTTCAGTTCTTTACCCCCGGACTTCCGGTCGGCTCTGTCACTACGGTTGACATGGCGATTCTTCTTTATGTGTTCGAGATTTTCAATCTGGGAAGGGCAGTGGAGAGGGCGCACAGGCTTGAGATTGAGATGATGGCGAAGTATCAGAAGGAGCTTGAGATAACCGTTGACGAAAGGACCCGAGACCTTAAGGTTGCGAATGAAAAGGCGGAGAGACTTCTTCTGAACATACTGCCTGAGCCTGTCGCAAAGGAGCTTACCGAGCATCCCGACAAAACCATATCGCAAAAGTACCCGAATGCGACCGTGCTTTTTACCGACATCGTGGGATTCACCAAGATGAGCGGCGGAATGAGCGCGGAGGAGACCGTAAAAATGCTCAACGGAATGACATCACTTTTTGACGAGCGGGCCGAAAGGGAGGGGATTGAGAAAATCAAGACGATTGGCGACGCTTACATGGCGGTCTCGGGGCTTACGGAGGATTTTGAGAACGACGGTGCGGAGAAGATGATAAGATTCGCCCGGGGACTTCTGGAGGACGTGGAGAAATTCAACGGGACATCCAAATACAAGGTGCAAATCCGCGTGGGACTCAACTCGGGAAATCTCGTGGCGGGAGTGATTGGAAAGACCAAATTCATTTACGACGTGTGGGGCGATACCGTGAACGTCGCAAGCCGCATGGAAAGCTCCGGGGAACCGATGCGGATACACGTCTCGGAGTCGGTCTATGAGCAGACACGCGCTTCCTTCAAATTTCAGGGACCCATTCCGGTGGAGCTCAAGGGCAAGGGACTCAAAAACGGATATTTCGTCGCGGAGTGAAAGATGAAGAACTTGACGGCAACCTCAAATACTAATTTTTTCGGGGTTGTCTACTTTAATAAAATTATGCGAGGAGGAAAGATATGCCTTATGCCGCTGTTGCTGAAAAATTGAAAAAGATACCAGAACAGTATCTTGATGAGGTTTCTGATTTTTTTGATTTTATCTTGTTCCGAATTAAAGATACCGGTGTAGACGTACCAAACGAAGAACTTACCGCCGCCTTGAAAGAAAGCGAGCATATGCTCAATGACCCGAATGCAAAAAAATTCAACAGTGTTGATGCCTTGTTCTCTGATTTGGATTCGGAGGACTGAATGGAATATGCTATTGAGCGAACCTCAAGATTCAAAAGGGAGTATAAGCTCATTAAAAAGCGTGGGTATGACATTTCTCTGCTAAGGGCTGTGATTGAGAAACTTGCAAGGGGAGAGCCTCTTCCTGCACAGAACAAAGATCATCCGCTTCATTCGAATTGGACTGGCTACAGAGAATGCCATATTCAAAATGACTGGCTCCTCATTTATAAATACAAAAACGAAGAGCTTATTTTGTCGTTGACTGCGACAGGTACTCATTCAGATTTGTTTAAAGGGTAGTATTTTTATGAAAAAGGAAAATACAGAGAAAATGACGTGTGGCAAAGTGAAAAAGTCCGTAATTGTTTTTGCGGCGGCAGTTTTGGTCTCTCTGCCTGTGTCATTATCGTGATGCCCCTGTGTCATTATCGGGCTTGACCCGATAATCTCTTGGTGGACTTCATTTTGGCAGGGATTACCCGGTCAAGCCGGGTAA
>DFKI01000084.1:18907-22563 GCA_002373325.1 Treponema sp. UBA3649
CCGGTCAAGCCGGGTAATGACAGTATGCAAGCCGGGTAATGACAGTTTGCAAGCCGGGTAATGACAGTTTGCAAGACTGGTGGATGACCGACTTATGTAAAACTTAAAATTGGGAAATATAATATTGAACGCAAGGAGATTTTTATGAAAAAGCAGGTTTTTAATCCCTATCTGCCGCTCTGGGAATATGTGCCGGACGGAGAGCCCCATGTTTTCGGGGACAGGGTTTATGTCTACGGCTCGCATGATTTGGCTTCTGGATGTGTTTTCTGCCTTGGTGACTATGTGTGCTGGTCAGCTCCGGTTACTGACCTTTCTGACTGGAAGTTTGAGGGCGTAATCTTTCCGAGGATGGCCGATCCCGCGAACAAGGACGGACGCATGGTGCTCTATGCCCCGGACGTGACTATGGGACCTGACGGCAAGTTCTATCTATATTATGTGTACGACAAGGTGAATTTCGTTTCCGTCGCCGTTTCGGACTCACCCGCAGGACCCTTCAAATTCTACGGGTATGTTCATCACAAGGATGGAAGCCGCCTTGGTGAGAGAAAGGGAGACCAGGTTCAGTTCGACCCCGCCGTTTTGACCGAGGGAGATAAAACCTACATGTACACTGCTTTCTGCGGACACCAGATGAAGGACAGAATCGCAGCTATGGCAACCGTGCTTGGACCCGACATGCTTACCATCGAGGAGGAGCCGCGTTTTATTGTTCCGGGTGACTTTTACGTGGAAGACGCGTCGAAGGCAAGGGATGAGGCTTTGAAGATGGGATGCCCCTATGATTTTGCTCCCACCGACAGCTGGACAGGATTTAAAGGACATGAGTTTTTCGAGGCGTCCTCAATCAGGAAAATCGGGGACACTTATTATTTCGTGTATTCCTCTTCTCCCATGCACGAGCTTTGTTACGCGACGAGCAAATCTCCCACAGGCGGATTCGTATACGGCGGTGTGATTGTGAGCAACGCTGATCTGCACATCGGCACTTACAAAAAGGCTGACATGCCGGCGGCTTACGGGGCGAACAACCACGGAGGAATCGAGAAAATCAACGGAGAGTGGTATATCTTCTACCACAGGCACACGAACGGAACCTGGTTCTCAAGGCAGGGATGCGCGGAAAAAATCAAGGTGCTCCCCGACGGAAAGATTCCCCAGGTGGAGATTACTTCCTGCGGCCTTAACGGTGCTCCCTTGAAAGGAAAGGGGAAATATCCTGCAGCCATCGCATGCAATCTCTTTACGGAAAAGCCTTCAATCTACGTGGCTCCTGAGTTTCCGCACGTGACCCAGGACGGACGCGACAGGGAAGACGGTACTCCTTTGGAAGAAAAGGACTCAAGCTACATCACGGGGATAGTCTCTGGAACCACAATCGGCTTCAAGTACTTTGATTTCAAATCCCTTGGCCGCATAAGCATTTTCACCAGGGCATACATCAACGGGGATTTCGAGGTGCGCACGTCCATCGATGGTCCTGTCCTTGGAAAAATCAGCGTGGAGTCATCAAACTTCTGGGAAAAACATTCCGCCGAGGTAAAAATCCCGGACGGTGTGAGCGCCCTGTATCTGACTTTCAAAGGAAGCGGAGGAGGCCAGCTCAGGTCAATCGTGCTGGAGTGAGGGGAGAGTTGAGAATTGAGTACTGAGCACTGAAATATCACCTTGTCAATTATCACTTGTCAATGGCGGCGAAGGAGGACGGGACTACTACGCTGCGGGAACTTTTCTTGTAGTGCCTTGGGGAGCAGTTCATTACCTGCCTGAAGACCCTGGAGAAGTACTGCACGTTGTTGAATCCGTTTTCCATCGCTATTTCGGTTATGTTCTTGTCGGTGTAAATCATGTCGAGGCAGGCTTTTTCCACACGGTAGCTGTTTATGTACTCGGTGAGGCTCTTTCCCGAAGTTTCCTTGAACAGACGGCTGAAATGGCTCTTGGAGTAGTTGGTCTCGTTGAAAATGTCTTCTATATCAATGTTCTCGCGGTAATGCTCCTTGATGTAGGCTATGGCGGTGTCCACGGCGGAGACAGAGTGCTTCGAGTTTTCAAGCAGCGTGGTGATTTTCTGGTACTGGTTCGTCTGGATTATGTGGGAAAGAAATTCCATGAGCACGGTCTGCAGAATCAGCTTGCTTCCGAATGAGGAGTCTTTTTCCATTTGAGCGGCATGTGCCAGACTTTCGCGAAGGGATTCGGGAATGTTCAGGAATTGCTTTATCCTTATGCTCTCGAAGGTTCTCCTGATGGGATTCTGGCTGTCCCCGAGTATGGAGGAGTCGAACACAAGCGCGTAGTAATGAAAATCTCCGCAGTCTTCCTTTTTCCTGATGAAATGCTCTGTCCCAGCCTCTATGAAGACGATTGATTTTGCGCTGATTTCACTTTCGGTGTTCCTGATTCCGACCGTCGCGCTTCCGCTGTCCAAATAGAAAATCTCATGCTCTATGTGATGGTGCGTGTTCGGCAAATATACGTTCCTGGAAAAGATTCCGATGGGAAAATCTTCGGATATTAGCTTGGTCTGCCTGTCTGTCTCTGTCATAATCCCATTTTATCCTTAAAAAATATAAAAATCAACGGCTTTTTCTGAAAAAATGGTACTATTGTGTAAATTTTATGAGTAAATAGGTGTTTTTTTTTAAGAAAAGCGGAATTATCATAAAATCCATAAGCGATAGTCAAGGCAACCGATTGCCGTATGACTTTGTAAAAAATGTAAAGTCTTAGGAGGACATGCATGAAAAAAATAATGTTGTTTGCCGCATCGGCATTAATGGCATTGAGTATGGTTGGATGTGGTGGTGGAGGCAAAAAGTCCGATAAAATGAACATTTCGGTCTTCACTATTCAGCAGAGACAGCAGCCGCCGGCTGATAACCCCGCTTACAAGTGGATTGAGGATAATTTCGGAGTGACATTCTCTTGGGACATCCTTGTTGGTGACAAGGACCAGAAGATTGGTGTTCTTATCGCTTCCGATGACCTTCCTGACTTGGTTGAGGTTGACTCTGAGAAGTTCCAGGGTGCCGGAAAGCTCCGTGACCTTAAGCCTCTCATTGAGAAGTACGGTCCGAACCTGATGAAGCACTATTCTTCAGCTTGGCTCAAGATGATTGACCAGGATTCAGAGAAGGATGCAAGCGGAAAAATCGTAAAGGAGCACATCTACTCTCTTCCGAACTATGGTGTAATTGACGGTATTCCTTCTGACACATACTACAACGGGAACGGTTGGTGGATTCAGAAGAAGGTTCTCAAGGAAGCCGGATACCCGAAGATTAAGACAATCGACGAGTATTTCAACCTGCTCGAGGACTACTACAAGAAGCATCCGACAACAGAGGACGGCTCTCCGACAATTCCTTTCAGTATCATCACAGCTGACTGGGAAGCGTTCGACTTGTGGAACCCGCCGCAGTTCTTGGGTGGAAACCCCAACGACGGAAACGGACACGTTGTTAACGAGGGTGGAAAGTACAAGTACTATGACATCTTCACCGACGCAAACGCAAAGAGATGGTTCAAGCTCGCAAACGGATATTTCCAGCGCGGACTCATTGATCCTGCTTCTTTCACGGACAACCGCGACCAGTACTATGCAAAGATTGCTCAGGGACGCGTTCTCGGTATGTTCATTCAGGGATGGC
>DFKI01000110.1 GCA_002373325.1 Treponema sp. UBA3649
CCAAAAATCAACGTCCTCGGGAAGCTCTGTTGCGGAGGATGCCTGTGACCATAGCGGCATGAAGCAGACTGGGGTGAGTGCGAGCAAAAAGAGTGTAAGCCTCAGAAGCCTTTTCGCTTTCATTTATTTGTAGACCTCGTTGTTTTTCTCGCGGATGAATCGTGCGGCGGTATTTGCTGCGATGGCTCCGTCGGAACATGCTGTGACAATCTGCCTGAATGATTTTGATCTCACGTCTCCTGCGGCGAAGAGTCCCGGAATGGAGGTCTCCATGTCCTCGTTTGTCTTGATGTAGCCGGATTCGTCGAAATCAAGTCCCTCGAAAAGGTCCGTCTTTGGAATCATGCCCACGAAGATGAACACTGCCGATGTGTCCAGGGTGGATTTTTCTCCCGTGATTGTGTCCGTAAGCTCCACCGATGAGACTCTTTTTTCACCGATGATTTTCGTGACCTGAGAGTTGAAGATGACCTTGATTTTGGGGTTTGAGAGCACCCTTGCAGCAACCGATTTCTGTGCCCTGAACTGAGATTTCCTGTGGATGACCGTCACGTCCGAGCAGATTGTGGAAAGATATGTGGCCTCGTCGCATGCAGAGTCTCCCCCGCCCACCACAACTACGCTCTTGTTTCGGAAAAAAGGCCCGTCGCATGTGGCGCAGTAAGAGACACCCCGGCCTGAAAGCTCCGCCTCTCCGGGAACGGTAAGTTTTCTGTGTTCGGCACCGGTCGCGATGAGCAGCGTGTCTGATGAGTAGGCACCTGTTGATGTCTCCACCAAAAATCCGCCGTCGGTACGGGATGCCTTTGAGACTTGCGCCTGGATGATTTTTGCTCCGAAAGACTCTGCCTGATTTTTCATGCCCTCAATCCATGCGGGACCGCTTATGGCAGGGTAGAGCCCCGGGTAGTTCTCAAGGGACGCGATATTTGTAGCCTGTCCACCGGGTAGTCCCTGGTCGATGAGGAGTGTCCTGATGTTAGCACGGGACGCGTATTGTGCGGCAGAAAGACCCGCAGCCCCGGCTCCGATGATAATAAAGTCGAATTTGTTTCCGTTTTCTTCCATATAATCACATTATACAGCAAGATGGGTGCATTGTCTAGGTGGAAAATTTGATTGGGAAGGATTGCCAGTTTCAAAAAAATACGCTGATTAACCGTCCGATTAACCAGCGTTTACAAGAGTTTTTTACCTTTGTATTTTTCATGTCTCTCTTCCGATGTCCAAAAATCCTGTCACTCTCTCCTGCAAGACTTTTAACACCAACTCACTTTTTTCTATGCGGACATCCCGAAATCCTTCAGGAAGCCGGTCAGGAAAATCTCTCTCCGATTTCCTAACTGGGTACAATAATAAGGCAGAAAGGCCCTTTTCGCAAGATTGAATTTCTACCATAAATGTGGGGTATATCTACCATCTTTGTGGTATTTTTCGCTTGATTTTATGGTATGGAGTGATATAATGGTGGTATGAGGCAGTTCAAGGTTCTGAAAATCACGTTTTTGCTCTTTTTTTCGCTTGTTTCCTCCTGTTTGAGTGCCCAGGCAAGGTATATTTTCTCTCCTGTAAAGGAACTTGGCATAAAAGAGGTTCCGTCGCCGAAAAATCTCAGCATACCGCTCGAGGTCTCCTACTATAACGATGGTACGGCCACTATGAGGTGCGGCCAGATACCGTCGTCCTATTTTCATCCCATTTCGCGCGCCTTTTACACGGGATTTTACAAGGGGGTGCTTTGGGTGGAGCTTTCTTTTCCGGACACACAGGCTGATGACGGTAAGAATTTCTACCTTGATTTGGGAAACGAGCACATAGACATGGCGGAGCTGTTCATAAAAAAGGACGGTGACTGGCAGTTTTACGGCAGGACGGGAAGGAGCGTGCGCAGAAAATACATGTCCATGCCATCCTGGAGACTTGTGATTCCTCTTGATGAATCCGAGCTTCCGGAAGAGGATGTTCATACGGTGAGGGTCAGGATGGTTTCCTACATCGGTGCTCCCGTCGGATTTACCCTGCAGCCTTTCAGAAATTACGGATATACGAACAGGATTTTCTCCACTTTCAATCTGGGGCTCACCGTAATCAGCCTGGCTCTTTTGGTGTTCATTCTTGTGGTGGGGATTTTCTTCCATGACTCGTCCTATATCCTTTTGGGCATTACCGCGTCTCTTCAGTTTCTTCTCATGCTGCATGCCAAGGGGGTCGGACAGATTTATCTCTGGAATTTCATCGCCGTGATTCCTCATTCGCCTCGTTTTTTATATCTCCTGACATTTGCGGAGCTTTCCATGACCGCCGTTACCTTCCGTTCCCTTGTTGGTGAGGGAATGGAGACTAAATCCTTCAGGTGGGAGCTCGGAGGGATAATCGCGACCGGGGCAGTTGCGTCCCTGCTTGTTCTTGTGGCATATTCACCGGCACTGGCATTCGCAATCTACTCATCCGCCATAATCGCGATGTGCCTCGGACTTGTGTTTATGTGGATCTCAAGCCTGAAAAAAACACACGCCGACATTTTCTACGTCACATACTGGTGGATTCCCATGCTGATTCTCTTCATATATATAGGATTTTCCAATCTCTACCGGTTCAGCGTCACCATTCCGCGTAACACTCTGGTTCTGAACAGGGACCTTTTCCTTTACGATTTCATCCTGCTTTCAATGTGCATCCCCGCCGCAAGGGTGACTGTCACTCGCACAAGGTCCAGAATCGACGCTCTTCGCAGGGAGTTGGAATACAGAGGTGAGACTCTTGATTCAATCAGGAAGGAGAGAAACCTCTTTTTTGCCGTGACATCGCATCTTTTGGAATTGAGCAACACAATCACCAACGCGCTCAGGCTTCCACAGATGAGGTCCCCGGTGGATGAGGTGCAGAAAATCATGGGGCTTGTGGAACGGTTGTCGTGTCAGAGCAATGACTATCTTACCGCGATGATTGCGTTCGAGAAAAACAGCCGTCCTGAAATCAGCAGGATAATGCTCCGCTCCTTCTGTGCAAGCTGTGTTGATTCTGCGGGTCTCATCGCTTCAAGGAAAAAAATCAAGATGAAATACAAGTCCCGGGTCAGGGATAACGTGATTGTGCTCGCGAACCAAAGTCTCTTGGAGATAATCTTCACGAATTCACTCCATACGGCCATAAGATACAGCATGGACGGCTCAAGGATGGACGTGGAGCTTACGGAGTCGGACGGATTTGTGTGCATGAGGATAAGCTGCAAGACTGATTCCGGAGTTCACGGAAAAATTGCCGGGCTTTTGGATGATGATTTTCCAGATCCGGACGATGATGCGGATGATTCGAACGAGCTTTCATTCCGTCTTGTCAGAAAAATCCTTGGGCTTTATGACGGAAATCTCAGCGCGGAGGATACCGGGGACGGATTTGTCATTACAATCAGCTTCAGGACGGAGAGTCCCTTCGGAAGGGTGGTGCACAATCCGGCTGTGTCCACCAAATTTGAGACCGAGCCCAACAAGGAGATTACGAACTCAGACTGGGAGACGACGATTGCCGACGATGTTTTTTCCGTGGATGGAAAGCTTCCGGTAATCGTTCTTGCGGAGGAGAACATGAGCGTCGTAAAATTCATGGAGGGACTTCTTCACGGGCACTGTATGCTTTACTCAATGAGTTCCGGGGCCGACGTATGGAATTTCCTTCAGTCCGGGGCGAGAAAGCCTGACATAATCATCTGCAACTACACTCTTCCGGTAATCAGCGGGATGGAGCTTTTCAGAAAGTGCTCTGACGTGCAGGATTTGCAGGACATCCCCTTCATTTTTCTTTTGCCGGTTTCGGAGGGAGCTAGACAGAGCGAGTTTATCAGGCGTGGGGCGGCGGCATGTCTTGTGCCTCCATTTACGAAGGATGAGCTTTTCAAGGCCATATACACGATTTTTTCACTCTCACGGAAGATTCGGAGGACTCTGCTTGCGAGGGTGGACATGGCTCTTTACGGCGACGTGCCAATGATGCATGAGGAGAAGGTGAGCGTGAAGGAGGAGCCTGTGATGGTTCCCTCAAACACGAAGTTCATTTCGCTGACCGACGCGCAGAGACAGATTTTTACCGATGACGGACTTTCCTCAAGGGAGCAGCAGATTGCCATGATGATTTCCAGAGGACTTTCCGACAAGGAGATTGCCGATGACCTCAGCATTTCTCCCGGGACTGTGGTGACTCACAAAAAGAACATCTTCAAAAAACTTGACGTTCACAGCCGCGTGGAGCTTATGGCGAAGGTCCGCTAGAAAATGTGATTTTACCGGAAAAAAATTTAAAAAATTGCGGAAAACTGTCAACCCTCTCTCCGCCTGCCGCTTTTTAGTAAGTCAGGATAAAAATAGGTTTTATGCAGTGAGGTTTTAATATGAAGAAAATAGTTTTCGTTGACATTCCGATGAAGGAGATGTCGGAAAGGGACAAACTGTGTTATGCGGGAACCGGAAACGCTGGATGCTCGTATGAGGGCCGTGTGATTTTTGTCGTGAACGCCGTGCTTGCGGAAAAACTCAGGGCGGAAGATGAGGTGAAGGTCGTCCTTCTCAAGACTGTCTCAGAAAAAGGTTTCTCCGGAAAAAACGCGGGACTTTTCCAGCAGGAGCTCGATGAAATCAACTCAAGGATAGGAGCAAAAATTTCCTACGAGACGATTGACTCCGATTTTGTTGAGACGAAGGGAAATCATGAAAAGAGAGTGCGGGCGATGCTTTCCAAGATTGACAGGGAAGCGGAGATTTTTGTGGACATCACTTTCGGACCCAAGCCCCTTCCCATGGTGATGATGTGCGTCCTGAATTTCGCGGAGAAATTTTTTGATGCGGACGTAAAAAAAGTCGTGTACGGAAAAGTTGATTTCGTCAAGCATGATGACGGAGAATTTTATCCTGAAAATCCTGAGCTCTACGATGTCACGTCGCTCTACTACCTGAACGGACTGATGTGCGCGATGGAGGCCCCTGATGAAAAAAGCGCCCTGAAAACCCTTGATGAATTTTTTGCCTTGTAGCGAGGGGAATTCAGAATGGAACAAAATCAGAGGAAGGAAAAATTCGAAGGGAAAATCACAAGAACGGTCTCTGAAATTCTTTTGCTCAAGGAGGAGGAAAAATCTGAGACGGAGGAATTCAACTCTCTCAGGACAAAACTTGCCGACTTAATCTGGCGGTGGGCTGAATGTGTCTTCAAAAAAAACGAGCTTGAGAATGCCGGTGAGGAAATTATGAAATGCGTGAATTGGAGCGTAAAATCATTTGACGGCTCTCCTGAAAAATACATGAGCTACATTTTCGTCTCTCTTAAAAAAGAAATCCAGCGTGCGAATGAAAAACTGAGCATCCTTAAAGCTTCTGCAATCGACATTCCTGAAAAAAAGAGAAGGCTGATTCATCAGATGAGCCGCTGGGCTGAACAATGCGGAAAGGACATCTCTGATTCGGATGTTCAGAAAAAACTTGCCTCAATTTTCCGTGTGAAGGAAGACGAGATTTCTGAGCTTCTTGCGATAAAAAAAAGAGCTTTGACTGTGGGTGAGTTTTCCCCTGATGATTGCGGGAACGAGATTTCTCTTTTTGACTCCGCCTTTGTTTCTGTAAAAAACGGGTGCGGAAACATAGACTTTGATTTTTTTGAGTCATCCGAGCGGATGAATGAGATGCTTGATTTGATTAACAGCACATTTTTAAAATCTCAGGAAAGGACCAGGCCATATCTTTCTGCTCTTGTGACGCGGCAGTTTCTGGAGGAGATAAAAAGCTCTCTTGGTGTCGAAGATTCCGTGGGGCTGATTTTGAAAATGGATTTTGCGGGAAGCGACGGGGCGAAAAAAATAATCGAAATGTTCCGTGCGGATTCTTTGCCGACTCAGGAGAAGGTCGCCGGGTGGTTCAAAAAAGACAAGACTGACGCCAGCCGGACGTTGGGGGGATTTTTGCGGAAGATGGAAAAACAAGATTTGGAAAACAGAGCCGGATGCAGGAAATCTTTGAGAAAGAAATGCGGGATAAAATTGTGATTAAAACGGAGTGGCATCCGAAGTGTGCTTACCGTGGTGAAATCAACGGACTGCGTTATTCCAGCGACATTCCCTCTGTCTTGCCAGCGGAACTTGCCATGATGAAAAATCCTGCGGCAAATAAACTGTTCCAGCTTAAGTTCGCTCAGAAACAGCTTTTGTCCTTTGACTATCATAATGAGAGTGCCGGATTAAAAGAAGAACACAAGACTGGCACTTTCAAAAATTGCAATCGAAGAAGGTCGCAAATGTTATCTCATTTCGTTTTCGCCAGAAATCGAAATTCTTGACCTTAGTGATTTTAAGAATGGGGATCCGTTGGCCCGTCTTGTACAATTTCTTCGCATGAGTTTCAACGGCGGAACAGACGCAAGCCGGCATTTGGTGGAGCAACTGGATGAAATAAAATCAAGGAAATGAGAAAGGAGAAATTTATGGAGAACATGGCAGCTGCATTAGGCATGTGCATATTTAAATGGTCGTGATTTTGTAAGTTTTGCTGACCTTGCAATCATTTCTCGGCGAAGAATGTTGTAGAGCTTAAGGTTGAGATATTAAAAAATGCCAAACTTGAGTTAGGGGAAAAAAACATATTTTTAGATGATTCTTCGGCTTGCGAGTTGGCAAGGGGAATTGATTCTGAAATTGAAGAGGGAGAGAAAATTCTGGAACAGATGGAGGCGGCTTATGCTAGTGTAAAATTTTCTTTCGTATCCGACATAGAACTTGGCTATGCTGTTTCCAGAAATGGGGTATGTGAATCAAGACAAAATAAGGACGATTCTGTTGCCATTATCTGTGTGAAGAACAGCGAGCTTCCGTCAATTGACTTGCTTAAAACTCGATGCTTAAGCTGTTATTCATACTGATTTCTGTCCGTCCCAGAGCCGCTCCATCGATTTGTCCAGGGCTTTTCTTGCAATCCTCATTATGGAAAAAAGAGCCTCGTCGCTCGCTTCCTTCAGTTTGACCGGCATCTCATTTTCGAAAGCGCTCGTTATGGGATGCCTGATTGGAACATACACCCAGTTTTCCCCCTCTCCGTCCGGAATGCACGCAGCGTCAAAGTCGGCAAGTTCCTCGTCAGGGATTTTGATTTCCGTGTTTATTGCGATTGAGAACGCGCATCTCGGATTTTTCTGCTGCAAGTCCTGCGTGAATCCGATCCACAAAAGGAGGTCAATCTTGCTTTCATAAAAATAGATTCCAGTTCCGTACTCCGAGTTCTGTCCCGCTCCCCTTGTGAAATGCCTTTTGTCGAGCCCGTCAAGGTAGGATTTGCAGAAACTCAGGATTTTTGCCTGTCTTTCGTTTGGAACCGTGCTTCCGAATCGCAGAGGAACGTCCTCAAAGAATGGATCGGATTTTCCTTGTCCCTCGTGACGTTGCTCAAAATGCGGATGGGGCAGGGTGAAGATTCCGGGATTGTCAGGACGGAACACATCGGTCGAGACATCGAAAGCGTCCGCAAGTTTCACGATGCTGTCAAAATAGATGTTTCTCCTTAGCTTGTACTCCCATTTTCCCACGGTGGATTCGTCCACGCCGCATTTTTCTGCCAGCTTTGCCTGGGTCAATCCTTTTTCCGCCCGAAGCCTGCTGATTATGTCCGCGAATTCCATGCTTTTCTCCTCCTGATGGTGATTATAGTGAATTTTCTTAATGTGGTAAACTCATTTGCATGTCCAGAACCAAGGCCGTCTACAGATTTTTCCCCTATGTGTTGTTTTATGTGTGATATTATAAAGGTTATGGACTATCATTTGATGATAGATGGGTATTTTTTTGTAAGAAAAATCCGTCCGCTAAAAATAACAGACGGATTTGGTGGAATTTTCGTAAAAACGGTGCCTACTGTCTCTTTTTGAATCTGTAGATTATTGAAGTTCTTTCGTCGGATCTTTCTACAGCTTCAAATTCAGTGCGGCTGCTGTTCGTTTTTATCTCGTGGCCGTCTCTATTGGCCTCTTCCAGCAAGTCTTCCGGCGTGTCAGCATCATGGATTAAGCCTGCCTCGGTATACTCACCGATTTGTTGCTCAATAATTGTTTTCCCGCTTATGCGTATGCTTGTTCGCATAACACCATTTTCGCTTTCTTGCAAAAAGGTTCCGTCAGACATTTCAGTGAAACCAGGGCCCCCCTCGTACTCATCATGGCTGATCATATCATCAATAATCTCTTGTCTAGCATTCTCAACGTCGGTGTCGCTCGTGTTTTCCGGAAAGACAATTCTTTCTATTCTAAGCACTCGGTAAGCTGTAAGTGCATAGCTGGCACCTGATTTCCTTATGGTGACTAGAGGTCTTAGGGTTATTTGCCCCTGGGCTTGTATTCCAGAGGAAAAAGTCGGTTCATACTGCTCTTCATAGAGTTCAAGCACATCCCAAATTCCGTCCGAGAGCTCAACAGCATCTGTATCGACGCTCACGCTTACACTGAGATCATACTCATCCTCTATGCCGTCCGGAGCATCATGTTCGCAGCCTGTAAAGACTGTGGATGCGAGAATCATAAGTCCAAAAAGTTTTGTCAGTTTTTTCATTTGTTTACCTCCGTGGTTGTGTGTGTTTATTGTTTCATTGATTTGAGGGCAGCCTTTACGATTGCCGTCACATACGCCTTGCCTTTTCCGTCGCTATATTCACCGCCTTTACGGGAAGGATGATAGGCATCGATTAGAATCATGTTCTCTTTCTGATACGCATCCGCATTCGAGTCTCCTGATTCCGAATGAAAAATCGCTTCGTCTGTGATTTGCAGGTCATCCTTGAAAAATCCAAATGTATACCCGAAAATAACTATGTCAGGCTCATACATTTTGATTTGCTCCAACAGGATGTCTTTCCAAAGAGGATAACATGCTTTTAGATGTGATTCAGAACTGGATTTTTCGCCCGGCATTTTGCTGAGATTTATGTATGCCATTTTCCTTAGCTCGTCAATCATCTCAAGCCTTTCATCAATAGGAGGAATGTCATCCCATTCGAGCTTATTTCGTATGGCATAGTTAATCTGCATCATCAGCTCCCACATTTTCTGATTTCTTCGCTCAGTGTTCAAATACTCGGTGTCGTTCTGGAAAAACTCAGTGAACGACCAAAGCCGGTTTTTTATCATCCCTGATGGCGTGGTGTCTCCCCAAGGCTCCTTTAATACCCACATAATCTTGGGCTTCGATGCCAGATATCCTACGATGTCGGCTACACCGTCCAAAACAGGCTCAAGACATGGCTTTTGTTTTATCAAACCAAGTTTTTCTGCATTTTCCCTGATTTTCTCATGCATCTCTTCTTGTTTTTTGGTTAATGTTTGAACTGTCATTTTCTGTTTCCTCCATATAACTATATTTTAAACCGCAGGCAGCTTGACTGCCTGTCGGCTACGAACCTTTGTTAGGCGTTCAAGATGTTACTACATTTTAGCTGTTACATTATCTATTAAGATGATTGCTTTATTTATTTTATCCAACATATTTTCTAAGTCTAACTTTCCGTTTTCTGTTTTTATAAATACATCATTTACGATTGCAACAGATGTGTATTCTCCAATTCTATATTTTGCAGGTTTAGAAATATCCAAATTTATATTTTCAGCATCTTTAAGAATAAAATCCAGAATACCATATAAATCATCAAGAGTGCGGTCCCATTTCCCGCAAATTTTTATGAAAAGATTTATTTTGTTATTACAAGAATTTTCTATCTGAAGATACAACTCACAATTCTTTTCGCTTGAAAGTGGAGTAAAATGAAACCACATTCCAAGAAAACCACCATTTGGATTTGGGACATAATCCCAATGAGACCAATCATCTTCAAATTTGCTTTCGATATATGAATAAAGACCTTTTGTTGCTTCCCAAGAGTTCAACTTCTCAAATTCAGTAAAACTTTCACTTTCTTTTTGAATTTCTGCTAAATTAGAAACAAAGTCCGCGTATATCTCATTTTTGTTTTTTTTATTTTGAAGGAATTCAATAAAATCTTTTCTGCTAAAATATTCCCATCCTTTGTCTTTTACTTTTTGAATATCATCCAAACATTCAAGACCTGTTTTTAAATACACAAAGAGTATTTTGATATTTTTCCCATAATAGTCCTCGACAGTTTTTTTATAACGCTCAAGCTGATTATCATGCTCGGCTGTGTCTACTTTATCTTCGATGATTATTACATACTCGTCATTGATTTCAGCCCAGATATCAATGTTTTCCCATTGCCGGCCAGCATTTACTTTTTTTATTACGAGTTTCTCAGAACTGAACTTTAATGAAATAAGTTTTTTAATAAACTCTTTTCCA
>DFKI01000134.1 GCA_002373325.1 Treponema sp. UBA3649
TTGTCTGCTCGCCCATGAGGTCTGATTTTACCTCGGCGATGAATGATGACTCAAGGACACCAGCCGTCTCACCGCGTTCTGCACATGCGAGTGCCTTTGCAAGGGCCATTCCTCTTCCCTCGGGATCGTGCGCCGGGTGGACTGCAATCAGCTCTGGAACTCCGAATCCACGGACATACTCGTTGCGTACTTCGGTTCCGGGTCCTTTCGGTGCCATGAGGAAAACCGTGATGTCGCTTCTGATTTCCTCGCCTTCCTCAATCATGTTGAAACCGTGGCTGTACCAGAGAGCGGATCCCTTCTTCATGTATTTCATCAGGTTCTGAACGACCTCGTGATGCTGCTTGTCCGGAGTAAGGTTTCCGACTACATCGGCTGTGGGCAAAAGCTCCTCGTAGGTTCCCACCTTGAATCCGTTTTCGGTTGCGTTCTTCCAGGACTGTCTTTTCTGCTCGATGGCTTCCTTTCTGAGGCAGTATGAGACATCCATGCCGGAGTCGCGGAGGTTGAGTCCCTGGTTGAGACCCTGGGCACCGCATCCCACGATTACGATTTTCTTTCCCTGAAGTGCCTTTGTTCCGTCCTTGAATTCATCACGTGACATCTGGCGGCAATGTCCGAGCTCCTGACGTGCCACACGCCAAGGGATTGCGTTAAAATAGTTCTGACCCATTTTGTTCAGCTCCTTTTTGTTGATTTGTTGCGGCCCGGAAACGACAAGGCTCCCGGAATCTTCTTACTTATAGAATATATCACAAGGAGCCTGTTGCGTAAAGTGAAATAATTGCAATTTTACGTTGATTTTTATGCAATATGTTTTTTAGTTGACGTTTATTTTATGATGAAACATTCTCCGTCCTGAGCCTCAAAGCCGCTCAATGTGTAGGAAGAGCCGTCTAAGCCCTGTTCCTCATGCGTCTGATAGGTGTAGACCACTGTGTCGGAGCTTCTGTAGACTTTGTGCCTGATTCCAGTGGGGACCGGTTCCTGAAAATTCGCCGTTCCTGCATCAGAGCTCTGAAGATCAGCGTTCTGACGATCAGCGTCGTCGTAATCGAAGTTTATGCAATCCACCTTCAGGTCGGATACCGTGTAGCTTTTGTTCTTGTTGCAGTACAAATTATAGATTCCGTTGTCCGTGTACGTCGTGTTTATGCGGCGTGATGTTTCTCCGTTCGAGATTGTGAAAGAGACCCTGTAGTATGCGTTCCGAAAATCCTCAGCATCTTTTTCATTGTCATTCGAGCTTTCAAATTCAATCTGTATGGAGAGAGGCTCCGCATCGGGGTCGCCTGCGTCTGCGCTGGAAAGATCTGGAGTCTCGCAGTCAATGTAGATTTGCTCGTAGGTATTTTCCTTGAGCTTGAGTTTTAATGACTGGATTCCCCTTTTTATGGTAAAGTCATCGCTGCACAGTGTGTAGGATGGATAATTGGTCTTTTCCTCTGTGCCTGACGGATTCTCCGTAAAATTTGCGTACACAAAGGCACTTTCTCCTACGGGAAGCTCAGTGAACTCAATGAAATCATCCGCCTTGCATATACCCGTTCCTAAAATCGGCTGGAGATTTTCACCCATTATGGCGACCGTGAATCTGTACGACTTGTCACCGGATTCTTCATTGCTCTCTCCCTCGCGCGCAAAAAGTGACGGATCGAATTTCAGTGAGAATCCCGCGGTGTTCAGTCCGTTCGAGCAGGAAAAAAGAAGGAACGTAAAGGCCGGTATCAGAATCTGAAGCAACTTTTTCATAAAATACCCTCCGTTTTTGAAAAAATCTACTATTACTACTATTATATATAAGGGCATCTCGAAAAGCTGAAGTTTACGGAGACCCCTATAATCAGTTTACAGCGGCATGGGGCTTTTGTCAAGTTTTCAATCTTGATTGCGGGAATTTTTACAATCCTTGCATTTTTGTGATTTTTTCTCGGCTTAGGACTTGAAAACTTTTTTCAAATGTTATAGAATATGCCATTCACAATTGACGAGATGCAGTTAATTTTGTGTTAGAACTTAGAGGCGACTCTGAGAATATTTTTTAGGTAGGTAAGAATATGTCAAGAACATGTGATCTCTGCGGAAAGCACCCAATGCACGGAAATAAGGTCAGCAACTCATATCATCATACACGCCGCACCTGGAAGCCGAATCTTCTCAAGCTCAAGACGGAAATCGGCGGAACAACAATGACTCTCCGCATCTGCACCCAGTGTCTGAGAAGCGGTTTCGTCACAAAGAAAATCAAGGTGAAGCCCGCTGATATGGCAGCAAAGAAGGACTAAGAGTTCTCAAAAAATCTTTGTTTTTAATCAGTGTTGAAGCCTGTCTGATTTTCGGACGGGCTTTGGGTGTTTTAAATATAAAGATGTCGGATTCTGCGGTTCAAGGAAATTGTCCAAGAAGTTCATACACAATGCCGTTCTGAATTATTTTCTGGACTCCACACGGAAGGGATGCGGAATCAAGTTCAGCATGACAATTCTTTTATGACGGCCATCTCAGAGTAAAAAAAAACTCCCGTCAATCTCTCAATTCTCACCTCTCAGTTGGTCAAGTCTTTCCTTCAGGACGATGAAGGTTCCCAAAACTCCGCATCCCTCAAGAATCAGGGTCACGAAAATCTGCTGGAAATAAACCAGGTAGGGGAGGATGATTACGGCAAGGGAAAGAAGGCATGAGGGGATGAGCTTTGAATCAGGCTTTGGGACTGGCTCACCGTTTTTTTTCATGGAGCTTTTTTTTGCGGAAATCAGTGCGATAAAAACTGCGGTCTCCAAAATCCAGAGCGACGAGCAGATGATGCAGATTATAAGTCTCGGGTTCATTTTTCCTCCAGCCATTTCAGGAGCGTGTTTTTGGCGGAATCAAAGGCAATCGGGCAAGTCTCCACGTCTTCCTTCGTTTCAATTTTCTTCCATATAAATGCGTCAACCTCACCTTCCTGGGCTTTGAGCGAGAATCCTTCCGGGAGGGATGCCGTGAAAAAAATGTCGCAGGTTTTGTATCTTATGCCCTTGTAGTCGTAGGTGTTCGGAAACGAGCAGAGATACTTGAGTTTTTCCGGGGCTGTTCCGGTTTCTTCCATACATTCCCTGTAAGCGGCTTCTTCGGAAGTTTCGTCCGGGTCAGTAAATCCTCCTGGCAGGACAAGAAATCCCTTGCGCGGTTCCCTGGCTCTTTTTTCAAAAAGGATTTCTCCCTCCTCATTCTCAATCACCAGGCCCACGGCGCTTGCCACGTTGTTGTAGAGCACGAATCCGCATTTCGGACACTTCCATTTGCGTCCACCGCCTAAGGTCTCAATCTCATTTGTTCCGCACTGGGGGCAGTATGAAAATCTGTTTTGTTCCATATTGATAGGATAACGCATTTCTTGATTTGGTGCAAGGACATTCGTTTTTTCATTCTCTTGACGCTTGCACTGATTTGTGCGATAATGTAAGGGCATCTCGAAGAACTCATATACAATGATTTTTTCGAGGTTCCAGTCAGCATGATTTTCCCGGCCTGTACTAAAAATCGGCGGGAAGTAAATTTAGGAGAAAAAAATGGTTGCTCTGATTGTCGGAATCATTCTCATTGCGTTTTGTGTGTTCGCGTGCCTTCCGTTCGGACTTGCGTGGGGTGCGGACGTGGTAAATTTCCTCAAGGGATGCGCTCCCGTTTTCGCGGCTTTCATCGGTCTTGTCGCCGTGTTCATCGGATTCGCGGATCTGAAGGATAAGAAGGAAGCAAAAAAGGAAGAGGAAGCGGCAAAGGCTTTGGAATCATCCCAGAAATGAGACTTTTTTGCCTCTTTTTTGAGTTTTCTATTGACTAGAATCGCTTTTTTGTGATAAAATAACATACCCCGTATATATAAGGACAACTGCTCATTGTCCGTAAACATTCGCTGTTCGATGCAAATCAGTGAATGAATTTTAACAGTAGGTATATACAATGAAAACAATTTTTTCAAAACCAGCCGATGTAAAGCATGATTGGTATGTCATCGACGCATCTGGAAAAACTCTCGGTCGCGTGGCTGCAAAGGCGGCTTCAGTTCTCCGTGGAAAGCACAAGCCCACTTACGAGCCAAACGTTCTCTGCGGTGACTATGTTGTTATCATCAACGCGGACAAGATTCAGGTCAGCGGAAAGAAGAACGATGACATGATGTACAGGCACTATACCGGTTATATCGGTGGTCTCAGGGAGTACTCTTTCAGCACTCTTCTTGCAAAGAATCCGACCGAGCCGCTCAGAAGGACAATCGCAGGTATGCTTCCCCACAACCGCTTGGGACGCAAGATTATTGGAAACCTGAAGATTTACGAGGGTGCCGAGCATCCCCATACAGCTCAGAATCCCCAGCCTCTGGAAGTGTAATAGGAGTCAACCGTGAATAATATTGCAATTGGAACAGGTAGAAGAAAGACAGCCGTGGCCCGTGTGTTTTTGCGCGAGGGTTCAGGCAAGATTGTTGTAAATGGAAAGGATTTGAAGGATTACTTTGTGACCGCTGATCAGGTCCGCATGGTGAATCAGCCCCTTTTGGTGACTTCGAATTCCAACAAGTTTGATATCCTGATTAACGTGAACGGCGGAGGACTCAACGGACAGGCTGCTGCATGTCTTCATGGTCTTTCAAGGGCTTTGACTCAGGTTGATCCCAATTGTCGTCCGGCTCTCAAGGCCAACGGATATCTTACCCGCGATTCCCGCATGGTTGAGCGCAAGAAGTACGGTCAGCGTGGAGCACGTAGAAGATTCCAGTTCAGCAAGCGCTAAGTTCTGTCTTTTGCAGAATTTTGTCCTTTGCCGGATGAAATCGCTTGATTTTAAATTATTTCTGATTAGATGAAAATTCGGTCAGTGGAGCAGACTCTGCCAGGCGTGTATAAAATCGTGCCGGAAGCGGGGTCTGTCTTTTTTTTAAGGACATCTTATTTGAATCTCGTCGCGGAGGAATCCCTTGTTCCTTGTCCTTCATGCATAGCTGAGGATGACATTCTTTTTTCCTCCACCAAGGATGAGGCGGAAGGTGAGGCTGGTCCGGGTGTCTTTACCGACTGTGAATGGGAGGATTTGCTTCACGCCGCGCTTGTTTTTTCCGCTGAAAAAGCTGCCATGTCATATTTGGGAAGGGCGGAGCAGTGCAGGAGCGGTCTTTTCAGGAAGATTACAGGAAAGGGTGTCGAGAAAGAGGCCGTGAACATCGCCCTGGATTATCTGGAGGACGAGGGGATTCTGGACGACGGACGTTTTGCGAGGGCATGGCTCAGTACCCGCTATGTGGATCATGCCGAGGGAAGGAGAAAACTTTCGGCGGAGCTTGCTTCGAGGGGTGTGGACAGAAAGACATCCGATGAGGCTCTGGATGACTTTTTCTCACGCTACAATGAGAATGATATATGTCTCAGGGCATTGAAAAAATATCTTCGGACACATTCTTCGACTGATGATGAAAAAATCAGGTCGCATCTTTTCCGGCTCGGATTCTCCCAGTCACAAATCAAACATGCCGTGAAATCTCTTGAAGAAACTGATTAGGCACTGAATAAAGGATATCTTAAAGCTCTCTGAAAATGAAAATGCCCCGTAAAGAGGAGACGGTCCTTACGGAGCAGGAGGTATTATGAAGTACGTCCTATAGAAAGGGTGCTGTACTTTGCTTTTTCAATGCGGAAATCAGAGGCTCAAAAGGAATCTAGAACTTTCCCTCATCGCCGTCACATCCCACAAGCTCGTTGTTGTCCTTGATGTATTTGATCACCTCATCAAGCTGGCAGAAAGCGAGTCCCACGACTGTATCCGCGCATCCGTAGTAGATTGCGATTCTTCCGCTCTCTTTGTCGGCAAGGGTCGCAACCGGGAATGTCACGTTGGGAACGAATCCCGTGGTCTCGTATGGAGCTTCCGGTGTGAGCATGTATCCGCCCGCACGGTAAAGGACTTTGCTCGGGGTTTCCAAATCAAGGAGTGCCGCGCTGAATGAGTAGACGAATCCTGAGCATGTGCTTGAGACTCCGTGGTAGAAAAGAAGCCATCCCTCGTCGGTCTCAATGGGTGCAGGTCCTGGTCCGATTTTAACTCCCTGCCACCATCCTTTTCCTCCCCTCTGCATGACGCATCTGTGCTCGCCCCAGTATCTGAGGTCGGGACTCTGGCTAAGCATCACGTCGCCGAAAGGTGTGTGTCCTGAGTCGGAGGGTCTGCTCAGCATGAGATATTTTCCGTTGACTTTTCGCGGGAAAAGAACTCCGTTTCGGTTGAAGGGCAAAAATGGATTTTCCAGACGCACGAAGGATTTGAAATCCTTGGTCTTCGCAAGTCCTATGGAGGCTCCGTTGAAATCTCCGCACCAGATAATGTAATATGTGTCGTCAATCCTCACGCAGCGGGGGTCGTAGGCGTAGAAGGGATCCCAGTCCTTTCCGCTCTCGTCCTTCATGTGGATTTTTTCCTGGTCGTATTCCCAGTGGATTGCGTCCTTGGAATGTCCGAGATAAAGGAACGGCCGTCCTGTGGTGGTCTCTCCGCGGAAGACTCCGATGAAAGCTCCTTCGTAGGGAACCACCGCGCTGTTGAATATGCGTCCCATCCCCGGGAATGGATTCCTGTCGATTACGGGATTCTCTGAATACCTCCACACGGGAAGTGTCCATCCTGCGGGCTTTTCCTGCCACGGCATGTTCGGGATATTTTCTCCGTTGATAATCTTGCTCATAAGTGCCTCGTTTAGGTAAATTTAACTAATTTAATATCGCATAATTTACTTAATTTGTCAAGTTCTTTTTTTATTTTTATTATATTTTTAATCTGCGCCATCGTCCGGATTGCACTGTTTCCATCAATTGACAATGGATGCGGTTTCCCTGTATAATCTTTTTACGATGACTTATTTTTTTGAAACATACGGTTGCGAGATGAACCGAGCCGAATCAGCGTCTCTTGAGCAGATTTTGATTTCACGCGGGTGGACTTCTGCAGGTGACTGCTATACCGCCGACATGGTGATAATCAACACATGTTCCGTCCGTGCATCCGCCGAGGAGCGCATTTTAGGAAGGCTTGGATTTTACTCCGGTTTGAAGAAGGTCCGCAACAAGGAGCCTGACGCAAAGACACGCTCGCTTGAAAAAGCCGTTGATTTCGTAAAAGATGGTCCCGTTCCCCTTACTCTTGTCGTGATGGGCTGCATGGCCGAAAGACTCCTGCACACATTCAAGACCCAGTGGCCGGTGATTGATTACGTGGTGGGAACCTACTCAAAAAACAAATTCGGTGACATCATCACAGCGGTGGAAAATGGCGACACCCCGATTGACGTTGACGAGGAGCCCGCATACACTTTCGCACAGTCATCCTACGAGGAGGGAGCTTTCTCTACTTTTGTCCCTATTATGAACGGATGCAACCTGTTCTGCACTTACTGCATCGTCCCACACGTCCGCGGAAGGGAAATCTCTCGTCCTCTTGAAGGAATCCTCAGTGAGCTTGACATCCTTGGAAGCCGGGGAGTGAAGGAAATCACACTTCTCGGACAGACGGTGAATTCATACAGGGACAGTGACGGAACTGATTTTACCGGCCTTTTGAAAAAAATTCTCTCGCACTTGGATTCGACAAAATCTTCTATAGAGTGGATACGCTTTGAGTCACCGCACCCCAGGGGATTTTCCGACGGACTGATTGACCTGATGGCAAGCGACGAAAGACTCTGCCGTGGAATTCATCTTCCGGTCCAGCACGGATCCTCACGCATCTTAAAAAGAATGAACCGACGCTACACGAGGGAAGAATATCTTTCGCTGGTTGAAAAACTTCATGCGAAGCTTCCGGGACTCGCTCTTTCCACCGACATAATGCTCGGCTTCCCGGGAGAGACTGAGGAGGATTTTGAGGAGGTCGTCTCCCTCATGCAGGAAGTAAAATTTGAGTCGGCTTTCATGTATTATTTTAATCCCAGGGAAGGAACTCCCGCCGCGAAGTTTGAGGATCAGATTCCGCTTGAGGTAAAAAAGGAGAGACTTCAGAAAATCATAGACATGCAGCTGAAAATCACGACGGAAACAATGTCGAAAAGGGTGGGCGGCACAATCAAGGTTCTGTGCGACATAATCAGCCGTGACAACAAAAAGGAGCTTCTTGGAAAAACGGAGCAGAATCAGCGTGTGGCTTTCGAGGCATCCCCGTCTTTCATCGGAAAATTCGTCACAGTACGCGTTGATTCTCTTAACGGCAACACATTCAAGGGAACCATGATGGGCTAGGCAAATCTCCGTCACTTGAATCAGTTGTAAAATAATCAGGAGGATTTGGGCTGCAAAATGTCTTACTCGGTCATAAGTGCGCTTGCGTTGATACTTAACCTCATAATAAATCACGAGGCTCTCTGGCATTTTAAAATCAGTTCCAAAGCTTCGGAGACCGAACAACGGGCTGCCATCCGCTACAGTCATTTTCTTACGGCGGCGAATTGTTATTTTATTACAGACATGGCATGGGGAGTTTTATACGAACATCACGACATTCCCGCTCTCTTTCCTTTTTTGTATTCTGACTGCATCTTCTATTTTATATTTATGTTTTTGACCATGCTTACCTGGGTGCGTTATACGATCGTGTATCTTGACAGAAAGGGACTGCGGAGCAAAATCCTTCTTTGTGCGGTGTGGTCCATATTTTTGCTCGGGCTTGTATATCTGATGGTCAACCGTTTTTATCCGTTTATTTTTTCGTTCAATGAAAAGCATGAATACATAATGGAATCAGGCCGGCACATTGCGTTTGTCCTTCAGATTGCGCTTTATATGCTGACTTCGATTTATATGTTCCACATCGCGCGAAAATCAAGTCCCGGAGTGAGGAGCCGTTACATTGCGGTCGGAGCCACCTGCTTTATGATGGGACTGTTCCTTGTGCTGCAGATATTAAATCCGAAATATCCTTCTTATTCCATGGGACTCATAATCGGAATCTGCGTGATTCATGTCTTTGTCGAGGCCGGGGAGAAAAGGGAAAAAGAGATTTACGATCACATCGCGACAAGTCTTGCGGAGGATTATGATGCGATGTATTACATCAACATAGAGACCGGAGAGTACAGGGAATTCTCTTCAAGCAAAAAATATGCCTCCATGAATGTTCCTGTAGATGACCGGGATTTTTACGCGGAGACCATGCTCAATATTGAAAAATACGTGCATCCCGATGACAGGGAATTTGCCCGGAGCCTGTACACTAAGGAGACGATGCTGAAAAATCTGGAGGGCAGAAAATCATATTCCTATAAATACAGGGTGATGCTCGGTGGACATCCCAAGTATTTTCAGTTTACGGTGATGAACGCCTATGATGACAGGCATTTTGTCTTGTATGAGAAGGATATAGACGATGAGATTACGGCTGAGAATATGCGTCTTGAAAATCAGAAAAAGCATGTAACGTTCAGTCAGATTGCGGAAATCCTTGCGGTAAATTACGACGTGATATATTATGTTGATGCGGAGGACTCAAGTTACATCAGCTACGAATGCAGGAATATTTACGGACGCTTGGACATGCAGAAATCTGGGGATGATTTTTTTATGGACTCCCGGAATGACATTGCGAATATTGTTCATAAAAATGACCGCGACATTGTGTTCGAATTTCTTTGCAGGGACCACATAATCGGCTCTTTAAAAACTCAGAAAAGCTGCAGCATCGATTACCGCATTTTGGCATTCAAAAAAACTCATTATGTCAGGATGACCGTAAGAAAAACAGCCGACTGCACACATTATATCATTGGCATCGAAAATATAGATGATGAGGTCAGAAAGGAGAAGGAGCGTCTTAAGGAATTGAATGCGGAGAAGGAACTTGCGAGACGCGATGATCTTACCGGCGTGAAAAATAAGACAGCATATAATGAGCTTGAAGAATCAGTCCAGGCGAACATTGACAACGGGATGGATTATCTTCCGTTCGGGCTTGTCGTTTGTGATGCCAACAACCTGAAGATGATAAATGACAAGGAAGGTCATGCTGCTGGGGATGAGTATATAAAAAAATCCGCGGCGCTTCTCCGTTATGTTTTCAACCACAGTCCGGTGTTCAGGGTCGGAGGAGATGAATTCGTCGTGTTTTTGAGGGGCGATGATTATTCAAACAGGACTGAGCTCATGGAACGCTTTCGTGCACGCATCCTGGAAAATCTTAAGTCAGGCTCTGGACCTGTGATGGCGTCAGGAATGGCTGAATATGTTCCTGAAAAAGACAATCTTGTGTCGGAGATTTTTGACCGTGCGGATAAGAAAATGTACGAAAACAAACGGAAGCTCAAGAAGAAAGAGAACTCCCAAGATTAAATCAGCCCCAGCTCTTTGTAAATTTTTTCTATCACCTTGGACTTGTGGTTTATGTATGAGTCAATGTCATGCGGATAAAGTTTCGCCGCCTCAAGCTTGATTTCGCTGTATGCTTTCACAGCCTCAGGATGGGTACGAAGATAGTCCCTGAATGAAATGTGTCTTTTGAGTTCCCGTGAATCCTTGGGACAGACATAAAGATGATGATCCATGAGGTGCTCTTTTCCAGAATAATCAAAGGCTTCCCTTCCTTCGATTCCACAATTTCCCTTGTGGATGTAGCCGATTTCCGCAAGCGATTTGATTGCGGACTCAAGGTCTTCCGGATTTACGACAACGTCAATGTCGATAATCGGTTTTGCACAAAGACCTTCCACCGACGTGCTTCCCACATGCTCAATCGACAAGGCAAGTTTTCCCAGCGCCTCTTCAATTTCTTTTTTTATGTCTCCGAATGCCTGCTTCCATTTTTCATCGTAAGGAAGGACTACAATATTTCTGATTGCCATTTTTTTCTCCTATCAGTTAAAAAGATTCAATTTCAAGTTACTGACAAATCTGTCATTACCCGCCTCCATAGACTGTCATTACCTGGATTCTTAAACTGTCATTACCCGGCTTCTTAAACTGTCATTACCCGGCTTGACCGGGTAATCCACTGCATACTGTTTAGAGATTATCGGGTCAAGCCCGATAATGACACGAAGTCAAGACAGATAATGATAATCTTGATAGATTACAAGTTTCTTACAAGAAACATGAACAGTAAGCTACACTTCCAGCTCAAAGAGCCGGTAGATTTTTCTGTAGAACTTTCCGGTAAAAAGCATTTTGAAAATGCGTCGGTCCCGTGGAGGAAGCTCATTCACAAGATTTTCCGGTGTGAGCGAATGTTCCTTTATGCAATGGGTTTTCAATCCTGCAAGAAGTCCGTCAATGTCATCAATCCCGAAAACTTTTGTGACTCCGACATCGTTGATGGGATTTTTGAACTTTGATGCCTTTGCACCGAACACAGTGTAAACATCCATAAGGACATGAAGATGCCCATATTTTTGTTCCAGTGCGGAAAAGAAATTATGAAGCTCGTCATTTGTCAGATACATGCTGACACCTTCAAAAACTATGATTGCAGTCTCGCTTTGTGGAAGAGATTTTATCTGCTCAGGATCCGCCGCGTTCAAGACAGTCATGTGGTAACGACCGCTTTCCTCGTAATATTTTTTCCGTGCTTCAATGACATCAGGAAAATCACAGTCGTACCAGGAATGGTAGTTTTGACTAACACGATTACATCTGG
>DFKI01000137.1 GCA_002373325.1 Treponema sp. UBA3649
CGCGCACCTGCTTATATAAACCATCTCCCTCGCTTTTGGTTTCAACATCCGGGATATCATTTAAAGTTGTGTGAATCAAACGGCGCTCAAAGGGGTTCATCGGCTCAAGCAAAACGGAATTTCTTGTGGCACGGACCTTATCAGCGGTAACGTATGCCAGACGGACCAAACTTTCCTCGCGTCTGATTCTGTAGTTCTCGCTGTCCAAAATCACGCGCACATCCTCTTTTCCAAGGTGTCCCGCATAAACATTGGCCAAAAGCTGCATCGCATCCAGATTTTTTCCCTTCCTTCCGATGAGGATTGATGAGCTGGGGCTTGTCAGCTTGATTCCAATCTTTTTGTCTTCCCTGAACATAACTTCCACGGTAACTTCATATCCCATTTTTGTAATGGTCTGGGTCACGAAATCAAGAAGCTTTTCCTCAAATTCATCCTGGGGAAGGGGATTGGCCACAATTTTCGGATTGTTCGCTCGCACGGTGGCATTCGGAACCTTTCCGTCAAACTCAGGCTGCACATGGTCGGGAGTATCCACTGGAATCACGCGGATTTTTGCATATCCCTTTTTGAAAAGAGACTTCTTCTGAAGCTCCAGAGTCTCCACGTCAAACTGATCCCTTTCCAGTCCCAATTCCTGAGCCGCCTTTTCGATGGCTTCTTTTTCTGTCTCTGCTTCGTATTCGTAAATCATCTTAAAAACCTCTTAAAAAATATTTTCACTTTATCTCAGCGGGTCTTTTTCTTGCCGCCCTTGAATTTCACAACGTTCTTGTTGATGACAGGCTTGTTTTTTTCCATCTCCGCCCGTTTTTTCTTCATCATGCTGTTGATAAGAAGCTGCTGACCAATCTGAAGGACATTGCTCACAGCCCAGTAAAGAAGAAGTCCGCTAGGCACATTGTAAAGAATGAAGAAGAAGATGATTGGAAGACCGTACATCATAAGAGCCATCTGTCCCTTGTTTCTTCCTCCTGCAGCCGCACCTCCGTACTGGGTGATTTTTCCGTTCAAAAGTTGCGACAGAGTGTAGATAATCGGTAAAAGCCTGATTGTGTTCTGCGTGAACCCTGAGATAATAGGAATATTCTTTTCCCATGACCAGATTTTGTCTCCCACGGAAAGATCGTCAATCCATCCGCGGATAAAAGGAGCACCACGGAACTCGAAGTAGTTGTTGAACACATTGTAAAGGGAAAGAAGAATCAGCATTTGCAAAATCATCGGAAGGCATCCGCTCGCAGGATTATAACCCGCCTCCTTGTACAGATTCGAAAGCTCCAGGCTCATTTTCTGCTGGTCATCCTTGTATTTTTCCTGGATTGCCTGCATTTGAGGCTGAATCTGCTGCATCTTGAGAGAACCCATGGAACTGCTCTTGTTCAACGGGAACAGAATAATCTTTAATATAATCGTCAGAACGATGATTGCAACTCCCCAGTTTTTCACCAGCCTGAAAATCATCTCAAGAGACCATTTAAGAACCTTTTCAATGGGAGAGAAAAGACCGCTTGTCTGCAAAGCCTGATTGAAACGAACGTTCGTAAGTCCCCAGGCATTTTTATCCGCGGCATTATATTTTTTCAGCTCATTTTCGCTTCTCGGACCAATGTAGACATAATAAACATCCTGCACAGTCTCGGGCTCACCTGATGCAATGGCACTTCGGGTAAGGAAAAGCTGTGAGTTGATATAATCAGTCTCGGATTTTGTGGAAGTCTTTAAGCTTGAAACCATCTTGGAGCTGTCCTCAGGCTTGACCAAAATTGCAAAATATTTTCCACCGACTCCTGCCCACTCATAGCTCTTGTTGTAAACTTTGTCGGCCATAGGTTTACGCTCACGTTTTTTATCCTTCAAAGAAAGATACTGCCTCACCTCATAGCGGTTTTTCTTCACGTCATAATGAGGACCAATCTGGGGGGAAGTCCTGAGTGAATAAGACGCGTCGTTGATGTTCAGTCCGTTCGAGTCGTAGGTCTTCACACCGATTCCGAGCTTGAACACATAGTCACCGGGCAAAAATTCGTATCTCTTGAGCAAAGTGAACTTGTGGATGTTACCCAGAACGTCCTTGTTGAAAAAGTCCCTCGTAAAGATGATTGTATTGTCACCTTCCTTTTTTACGCTGAACGTTTCATTAATAGGAAGATTGTCGGGTCCTCCGAACGAAAGTCCGAACGCACGGTTTGTGGCCGTAACATTGTCCACCATCTGAACGCCGGTTCCGGTGTCCTTGTCGGTGTGCTTCAAAAACTTGTAGCTGATTAAATCTCCGCCGCGGTTAGTGAAAACAGCCTCCACCAAATCAGTCTTGATTGTGAACTGCTCTTCGGGAACTGAATCCTGGGCTCCAGAAGAAAGTCCATTCACATCTGCCGTGGAAATCTGCTCTTTGACAGAATTTGCCATTTCCTCCTGCTGCTTCCTGGAAAGCTCAAGCTCGGCCTGTTGTTTTTCCATCGCCTCCTTCTGTTTGGGAAGAAGATACACAATCTCAACAACCACCGAACCGATTATCACAAGCGCGCTCAGAATAATGGCCCATACGGTATTTTTTTCCATTATAAATTCCTTTAAACATGCCCTAAAACAGTTTCAGGACAATTTGAAAAATGTGACAAATAAAAATTTAGATCAATCAGGAACCGGATCATATCCACCCTCATAATGGGGATTGCATCTCAGTATCCTTTTGACGGCAAGATAGAGTCCCTTGAAAGGACCGTGCTTTTTGATTGCCTCCAGAGCATACTGCGAACATGTCGGAGTATACCTGCAGACAGGTGGAAAAAGAGGAGAAATACAAACTTGATAAAACCGTATCAAAAGACAGAAAAATTTAGAAACTAAATCTCTCAGTCCTTTAATAAACCAGCCTTTTGGCATAATGTCCTAAATTGCGCACACCGCGAGTGGAACGAGTCATTTCCGGGATATACTAAAAACAGCATGTCGTACCCGGTGTTCAGGTGTGTTTTAAAAAAGCGATATGTTTCACGGCTGTAACGCTTGGAACGATTTCTTTCCACAGCATTTCCATATCCGCGGGGAAGTGGAAACCCGATTCGATTTATGTTTCGGTCATTCAGCATATAGAAGAGTTTTGCTCCGGCAATGCTGACCCTCTTCCCTGTTTTAAAAAGTCTATGGATGTCAGCAGGGCGCTTTATGTGCTCTTCGCGTTTAAAACCCCCTGTTTTCAACAAGTTTGCTTCCATCCCTCATTTCCGCAAAAATTACATCTTTGCAGTCTGATTGCGACCATTCTGATAAGGCTTCTTCTCATCAGATACAGTCAGCTTCCAGCGTCCCTTTGCACGGCGGCGAGAAAGAACCATGCGGCCACCACGAGTAGCCATGCGGGCACGGAAACCAAATTTTCTGTTGCGCTTTACTTTGCTTGGTTGATATGTACGTAACATAATGAACGACTCCTATATAAAAAAATATTCTACAGATTATAACGAAATCCCCTTCCAAAGAAATTTCATAATAGTAGGAAGATAATAACATTATTTTTCGGAATTGGTCAACATACTTTTTTGTAAATCTTCAAAAATAGATGCAAGTTCCGGCGGCAATTCCTTTTTTTTCTTAAAATCATCTGATTTTTTATCCAGATTTTCGTAATCAGCAAGTCTCTTTTCCTCTTCGTCAATCCTTTTCTCAATTTCAGAACGGACTTTCTCAGCAGAATACGCGTTTTCATTTCCACCGTAGAGCTCACCGCGCTTTCCCTTCAGCCTGAACGCAAGTGTCGAAATCTCCAGGTCGGGAATCCTCATCCTCATTCCGTTCAAAATAAATTTTTTGTGGAACTGCAAAAGAGAAATCCACCCGGGATGATCTGCCTCCACCAAGAGAATCCCGTTTTTCAGATCGATTATGCGGGTGTGATCCACAAGATTCTGTCCCTCGTTTGGATTCGCATCCTGATTTACTGACTTGATTTTTGAAAGGACCTGCTCCCATGCCGAAAAAATATTCTGAGCTCTTTTCGCATCTCCCACGCTGATTGAGGAAAATGTCTTGTGAATCAGCTCGTTTATGTTTTCTATATTAGATGTCATCTTTTTTCCTCTTCCCATTCTCCGCCGTTGATTCTATAGACCTTTGTGGTCTCGTGCATGTATTTGTCATAAGGCTCCCCGGGTAAAAAAGTGCAGAAAAGCTGGTCGTAGGAAGGAAGCATGGCGGTAAGTTTCTGTCTCTTTTCGGGATCCAGCTCCAAAAGCACGTCATCCATAAGGAGAACCGGTTTTTTTTGAGTCACCTGAGTATAAAAAACAGCCTGCGCAGTCCTCAAAACCAGAGCAATCAGACGACGCTGCCCGGTGGATGCGGTGGGAACAAATGCCTGTCCGTCCTTCACAAAAACAATCTTGTCCCGGTGAGGTCCGCTCAGTGTGGTTCCCATAATCTTCTCCGACTCAAACTTCGACCTGATTGAGTCCATCACCTCGTCCATTGGTGGAAGTGAATTTTCCCCGAACGCAGCCTCTGATTCCGAGACCGACTTTTTTTTCCATGAGGGGCTGTATCTTATGGTCACTCCTTCAATTCCGCTTATCTGCTCGTACATTTTTCCAAAAATCTGATTGAAAAGAAAAACTGCGTCCTTCCTCTTTTTCTGAATCTCAAGTCCGTTCATGGCAAGCTGTATGTCGTAGGTTTCAAAAAGATTGTATTTTCTTTCCTTCAGGCACAGATTCCGGCTCTTCAAAATCTTCTTGTAGCGTCTCATCACGTCAATGTAAAGGACATCGTACATGCTCAGCGACTGGTCGATAAAAAATCTTCTTCGCTCCGGACTTCCCACGGCAAAATCAAGGTCGTCGTGATTATAAAGGACACAGGGCATGGTGTTTACGAGCTCCTTTCTGTCATGCAGCGTCTTTCCGTCCTTTTCGATTCTTTTCTTTCCGCTCTCCAGACTGATAAAAGTGGAATGTGTGTTTCCGTTCTCCTCCCTGTAGATTGTGCGGAGACTCATTGAGGACTCACCCTTTTTAATCAGCTCGGAATCGTTTCGGGTGCGGAATGAGGAAGCATAGGAACTGTAATAGAGTGCCTCAAGCAGATTGCTTTTTCCCTGCCCGTTTTTTCCCGTAAAATAGACCTCCCGTGAAAGAAGGTCTATAGTACAGTCCTTGAGATTTCTAAAATGTACCGGTGAAAGAGAAAGAAAAGGCACTATTCTTGCTGCATCGGCATGATTATATGGAAGAAGTCTCCCGCAGGCTCAGGTCTCATCTTTACGGGCTTCATATCCTCAGTGAATTCAAAGGTGATTTTCTCAGCGTCGGTAACTTTAAGAGGCTCCTCAATATAGCGGTAGTTAAACGCGATTGTGAAATTCTCTCCGTCATACTCGCATGGAATCTCCTCGTCGGCATTTCCCATCTCCGTACTCTGTGAGTTGATTCTGAGGATTCCCGATGAGATATTGAAATAGATTCTTCCGGCTTTTTTGTCCACCATCAGGGCCACACGCTTGAGTGCGCTCACCAAATCAGATTTTGCCACGCGGAAATTGTGTTCCTGATTTACCGGAATAACGCGGTCATAATTCGGAATCTGTCCCTCAATCAGTACCGAACCGAATTTGTAGGAACCGAATTTAAAGAAAATCATCTTGTCAACTACGGCAACTGAGATATTTCCTTCATCCGGAGCCCGTTTTGCAATGATGTTAAGAACTTTCGGCGGAATGATAACCGATGGAAAATCAGCTACCCCGGCAAGAACAGGTTTCGCATCATAACTGAGACGCTTTCCGTCGGTCGCAACAAGAAGAAGATTGTCCTCCTTTTTCTCAAAGAACACTCCGCTCATAAAGAGTCTCGTAATGTCATCGCTTACGGCAAAAACAGTCTGCGTTATCATCTCCTTGATGTCCTTGGCTGGAACCTCAAAGTAGGGAACTTCGTCGGCAGATGCAAAATTCGGATATTTATCGATTGATATGCTCTTAAGCTGGAATTTAATCTTTTTTCCGACCGGTTTTATCACTACATTGATTGCTGTGTCTGAAGAATCACTTGTCTCCTGATTGAATTCTATCTCACCTTCAGGAAGGGCAGTGAGAATCCCCATGAATTTATCGCAGAAAATTGTAGTTTCGCCTTCCTCACTTATCTGAACAGGAATCTGGCTTTCAAAATTCACTTTGCTGTCGGTGGCTTTTAAAGTCAAAGTGTTGTTATGGGCGAACAAGGCTACATTGGAACGGATGTCCGCAGCCTGTTTTGTTGAGATGATTTCCTGGGCAATGGAAATTTCCCTGATCATCGCGTCTCTATCAAAAATAAACTTCATATATACTCCTAATTGCTGGTAAAGGTTTCATTTCCTTTTCAGCATTTCATTACTTAAATCAGTCTGAATTTGATTTTCAGGAAAATTCGATAAGAATCTTGATTTTCCACATGTACCAAATTCTATAAATTTATAAATTTTAGTAGTAGTAATAATAAGGGCTGTGAATTCTTGCAAATTCGGTCTAAGTCCTTGAATTACTTAAACTTGGCTTGTGGAAAAGTGAAAGCCTTGAATTCACAGATTATGCACTTTTCAACAGGATTTTACCTTTTCACCAAGTTATCCACAGTATTGTATCAGATTACTAACAAGTTGTCTTTACTTTTCTTTCAAATTCCTCCTAAAAATCCCAATTTTTTTACGACCTCGACCCGGAATCTAATTTTTGTATTCCTTGATTTTCCTTATGAGCATTTGTATCGTAGTGTCCAGCACGGAATCGGTCTTGAGCTGATTTACAATCTTCTCGTAGCTGTGAAGGATTGTCGTGTGGTCCTTTCCTCCGAACTCATTTCCCAAATCAGGATAGGAATAATCGCAGAGCTCGCGCGCTATGTAGATTGCAATCTGCCGTGGAACTACCATCTGTTTGGTGCGTTTTCTTCCCTTCAAATCTCCCACTGAAAGATTGTAATGGGATGCCACGACTTTTTGAATCACGTCAATGGTGATTGAGCTGTCGGACGCATTGGTGATTGTGTTCCTGAGCTCTTTTTGCGCTATTTCAATCGTGAGGGGTTTTCCCATCAAATCCGCGTATTGGAGCATGGTCGTGAGGCAGGATTTCAGTTCTCGCACGTTGGTCTGGACATTTTTCGCGATGTAGTCAATCACTTCGGAGGGAATGTCGGAGCTTTTGTTCATAAGCTGTATTTCCTTCATGAGGATTGCCTTGCGTGTCTCAAAATTCGGAGGCTGTAAATCTACCGAGAGACCGCTTGAGAATCTGGAGCTGAGTCTTTTTTCAATTCCCTTGAGCTCGTTGATTGGACGGTCGCAGGTAAACACCATCTGTGCTTTTTTTTGGTGGAGCGCCTCAAAAGTATGGAAAAGCTCTTCCTGGGTGGCATCCTTTCCAATCAAAAAGTGGATGTCATCAATCAGGAGCACGTCAAGCTTGCGGTATTTGTCCTTGAATTTTCCAATCACCTTGTCGCTCAGTGAATTCGTGAACTCATTGGTGAAATTTTCCGCCGTAGTATAGCAGATTTTGACATTGCCGCCTTTTTTGTTGTAGATATAATTTCCGATGGACTGCATCAAATGGGTTTTTCCCAGACCGACCCCCCCATATATAAGAAGGGGATTGAATTTTTCCCCGGGATTTTCTGCCGCCGCCTGGGATGCCTTGTACGGAAAATCAGAGTTTTCACCCAGAACGAAGGTCTCGAATGTAAAATTCTCATCCAGCTGGGGATGCTTTTTGAACGGTGCGGGAGATTCCTTTTTGACTTCGACTTTCGGTTCAGGAGAGGACATCTCGTTTTCCCATGTCTCTTCTTCAGGCTTTTTTATCTCACGTGGGATAGGGGAGGGCTTTATAAAGGAATTTTTCTTTATGTAGTTGATTTTGACATTCTGTCCGGTAAGTTCCTCAATCTTGTCCTGTACCGCTTTTACGCTTCCACGTCTGACCATTTCTTCCCACATGAAATCAGAGGGAACCGAGACGGTTATTTCCGTAAGAGTGTCCTTTATGTATTCCATCTTGAACCAAAGCGTAAACTGATCCTCATTGCCGTTCTGACGGTATTCTTCCCGCAGAAGATTCATCGCTTCGTTCCAAAATGCCTGATAGTTTTGTTCATTCATAATTTGTTATTATATCCCTTCTTTACTTTTTTCTTCAATATCAGTATACTAAATTTCTAAAAATATTCTATTATCGGGATAGAACGCTCTGTTGAAAAGGGGCGGTTCTAGTGGGTGAAAAAATGTCAGAAGAAGAAGATAAAAAATATTCCGCAAGCAGCATACAGGTTCTGAAGGGTCTTGAGGCTGTTAGAAAAAGACCGGGCATGTACATCGGTTCCACGGGTCCGAACGGATTGCATCATCTTGTTTACGAGGTGGTGGACAACAGCATTGACGAGGCGATGGCCGGATTCTGCGATACGATTACGGTTGCTTTGGAAAAGGATGACATCTGCCGCGTTGAGGATAACGGCCGCGGTATTCCGGTTGACATTCATCCCACGGAGCATGTCTCTGCCTTGGAGCTTGTTCTTACAAGATTGCATGCCGGAGGAAAATTCGACAAGTCCAACTACAAGGTTTCCGGAGGATTGCACGGTGTCGGTGTGAGCTGCGTGAATGCACTTTCGGTCTGGATGGAAGCCTTTGTAAACCGCGATGGAAAAAGATATCAGCAGAAGTACGCCGAGGGAAAGCCCAAGACAAAAGTTGAGTGCCTTGGAGACACCGGCTTGCATGGAACCACAATCAGATGGAAGGCAGACAAGACCATTTTCACCGAGACCACAACTTACAATTTCGATGTGCTTGCCCAGAGACTCAGGGAGCTTGCTTTCCTTAATCCCGGAATCACAATCAAATTCCGCGACGAGAGGCTTGAGACACCGAAAGAGGTCGTCTATAAATTCGAGGGCGGAATCAAGCATTATGTCACCGTCCTGAACGAGGGCAAAAAGGTAATCCCCGACGAGCCGCTTTACATCTCAGGCGAGGAAAACGGAGTGATGATGGAAGTCGCCATGCAGTATGTGCGTGACAGCTACAGCGAGAACATCCATTCCTATGTAAACGACATCAACACCCACGAGGGAGGAACCCACCTTGACGGATTCAAGCTTGCCCTTACGATTGTCCTTAACAAGCAGCTTGAGGTCGAGAATACTTCCCGTGATAAAATCCGCAAGAAGCTCGTGAATGCGAATCCGAAGAATCCTGAGAAGCTTTCCGGTGATGACGTGAGGGCAGGTCTTACGGCGGTTCTTTCGGTCAAGGTTCCTGAGCCCCAGTTCGAGGGACAGACAAAGACAAAGCTCGGAAACAGCGAGGTCCGTTCCTATGTGGATGAGCTCGTAAAGCAGAAACTTACAATCTGGTGCGAGCAGAATCCCCAGCAGGTAGACATGATTTTGGAAAAGGCGGTCAGTGAGGCCGTCGCAAGGATTGCCGCAAGAAAAGCAAAGGAGGCGAGCCGTCGTAAATCCGGACTGGACAGTTTCGGTCTTCCGGGAAAACTTGCCGACTGCACGTCAAAGAAACCTGAGGAATGTGAGGTGTACATAGTCGAGGGAGACTCTGCAGGTGGTTCCGCAAAACAGGGGCGCGATCCGAAGATTCAGGCCATACTTCCTCTGTGGGGTAAAATGCTCAACGTAGAAAAATCCCACGCGGACAAGGTAATCAACAACGACAAGCTGCAGCCGGTAATCGCGTCTTTGGGTACGGGAATCGGAAAGGATTTTGACATAGAAAAATTGCGCTATCACAAAATCATCATCATGGCGGATGCCGACGTTGACGGAAGCCATATCTCCACTCTTCTCCTGACTTTCTTCTTCCGCTACATGCCCCAGCTGATTGAGAACGGATATGTTTACATAGCCATGCCTCCCCTTTACCGCGTGAGCTACAAGAAAAAGGACTACTTCACATTCACCGACGAGGAGCGTGATTCCGTAATCGCAAGGCTCAGAAGTGAAAATCCGGGAGACATAAAGCTGGACGTGCAGCGTTACAAGGGTCTCGGTGAGATGGAATGGCAGGAGCTGAAGGAGACGACGATGAATCCCGCCAACCGAAAGATGAAGCAGGTTCACTTGACCGATGCCGAGGAAGCTGACAAGGTTTTCAATATCCTCATGGGAGAGGAAGTTGAGCCCCGCCGCAAGTTCATAGAAGAAAACGCCGTTTATGCGACACTGGATGTGTGATATTTATGGGATATGATGATTGTGCTGAGATAGACAAAAATCTTCTTGTCGTAACTGCCATTCAGGGTTATGCGGAGAACCATAATATTTCTGAATCCGAGGCATACGAGAAATTTTTGCGGCATGATATGTTGAATTTGATTCGAAGTCAGTATTCTGCTCTGCATACTCAATCTCTGGAAGATGCGGTATGCTTTGCGGAGGATGTGATGCGCCGGTATGAGTCGGTGGGGTAGGAATATGACTTTGTATCATGGAACAAACAGTAATTTTTCAACCATCGATTTTTCTCATTCAAAGGATAAGCGTGATTTTGGCAAGGGGTTCTATACTACCACAATATATGAGCAGGCAAGTCAATGGGCAAAAAATCAGTTTATTCGGTATGGAGGGGATGGAAGTTTCGTAAAAGTTTTTGAATATGTTTCTGATGACAATTTGACTGTTCTTGATTTTCCGTCAATGAATTTGGAGTGGCTTGAGTTTGTGAAAATCAACAGGACAAAAGGCGGGCTCTCACATGGATATGATATTGTAAAGGGACCCGTTGCAAATGATAATACCATGAGAACCATAGCCCTTTATATTTCTGGAATCTATACGGCGGAACAAGCCATGGAGAAACTTTCATTTTTCAAGGTTAATGACCAGATTTCTTTTCATACGGAGAGGGCTTTGAAAAATTTGCGATGGATGGAGGATGTAAAAATTTGACCATGCCATGCTATATATACAAACAGCAGGATATTACGATGGACATTCTTATGAAAATAGAGCATGTCGTCCGTATTATTTCTGCCAATGAAAAAAAATCTTTCGATGAGGGATTGAATGATTTTTATAAATCAAGGACTTATGGCTCTTTGAAAAATACACAATCTTGCTTATGGGCAGAGAGTGCGGAATTCATTGCCGATGAGTTTGAGAGGGAAGTGAATTCGAACTAATGAAAAATGACAGGAGTAATTCATGGAAGAAATAAAAACACCGGAAGGCGGTACACTGATTCCGGTCGCCATTGAGACAGAAATGAAAAAGGCATACATCGACTATTCAATGTCGGTTATTGTTGCCCGAGCTCTCCCCGACGTGCGGGATGGATTAAAGCCGGTTCACCGAAGAATTCTCTACGCCATGAACGAAGAGGGACTTCACATGAGCGGAAAAACCCGTAAGTGTGCCACCGTGGTCGGAGACGTTCTCGGACGTTACCATCCTCACGGAGACGCTTCAGTTTATGATGCGATGGTCCGTCTGGGACAGCATTTTTCCATGAGATACATGCCGGTCCAAAAGCAAGGTAACTTCGGAGGAATTGACGGAAGCCCCGCCGCAGCATACCGTTACACTGAGGCAAAGATGTCCAACATCGCCGAGGAAATGGTGGCCGACATAAAGAAAGACACCGTTGATTTTCTTCCGAATTTCGATGACACGCGAAAGGAGCCCGTGGTTCTTCCCGCAAAGTTTCCTTTCCTTTTGTGCAACGGGTCGAACGGAATCGCAGTCGGTATGGCAACGAACATGCCTCCGCACAATCTCCGGGAAATAGCTTCAGCAATAAGCGCGTACATCGATAATTCTGAAATCAGCATAGACGAGCTTTGCACTCACGTGAAGGGACCTGATTTTCCGACCGGCGGAATCATCTTCGGCAAAAAGGGAATCAAGGATGCTTATAAGACAGGACGCGGCAAACTGATTGTCCGTGGAAGATTTACCATTGAGGTTGACAAGCACGGAAAGGAGTCCATCGTTTTTACCGAGGTTCCGTATCAGGTACGCACCGACGATTTGTGCAGGAGAATCGGTGAGCTTGCCCGCGAGAAAGTGATTGAGGGAATCGAGCGTGTGAACGACAGTTCCGCAGGTGACGACGTAAGAATCGTGATTGAACTCAAGCGTGGAGCCATGACCAAGGTTGTTGTGAACCAGCTTTTTGCGAAGACGGCGCTTCAGTCAAGTTTCGGCGTAATCAATCTTGCCCTGGTGAACGGTCGCCCGGAGATTTTGAATCTCAAGCAGCTCATTAAATGCTTCGTTGATCACCGCAACAATGTGATTGTCCGGCGCACCCAGTTTGAGTTAAAGGAAGCGAAAAAACGCGAGCATATCCTTGAGGCCCTGATCGTTGCAGTTGACGCGATTGATGAGGTCATAAAAATCATCCGTGGAAGCCGCGACGAAAATGAGGCCAAAGCCGGACTGATGAAACGGTTCGGATTTGACGACGAGCAGGCTCAGGCCATCGTTGACATGAGATTGGGACGTCTCACCGGATTGAGAATCGAAGAGCTCAGGAAGGAGATGGAGGAGATAAAAATCCTCATTGCCCATCTGGAAGATTTGCTTGCCCACAACGAAAAGATTCTTGCCCTTATCAAAACGGAGACAAACGAGCTTGCCGACAAATATGGCGATGACCGCCGTACTGATATTGTCGCGGGTGAGGTTGAGGAAATCAACGTGGAGGACCTGATTAAGGAAGAGGACATGGTGGTTCTCATTTCCAAACTGGGTTACATCAAGCGAGTTCCGGTAAGTCTCTACCGCAGTCAGGCTAGGGGAGGAAAGGGCTCCATTTCCGCCAAGCTTGTGGAGGAGGATTACATCAACCAGATGTTCGTCGCGTCCACCCATGACTATCTTATGTTCATTACGAACGAGGGAAAGGCTTACTGGATCAAGGTGCATGAGATTCCTGAGGCATCTAAGACAAGCCGTGGATCGCACATCAAGAGTCTCTTGCAAGTCAGCGCGAACGAGGAGATTACAACGACGGTCAGCTTGAAAGAGTTCGCCGAGGATCAGTTCCTCTTCATGGCGACCGCAAACGGCATAGTAAAGAAAACTCCGACCTTTGAATTCAGAAACGCAAAGTCCCGGGGTATGCAGGCTGCCCGCTTGGATGACGGAGACACTTTGGTCAGCGCGATTCTCTCCGGTGGAAAGGATGAGCTTTTGCTTGTGAGTCGCCGGGGTCAGGCTCTCAGAATCAGCGAGGAGGAAGTGCGTGCAATGGGTCGTGCGGGTCGCGGCGTTAACGGCATGAAGCTGAGTGACGGTGATGAGCTTTGTGCGGCAATCCACGTGGATGAAAATGCGAAGATTGTCGTAATTACCGAAAAGGGTGTCGGCAAGAGAGTTGAGTTCTCCGAGTTCAATGCTCACGGTCGTGGAACCGGCGGACAGAGAATCTTCGGCAATGTGGATGACAAGGGTGAGATTATAGGAGCCCTTACGGTTCAGGATGACGACAGCATAATGTGCATCACGAGTCAGGGAACTTCCCTCCGCGTTGAAGCCTCCCAGATTTCTCAGCAGGGAAGGGGAAGCAGCGGTGTCCGTGTGGTTGATATAACCGAGCCCGATTACGTGGTCGGCATTGACAGAATCGCACGTTCTGAGGATGACAAGCTTGATTCTTAACTAGACTTTGTTTTTCATTGTCGGCTGTCCGGTCAGTTCAAATTGAATTAACCTGGCAGCCGATTTTTTATGCAATACGTATTTTAAGTTTAATTTAATATATTTTTTTGTAGACAATTTTCATTTATTATTGTAGAATGTATTCAAGTTGTTTCAATACACTTATAGAGGTTTACCCATTCGGTAAATCAATATCCATCAGGCTCCGGGCAAATGAATAGTTTGTCCGGTTTTTTTTTACATCTCCTTTATGAAAACTCTATATATAGTGGTGTTTTTGCAGATTTGCGCATAAATACACTATCTTCACTAGATGTTAGCACCCAGACAAAAACATCAAGTCTGCTTCATCTAAATGCTTCAGGCAGATTAGAGTATCTCTTTCTCAATTAAATCAGGATCTCCGTGACGGGTCAAATTTTTTTCATAAGTTCCACGTGGAACATTTCAACAAATCTCTTGGAAAAATTCTGCGAACGAGCAGACTGTCATTAGTGTTCGCTGTGGTAATTAATATAGATGTCTTCTAAAAACTTGTTTACACCGATTTTTAGAGGGTCCCCATGGGAAATCTATGCAGACTCATTTATGGCTGGAAAAGTCTCAAAACTCTGATGAATTGCAATCAGATATTTCTCATAAAATGTAGTAATTTTTGAAAAGCGGAAGATTGATCTGCTTGAAATCACTTGTGAAAAATTTCTTTTTGTGTTTAAAAAGTGTTCCACGTAGAACATTTATTCTAGAAAATCACCGAATAATCCGAATGGGGATTTATGCTTCCCATATTAATTGTCATTCTCAAGGATAGTGAAGGACGTTGGTGTTTCATCCTGCGTGAGCTTTGAGTCCGTTGTTAATATTTCCTCCCATTTTTTTTCATTGAGAAATCACATTATCGACTGCCGTGTTTATTCAATGTGTAGCTGTTTTTTATTAATGAGAACCCTCGAAAAACTTCAGTCTTTGGATGTCGCCTAATATGTTATGTTTAATTAAATGAATGATGAAGTCCTACATTCATTATGTGAGAATGATTTTTTTTGAACTCCTCTTCTTCGTTCCTGCATTGTAAAATGTTCCACGTAGAACATTTCCAGTAAGATTTCATTTCATTTGGCTCAGATAAAAAATCATATTTGAGAAATGTGCTTTTTCTGAGTTTTATTGTGGGGAGGTTTCTATACCCCGATGATCTGCTCCCAGTGTTGGTGATTTGTGTTGTGGAGTAAGTGACTTGCCTTCATGTCATATTTTGGCCAATTCTGTTTCTTTTTAAGAATTAAATGTGGAAATGAATCATTAAATGTTTCACGTGGAACATTTGATTAATGACGTTCTTTTTATAACCAAAAGCATAATTATTTAAATATAATTTGATTTTCGATAAAGAGTGTTTTCCTGGTGTTGATTTTTCTTCTGAGATAAAATAACCTACGTTGAGAATCAGGAAAAGATCAATGAAACTTTTATGGGCATAAAACTCTATCATTCAGTTTTTTATGAAAACTCGACATTCTCTGGCTTGATTAGGTGGCTATTTTGGATGTTGGAGGCAGTTTTGAGTTTATTACCCCTGGAAACTTCCTCTTAGGACTTATATTCTTTCGGGGATAATTAAACTCTGTAATTCTCATATCCAGATGCTGCCCATTTATGCTAGAATCCCTTGCTTAGGGAGCTTACCGTATTGACTATAGAAATGACGGAAATTACATATATTGGCTTTCAAATAAATGGACATTCCGAGCATGTTCAGCATGGCAGTCAATTGGTATTCGGTTGCCCAGGGGAGAGTAAAAAAATAGGTCGTAATTCTTTTGTTAATAGGAACCTCGAAAAACTTCAGATTTTCAATATGCTCTAATATCAATTGTTAAGTAAAAAAAGTCTTTTACTTCTTGAAATGGCTTTCAAGTTTTGAAGCTTCCTAAACATTTTAATGCGGATGTTTTTAACAAGAAAATGTTTCACGTGGAACATCTGTTGGGAGAAGAAAAACCACAAAGGAATTGTTTTCTCGTTTTTCTTTATCCCCAAGTTTTCCACAGGCTAAAAAAGATGATGATGTCGGTAGAAACTTGTGAAGGCCTGCAAATAAAGGGTTTACGGCTGGTCTATTTTAATCCTTTCAAAAATGGGAGTTTTTCCTAAAGTTTTCCACAGGTTTTACTTTTGATAAATTCTGTTCCACGTGGAACACAAAAAAGCGATGGTTAAAACTCATGTTTTCAGAATTTCAGCCATCGCCGTTAATTTCAATTTAAATGATTTTTTTTGCAGGTTTGTCGTAGAATAAAACTTTTGAACCTCTCTTTGGATTCCATTTTTCTTTTCGTTGGGGAGGAAGTTCCTCGATGGAACCTTGAACGAACCCCAGGTGCTCAAACCAATCCGCTGTTTGGGTCGTGAGTAAAAAGACTCTGGATGCTCCTGTTTCTTTCGCTCGGTTCAGAAGAAAGTCAATCAGCTTGGGACCGAGCCCAATGTGGGAAAAATGTTTGTCCACGGCGACTCCCGCAATTTCCATTTGACCATCGGAGTAAGGAATCAATGCTGCAGTGGCTCGAATGGCTCCATCAATCTCATAAACGATGTAGAAAGCGAGTTGCTCATAAAGCATCTGTTTTGTCCTTGGCAAGAGAATTCCTTCGTCTACAAAGGGCTTCATTAGTGTTAGGACCGCTGAAATATCCTCGCGAACCATTGGTCGAATGTGTCCGTAGTTGTTTGCATAAATCATGGTACCCGAACCCAAATCACTGAATATCTCGCAGGGAATACTTCCATCGAAGGAGCCATTGAGAATATGAACTCGGGTGACACCTTCTTTACAGGCCTCTTTTGCAAGATTGAGTAGGAAGAAGATTTTATCTCTCATACCTGTATTTTGAACTACCGAACGGTCGGAAGTTAAAGCTAAATTGTCATTTTGGGACAAAACTTCCGAATGGTTGGTAGTTAAATTCATGGTCATAAAGCTGTCCAATTCTTCCAGGTTCATTGCGGGAACTGTGCCCTCTGGTGACAGACCTATATGCTCGGGTACAGAAAAGTTGGAATTGTTTATATCCGCCCCAGGAACCAGATAAAAAAGCTTGTCTGCCTTTAGTCGGATGGCAATCTGTTCTGCAAGTTGTATGGATGAAATATTATAGGGTTTTCCCGCGACACTCCATCCTATGCAAGGAAAAATCGGGATGAAACCGTTGTCCAGGACTGTTTGAATGGAATCAACCTGGAGCTTGTCAATTTCACCGGCCGTGCAGTAATCGAATCCGTCTACAACACCCTTGCCCCTGGCTCTCACCCAATTTCCGATGAGGGCAGTCTTTTTTTCACCTGCAAAAGCTGTCATAATCTGGTTGGACACATCAAACGCTGCCATTTTAATAAGGGGCATTGCATCTGTACCCGTGATTCTGCAATTATTGTAGAAGGACCAGGGAATGTTTGCATTGGACAAAATCTCACTTATGCGCTTGCTCGCACCGGGGACCAAAATAACTTTGAGACCAGATTCGTGTATGTAGCAGATGTCCTTGATGTGACTTAAAAAAAGGGGGGAGTCAATCAGTTTGTCGTCGATGTAAATGATTACCAGGGCATTTTTGAACCTGCGGATGTAGCGGATAACGTCGCGTATTCTGTCTGCCTTTTCGTGGATTATTGCTTCTTTGTTCATGGATTCAGTATTGCGAACTAAAAAAAAAGTGTCAAGGATATTTTTTGATTTTCTGAAAAGAAGTCTTTAAAATAAAGGAAACTACAAAGTGACATCCATTTGGTCTGGTTCGTATGTCAAGTCTATGAAGACATCTTTGTAGTTTCCGGTTAAAGTATAGAAGATTTTGAAATTTTTGTTAAGAGATTGCACGTATGTTTTTTGGGGAAAAATAAGTACGGCTCATGCTGATTTATGGTCTTGGGTTTTCTGGACGGGAGAAAAAAAACTACCAACTATTCGCGATTGTTATAGGAGGTGATGAACGAACAGTCGGTAGTACAATAAGATACTTATATAATAAATCCAAAATGAAGATTTAGCAAGAGATATTTTCAAATTTTGGAAAAAAATTAAATTTGTTTTTTAACGGAGGTGAAAAGAGGGCATTTTCTCATCGTGAGTGATTTAATTTGCTCTACAGGTTCTTAAAACTCAGGATGAATCGTTGGAAGAGTGAGTGTATCAGCTGACAAACGTTCGGTAGTTTAAAGATGAAACTAACTAACGTTCGTTGTTCCGAAAATCCGTGGAAAAACAAAAAAAACTGCCTGATTTTCACCAGACAGTCTTGGAAATCAAAAATCAGTGGAAAGCGGAAGATCTCCGTAGTTCAGTTCATCCTCAAGTCCCAAATCATCCAAATCAAAATCGGAGAATAAATCTGAATCATCGGGTTCCTCTTCGGTCTCTTCGTTTTCATCGTAAATTACGGGTGGTATCGTAGAATCCACAAATCGGTCTATCAGGTCGAGCTGCTTTTCCGTATCTGCATCGGTCCATTCCGGCAACTCGGAAATGTTGGGATTTGCATCGGTGAATGTGTTGAATTCGTTCGTAAGTTTTTCCACGAAATTCGGATCGCTGTTGTTCTCAGCACGAATCACAATCTTTGAAAGGGCCTTGAAATATTCGTCTATTTTTTCTCTGTTCGGATTTTTTGCAGGTTCTTCCTTTTTTTGCGGCTGACGCTGAGAACTTGGGTTTTCACTTTTGCTTTGTGTCTTTTGATTGCAGGAAAAAAGGAGGGGGAAAAAAATCAGTATGAAAAATAATCTTGTAAGTCTCTTTGTTTTCATGTCATGCTCCCATCGTTAAAAATGATATAGCATTTTTTGCGTAGGGTCAAGGGGCGATTTTGTGGCTTGTAAAAAAAATGTCCGCAAGTTATAATTTCAGAAATAGAATCAATTTTTCCTGATTTTTATCGCATCAAAAAAGGAGTATAATATGAAGAGATTTTCGAATTTTGTTTTTACGGCAGGTATTTTTTTCGTGACCATGCTGTTTACGTCATGCTTTGATTATGTGCAGGGCATTTCCTACAAAGACGGACAGTATCAGGTTTATCATAAAATCACAATGTCGAAGGTTCTTTCTTCCATGCAGAGCGCATATGGATATGAGGATTTTAGTGATGATGCCGTTGACCAGTTTGAGGCCTACAAGCAATATCTTCCGGAAGGGGCTCGGATAAATGATGTGGACACTGATTTGGAGGAGGGATTTGAGTCCCGCTTTTTTGTTTCCCCGGATTCAACCGATGCGGTGGGGAAGGGATTTTTGCCTACGTCCAAGGGAAGAAAAATTTATGTTCCGCTTACGATTGGAAAAATGATAGAGCCCGGTTCCCTTGAAGGAGAGATGGATGACGACGAGAGAGCCATGGCAAATATTTTTCTCAGCAGTGCTAAGTGCCGGGTTTTAATCAGCAAGAAGATTATACCCTCCGTTGGAAAAGCATATTTTGAGGGGACAGATGGAAACTCGTGTACCCTGGATTTCTACGATTATGGTGACAGTTTTTGCGTGGAGATACCCTTTGTCCTTTTGATGGAGGAGACAAATCTTAGATTCGAAAGAATTGTGATTGAAAAGGGTTCTGAAAAATAGAGAAAAAGGCCCTTGACAATATTGGTAAAATGTACCATAATGAAAATGGTTAATGATACTAATATAAGGGGGCCGCGATGAAACAACAGGATCAGACATCAAAAGAGGAAAGAGATTTCCTTGAAAATTATGACGCTTCAAAATACGAAAGGCCGTCCGTCACCACGGATATAGCTATTTTTACCCTGGATTCTTCCGATGAACTCAACATCCTTCTTATAAACCGTGGTGATTTTCCTTATAAAAACCGATGGGCCATTCCGGGTGGATTTCTTCATGCTGGTATGGAATCGCTCGATGAGGCTGCTGCAAGGGTTTTGAAATCAGAGACGGGCGTTGACAATGTGTTTCTAAAGCAGCTTTATACATTCGGCTCTCCGAAAAGGGATCCACGCACCACCGTAATCTCGGTCGCATACACGGCTCTTGTTCCAAAAAGTTTGCTCCATATTCAGAGCGGAATCCATGCGAAGGATGCCAGACTTTTCAAAATCAAATACGACGTTGACGGCATCAATTTCATAAGCGGAAACATCAAAGTCACGGAAGACGATTTGGCTTTTGACCACGCGGAGATTGTAAGGATGGCCATCAGCAGGCTGCGTACCCGGATTGATTATGAGGATGACGCATTCAATCTTCTGAAGGACAAAAACGAGTTCACAATCTCGGAGCTGAAAAAAATCCATGAGACAATCAAAAACAGGGCTTTGGATCTTCCCAATTTTCGGAAGACATTTCTGAGGGACTATGTTGCAAGCGGCAGAGCCATCGATTTGGACAGGACGGTAAATTCAAAGGGTAAACCTGCGAGACTTTATAAACTTTTGGAGGTTAATGGACATGAATGAAACGGTCGGGTTCTATGGAGGAAAATTTCTTCCCATGCACAAGGGACATCTTTACTGCATAGACACGGCGGCAAGACAGTGCGGTCATGTGGTGGTTCTGATGTTCATAAACGGCGACGACGAGCTGAGAATTCTGCGCACGGACAGGGATAAAACTCTAAGCGTAGAATCAAGGACGGAACAGCTGAAAAGAGTTTGCTCCCTTTATCCGAACACGGAGTTCCATGTCGTTGACGTGCTGAATTTGAAACTTCCCGATGGAACCGAGGATTGGGACGCTGAGACACCGCTCGTAAGAAAATATGTTCCCCGGATGGATTTCGTGTATTCCAGCGAGCCTTCATACGGAGAATATTTTTCAAGGGCATATCCAGAGGCAAGGCATATCATTGTGGACGCGGAGAGAAAAACATATCCGATAAGCAGCACAATGATTAGGGCAATGAAAATATTTGAGGAGAAAGAAAAATGGATGGTTTGATGAGAGAAAGCGAAGAGAAGAATCTCGGATTTTTCCGAAAGATTGGCAAGGCTTTCAGAAGCTTGAAATGGTATGAAATCGTAATGTGCGTTATCATGCTGGCGATTTCCATTTATTATGCGGTTCTTCCCCAGGAGGACACTCCACGGTGGCTTGCAATCATCAATTTTATCTCCGGTCTGTGCGGCATAATCTGCGTGTTTTTTACGGCAAAGGCCAACAGGATGAATTTTCCGTTTGCGGTTGTCAATACAAGCGTTTTTATGATTTATCTGGCCTACTTCGGGATATGGGCGACATTCTGGCTCGAGGCAGTCGTTTACTTCCCCATGAACATTATTTCCTGGGTCAACTGGTACAGACACAAGGATGACGAGGACAAGCTGCTTGCAAAATCCAAGGTGCTTAAATGGTGGCAAAGTCTGATTGTGATTCTAATCATCCTGGCGATAACAGTTTTCGTACACCTGGCACTTTCGTTCCTTGCCGGCAACACTTGGATGAGATTCGCGACTCAGTTCGGATGGAACGTCTCTGTGATGAAGTGGCTTGATTCTGCAATCTTTGCCATAGGAATCGTGGCCATAGGACTTGAGGCGTTACGGTACAAAGAGCAATATGTCTGGTGGCTTATAACTGATGTGATTGCCGTTGCACAATATGTGTTGAAAAAGGATCCTGTTTATGTCACAAAGAAGGCGATTTATCTGGTGGAGGCTCTTGTGGGCATAAAAAACTGGAGTTCACTGGCGAAGAAAAACAAGACTAACGAATGAAAGTGATTCATGTGCGATTCAAAAAACATCGGGAGGCTCAAGGGCAATGACGGAGCTGGAAAAATATTACAACAAATTTGATGAGGATCACCGGCTTACTACAAGGCACGGACAGGTTGAGTTCACGACATCAATGAAATATATACATGATTTCATTCCGAACGGGGAACAGATGAGAATTCTGGATATAGGAGCAGGTACAGGTCGATATTCTGTACCCTTGTCCGAAGAGGGACACTCTGTCACCGCCGTGGAACTTGTACCCAGAAATCTCAAAGTCCTTGAGTTAAAGCACTCGAGTGTAAACTGCTGGCCTGGCGATGCCCGAGACTTGCATTTTCTTTCCGATGAAAGTTTCGACCTCACTTTGCTTTTCGGACCCATGTATCACTTGCACACAAGGGATGAGCAGGTACAGGCTTTGACTGAGGCACGACGCGTCACAAAAAAAGGCGGAATCATTTTTGTAGCGTATCTGATGAATGAGTACAGCATAATCCAATACTGTTTTAAGAAAAATAAAATCAGGGAGTGCATGGAAAATGGATCTGTCACCCTCGATTTCCACACTGTACCCTCACCAGATCAACTGTACACATATCTTCGCATAGAGGATATAGATGAAATCAACAGGATGACAGAAAGCAAGAGACTCAAATTGATTGCCGCAGATGGAGCCGCTGATTACATGCGCCGTGAGCTGAACGCTATGGATGAGGAGACCTTTGCTCTTTTTATAAAATATCACCTTGCAACCTGCGAAAGACCTGAGCTTCTGGGTGCGAGTTCACATCTTGTTGATATACTCCAAAATTGATTTTCGAGGTTCCCTAGTCTTAATTTTACCGGACAGAATAGGAAACTGAGTATTTTTCATCCCCGGATGTGACGGTCAGGACGTGGGAGCCGCGGATTAGGGGTACATCCCATGTCAAAGAGTCCGATGTTCCGTAAAAATCACCGTCCACAAAAAGAGTGATGGGTACAGATTTTCCACCAAGAGCCATAACGTGAAGTCTCTGTACCTCTTCCGGCATCTGTGGATTCAGGACAAAGACCGAATCATTTTTGGGGGTCACAATCTGCAATCTGTCACCTTCGGATGAAATGGTGCCGTAGAAATTTTTGTTGCTTGCCCAGTGACGGTACTGCTCCGGGTACAGAGTGACGACAGAGCCATTTTGTTTTCTATGCCATGTGCAGGATTTTTCATAGTCAGCATTTTCCCTGCTGATTTTGGGGACAAACTCCTTGATGACGGCAGGACAGTAAGATGTGGGTCTCATGCCGGAAAGGGCACAGATTTCTTTTTTCTCATATTTTTCAGGTGACAGAAATGGTTTGGCTCCATAGGTCTCGCTGAGATTGTCCAAAAGGCTTCTTACCACACGGGCCGGTATGCTGCTTCCGGTTTGTTTTACAACTGTCTCTCCCTCGTGGTTTCCCATCCAAACTCCGGCGGTAAACTCACTTGTGGCTCCCAGTGCGATAATGTTCTGAAACTGATTTGAAGTTCCCGTCTTAAAAATGCTCGGATAAGCTGTGTCAAAAACTTTCGCGTTACCGAATCCCATTGCACGCGCGGATTTATCGCTCAAAATGTCGCACATCACTCTTGCGGTATCAGACTCAAAAATCTTCTTCTTTTCTTGGATTGGTTCCGTGCCTGATTTTTTTTCAATGGAAAGATTCGTAAGTCTGCCGTCATTCGGAAAGACAGAAAAGGCCCTGACCATCTCATAAAGGGACACCTCTCCCGCACCCAGAGCAAGTGACAGGCCAAGACTCTCCCGGGATTTTTCAAGGGACACATATCCCAAATCCATGAGTTTTGAAAAATAGGAATCAATTCCAATCTCGTGCAGAAGAAATACGGCAGGAACGTTCAGACTGGATGCAAGACTGTAGCGGAAAGAAACGGGACCGTTGAACCGGTTGTTGAAATTGTTGGGAATGTAAACTCCGCTCGTTCCAAAATCCATCTGGATGTCGGGCAAAATGGAGGAGGGGTAAAATCCGTTCTCAAGGGCATGGGCATACAAAAGGGGCTTCATGGAACTTCCGGGCTGATTTTTTGCAAGCACACCGTCAATCTGACCGGCATGGACATTTTGGAAAGACGCGTCTCCGCACCAGACAATTATCTCTCCGGTTTTATTGTTTATGACAAAGGCAGCACCGTTATGGATTCTCGCATTTTGATGTTCGGAAAGCTGGAGCTGCACAAGGTTCTCACTTTTTTCAGTCAGCGTGCAGTCAATGGAAAGAGTGATTTCCGGCGGAATGATTGTGTATTTTTCCTTGAGTTTTCGGATTGCATATAATATGAAATGATTGCACCTTGTCTCGTAGTCGCAGGATTTTGGAGGCGCGTATTCGGACGGTCTTCTGGGGATTTTGGAAAGCACGTCGATTTCATCATTGCTCAGCTGGTCCGGGGTCTTTTCGTAAAATGTACGTGCCGCTGATGCCACTCCATCCGCCAGATTTCCAAAAGGGATGTTGTTCAGGTAGAGTTCCAGAATCTGCTTTTTGGACAGCTTGGCTTCTATCTTAAATGCAAGGAACATCTCGCTGATTTTTGTCCGCATGGAAACATCTCCGCTTCTGGGATGAATCAGTCGCACCAGCTGCATGGTGATTGTGGACGCACCGCTTACGACTTTTCCTGCTTCCTTGTTTTGTTTTGCCGCCCTGATTATGGACAGAAAATCAACTCCGGGATGAAAATAAAAATGGGAGTCCTCCTCCGCGATAAACTTTTTTTGAAGATATTCCGGATATTCGTCAAGACGACGGTATTCTTTTCTTACGCCACCTTCCAATGGCATGATGTGAAGGAGGATTCCGTTTCTGTCATAAAAGCGGGTACTGTACTGTTCTTTCAAAAACGCATCCAGCTCAGGCATGGGGGAAAGATAAAAGAAAAGATGCGTTCCTGAAATCAACAGGACCAAGAAAATCAAAAAGAGCAGAAATCTGAGTAAATGCCGATGGACCCTGGATTTTTTTCCTTTTCCACCGGCAAGTTTTTTGTCACTCATTCAATGGTCCATTTCTTTCCGTTGCTGCGTCCGAAGATTTCTTCCTCATACATGCACTCTGCTGTGGCGCACGGTGTGTTGAATTCTCCCTTGCGTGTGGCGCGGAAAGTAAACTCTACGGTCTGATTTCCCCTCGGGAATTTGTCCCAGAAGTATTGAATTTCGGAGTCGTAGATTCCCTGATATGAGAGCCACCAGTTATAATTATCATAATAGTAGTCATAATAATCATAGTAGTAGTCGTCATCGTAATCATTTCTTTCCTGCTCTTTTGTCTCTGGCAATGTACCTGTGGTAGCGAATGCAGCGTTCAAAATCTCCGCACCTGCTGGAATTGGAGCACGGACCGCAACAAAGTTTCTGTAGTGGTTCGATGACACATAGACTTTTTCACGGTAGAGTTTGCCTGCCTCAAGTCTGTCACCCTTTACGACTTCCCCGGTTTTTGCGTCAGTGATTTCCGTAAAGATACAGATTCCCTCATCACGCGCCACCTGCTCATCTACAGGAACGGCATATTTCATGGATGTAGTGTAGAAGAGGGTTCCCTTTCCTTCCTTGTTGAATTTCAGGGAGATTTCCTTGTCACGCGCAAGAGACTTAATCGGCTCCTCGCTGAAGTCCACGGTTGTTTCCACGGCCTCTGCATTTACACCCTTGAACTTTCCGTCCAGAACTTTCTTTCCACCCAAGAGAACCTCGGCTGTGAAATCGAGCTTTGTAAGTTTGTTCGCACGGATATACTCATCAAAGGCTGTAAGGACACGGGCTGTTCCTGCTGTGGAGTACCAATATCCCTTTTGGGCTCTCTGCTGCTTGAGAAGCTCATAGACGATGTGCTGGGAAAGAGAGTCTCCCGGGTTCGTGTCGCAAATGAGCTGCAGGAGAAGTGCGTACTTTTCGGCTGCATTCCAGTAGAACGACCAGTAACCGTCGAATCCACCGGCGTTGATGTCCGCTCCCTGACTTGTCAAGGAAACATAATTCTTCGCTTTTTTCAGTGCGTCCTTTGCCCTGTTCTTGTAGCCTGCCTTCGCATAAATCATTCCGCAGAGACAAAGCGTGGAGAAATCAGTGTCATCCGCAGTGAGGAAGTCGGCAAGTTTCGTAACATCAATTTCCGCACCCAGAAGTGCCGCCGCATAGAGCTCATGCATTGCATCATAGCTGTAATAGGAATAGATTTTCTTATTGTTCAAATTCTCATATCCCTTGCTCAAGAGATAGTTCGCGAGTTTTCCTACGTCGATGGTGTCTGGAATCTTCATATCCTTTGCCATGGCGATTCCGAGTATCTCACCGATTCTTGTTGAGACATACTCACTGTCGTAGGATCCGCTCGGCCAGTAGGGGAATCCACCGTTGGAAAGCTGGGAATCTCCCCATTTCTTGATTTCGGCAAGGGCAACCTTCTGCGGATTTTTTACCTCGTTGTTCAGTCCGAATGCCTTGATATAATCACCGAACGCAATCAGAGGAAGAACCGCGGATGATCTCTGCTCAAGACATCCATAGGGATAATGGAACGTGTAGTCCACGGCTTCACGGAGCACACCAAGGCGGGTTGGATCGAGCTGCACATAGAACTCTCCCTTTCCATCCTCAATGTCTGTCGGAAGGATGAGTTTTTCTTCCATGCTTGCGTTTTCCTCGTCGCGGCCTACTTCACCCACGGTCGTCACTTTTTCCCAAATGTATGGTTTTTCAATCTCAAGCGGTACGACAATCGACTCGTTCACAACATCGGAGCGGACTGTATATTTTACGGTAATCCATCCGTTTTTCACGGCCTTGATGTTGAACATGGCTGCCTTTGTGGATTTTGCATCGACAATCACGCTCTGGTCGGCGACTCCAACAAGCTCGGCTTTTCCTGCAATCTTCGAAAGCTTTTCATCGTTTCCGTCATCCTCAACGCCCTCAAGAAGCTCCATGGAAAGACTGACTTTGTGTCCCTTGTCCTCCAGGTTCGTAATTGTGGCTCCGATTTCACTTGTGTCACCGATGCGGAGTTTTCTTGGAAGCACATGTCTTACGGACACAGGATTTGCAACGGACATCTCGCTTTCCTTAATGGCAAAGTTGTCTCTGTCCACACCAACCGCAGTAATCCTGTAGGCAGTGAGGGTATCCGGGAGCTTGAATGTGCAGGTCGCATCTCCGTTCGCATCCGTCGTAATGGCAGGAAGGAATAGGGCAGTGGGATCGAAATTCTTTCTTTCATCCAGCTTGTCAGAGTCTCCACCAACGAGATTGCTGCTTGTGTAAGTGACAGGAGCCATGAGCAGGGAGCGGCTGTCTCCTCCGGCGACACATTCAGGGAATCTGTATGCCGTATAGAAATACTCAAGGGGATTTTGGACATGGTAGCCGATTAAATCAATCACACCACGGTCTACGGCCATCAGGTTGATTTCCGCATCCTTCACGGGTCCTGATTTTGTGGAGGCGTGGAGTTTGATTGTGGCGGTCTCTCCCGGTTTGTAAACGGCCTTGTCTGTTTTCACGTCAATCTCAAAGCGACGTGTCTTTGTGCTTACGTTCATGGCTGTGACACCGAAATATCCCTTGGGCTTACCCACGTCGGGAGTCTTGAAATCTTTCGGCGGATTTTCGGATCGCGTAGAATAGGAAGAAATGGCCACGTACATGACAGGAACATAGCTTTCCTTAATCGGGAACTCAAGTACGGTGGAAGCTTCCTTAATCTCACGGACTTCCTCGGAAAGGATTCCGTCACGCTCAACGGTAATCAGATAGCGGCCTTTTGGCAAGGGACTCTGCATGAGGAGCTGGGCAGTCTCACCAACCTCGTAAACATCTTTGTCAGTGGTCAGCTTGATTTCGTCCGCATCATCACGGGAGAACCAGTACCAGTCGCTGCTTGTCACATAGAAATATCTTTCGGTAATAATCTCGTTGCCCTTGGAATCCGTGGTGGAAATGCGCAAGAGATATTCGCCTCCGTTCTGTGGGGTTACGGACAGCTCGGTTTCCTTGTCGCTTCCGGAGAGAGTGATTTCTTTTGTGCTTTCCGTCACCATCTCGCGGTTGTATCTTGTGGTAAGCCTTCCGTCCCATGACATCTGCTGGACTTCCTTCCATTCCTCACGAAGAAGCTCCACCGTCATCTTTTTGTTTGATGGCAGCTCGCTTGCTGAAGGGGATTTTCCCTCGGGTGTCGCGCACAGATAATCAAACTTGAGCGTGGTTCCTTTTTTGGGGAATCCCTTGTTGTTTTTGATTCCGCTCAGACCAAGGTAAAAATATGCCGGGTGAACGATTGCGGAAGCTCCGGTTGAGATGCTCTGATTTCCTGCGTCGGATATGCTTGCCTGCATTTTGTAGCTGTAGGCCATGCCCTTGAGTTTGGTCGCATCGGTTTTTTGGGACAGAGAGACTTTTCCTTCCGCGTTCAATTTTCCGTCATCGCTTTTCAAAGTGGAAGTTCCGTCGTAGCCCTGGAGAGGTCCGAACCGCATGTTCTCAAATTTGGAGCCCTCGGGTCTGAATCCACAGGGGGAGCGAGACCAATATGCGTCGTAGGTACAGTTGCTCAGGCTTCCTCCTCCAAGATAAGACGCGGAAACATTTGCGGTGAGTGTGTCGCCGATGAAATAATCCATTTTGGGGATGGACGCACTTGCCTCAAATCTGAGACGCTCGAAGAACTGGATTTCAAAATAGATTGTCTCTACCCGCTGGTCGCCGTGACTGTAGGAAAGACAATATGTGCCGGGCTTTATATCTTCCGGGATTTTGAATGTGCCCCATGCGGTTCCATTTTTTGATGTGGTTCCCTCGTTTGTGAGGAAAACTTTCGGATCCCAGTATCCCTCGGTAAGGCTGATTTTATACTTTCCGGTGTAGGCGGTGTAGTTTCCCTTTTCCAAAAGCCGGTCTATAATCTTGTAGCTCAGGGTCTCTCCTGGTTTGTAGAGTCCCCGGTCGGTATAGATGAAGGCAACGTTTTTCACTTCTTCGGCACTGTAGGGATTTGATATTTCCGAAACAGATGAAGACCACATATTATGGCTGTCGGGTCGGAAGAGAGCGCGGTCATCGGATGTTTTTGCTTCTATATAAAAGCGGTCGTATTTTTTGGACATCTGCGCGAATGTCTTTTCGGGGATATTCACAACGGCAAGTCCCTGAGAGTTGGTAGTGGCTTTTGCGATTGTGGAAACTGATTTTGTGAAAATGTCCTTGTAGCTGTAGTCGTAAGGAACCCTGATTGCGGAAACTTCTGCGTTGGGTATGGGCTCTCCTGTTTTCAGGCTGCTTACAAGAACAACGGCTTTGTTGTATCCGTAGCGGACCGTGAGTCCCAAATCCGTCACTTGGATTATCTGGTCGTTTTCTCTTGAGTTTTCCTCATATTTGTATTCTTTTGTCTGCCAGTCCCTGTACCGGTATTCGTAATTGATTTTTGCGTTGAATTCTACGGTTCCGTGGTATTGACCGGAAGATGTTGACTCAAGCTGGGGTGCCAAATCAACGGCTTTTATGATTTCAGTGTCGGCGGGGAATCCTGAGTCAAGGGATTCTGAAATGTCGGTCTTGCTGACTGATTTTCCACGTGCGTCGGCAAGGGCTGTCAATGTGTATTTGGAACCGGGCTTCAGATTCTGGAATGCAAAAGCGAGTTTCGGATTGTACTGTGCCTCAAGCATGAGAAATCCGTAATCCTTGAAAGATGCGTAGGACGGAGCCTTGGGAACAGAGATTTTTTCGGTGCGTGTGTGATCCCATGTTCTGTCGAAACGGTCTTTAATGCCTGGCTTCAGAGTGATTGTATATGTGGAGTTGTATTTTACCGGGAGAGTGTGAACAATCAGATTTCTGCCGTCTATGGCTATGTTGTCCTTTGTGACTGTGGCATCAAAATCAACGGAAATCAATTTGGCGACATCGGCTTCCTGTCCTCCTTTGAGGGTCTCTGAAAACTCGAACACGACCCTGTTTGGATATTCTGAATAATAATAGCCGGTGCTGTCAACCTCGCTCAACGACAATGGCTTCAATGTGTGGAATGAGATAATCTGTTCTTCGGAGGTCTGAATGCAATCTTTGTCGGCACTTGAGCCCTTTGGAAGAACTATGCGGATATCTGAGTCCACGGGCAAATCAGCGTTGAGTGTCATGCGTACAAAGTTCGGAATCTCCGCGGCATCCTTGCCCTTTGATTTTTCTGTTTTGATTGTAAAAGGAACTTCTCCGCTTGGCTGATAAACTTTGAGCTCATTTTTGAGAACGTTCAGATTAACAGGAGCGTTGAAGCTGATTCCAATGTCCTTGGATGCGCTTGGGGGAACGCTGTTTTTATCTATATACTCACCATTTTGGATGGCACCATATCCCGGGATGATGTCGGTGATGCGAAGTTCAGGAGTGTGGAAGGTAAATTCTGTCTGACCGCTAATCACTTTGCCGGAGATTGATGTCAAATCTGGGGCGACTTTTACCGTGTAGATTTTCTGGGGGATAACTTTGTCGGAGGATTCAAAACTGAGAAGGCTTGTGCCGTACCATCGAAAGACTCCGTTCAGCGGTGGAGTAATCGTGACGTAGGGAGATTTGTCGGATGGTTCGCCGAGTTTCTGCAATGCGATTACTGGCTCGGAAAACTGAATCTGGACGGACGGATAGTTGATGTTGTTGCCTAAAGTTCCGTTCGGGGAAAAATCAACAACCTCGAATGTGTCGGACAACGAATGGTTGCTGATTACGGAAGCGTCTCTTTCATGGGCTTCGGTCTTTGCTGCGGAACCGGATCCACATGACATGAGTGAAATCACAGAAACGACGGACAGGATAAATCCTGCAAAAACAAAACGCATTTTCCCTTTCATAAAATCTCCTTGGAATGACTGCTGATGAAATATACACCAAATGTCTTTCTAGAATATACATTTTATTGAGAAAACAATCAATGAATTTTTAAGAAAATCTTGCGGTATAAACAAATCTGTTACAAATCATTCATTTTTTATGATACAATGGGATTATGGAAGAAATCGTCTACATTTCAAATCAAGAGCATTACGAGCAGGTGATTGAGCGGATTAAGACCGTAAAGAAAACTCTTTGGATTGGAACCGCCGACATAAAGGATCTCTACGTAAAAGATGGCCGTGGAACAAAACCGTTGCTGGAAGTTTTATCGGACCTTGCAAAACGGGGTGTTGAAATCCGTCTGATACACGCAAAAGAGCCGGGACCTGCATTTCGGGCAGACTTTGATAAATATCCAGCTTTGATTGAAGGAATGGAGCGGGTTTTGTGCCCGAGAGTTCATTTTAAAATCATCATCTTTGATTTGAAAAAAGCATACGTGGGATCCGCAAATCTAACGGGGGCTGGACTTGGGATGAAAGGGGAGAATACCCGTAATTTTGAGGCCGGTGTTTTGAGCGGCAACAAGGATTTCGTAAAATCAGCGGCGGAACAATTTGACCAAGTGTGGATGGGCTCTTTCTGCAAGGGATGCAGGAGGAGGAAATTTTGCGGGGATCCGATTGTGTGCTGAACCTGTATGACGATGTATAATTATAGTGAATCTGGAGACAAAAATTGAATATCGCTTTGTGTGATGACGAAGAAAAAATACTTGAAGAGCTTGCTTCATTTATAAAAGATGAATTCCCGGAAAGCAAAGTGCAGACTTTTGCAGACGGCGAATCATTCATCTCTTCCACCCAGGAAAGGCCGGACGTACTTCTTCTTGACATTGACATGCCGGGGATGAGCGGAATGGAAGTAGCGTCACATTTTGCCCAGGAGAAAGCCCGGACTCTGATCGTTTTCGTTACAGCCCACGATGAGCTTGTTTACGACAGCTTCAAATATCACCCCTTTGCATTCGTGCGGAAAAAATTCCTATTGGAAGAATTAAGGAATGTACTTAAAGACTGCGAAAAGGAAATTGAAGGACGAAAGAGGCACTTTGTTTTTCAATCGGCATCAAAGACGATTAACATTGCCGAAAGCGACATACTTTATTTTGAAAGCCAGGCCAACTATCTTGCACTCTGCACAAAAGACGGAGACTACCGCCTGCGCTCAACCATGGCGAACATAGAAAGGGAACTACAGGGAAGCGACTTCCTCAGAATCCACAAGGGCTTTCTTGTAAATCTTGAGCACATCAAAATCCTGAAGTCGGACACACTTGAACTGGACAGCGGAGCAAAACTGCCCATCGGAAAATCGTATTCAGAGGCGGCAAAGGAAAGCATATTAAGGTACATGCGGCGATGATTGGAAAAAAGAAAAAAGAATTTGAAGAGCTTAACGAAAAGATTCTCGAGCTTGAGGCGCAAAACAAAGACTTGAAATACGAGCTTGATTCCTACAAATGGCAGATGGATGAAATCACCAGGCAGGAGGAGGAAATCAGGCTTCTGCACCAGAACACAAGAAAGCTTAAGCACGACATGCGCAATCACCTTATGGTAATGACTTCCTACATCAACAGTGGAGACTATGAGAACGCAAAAAACTACATCTCCCAGATTCTTGAAAAACTGAACGCCGTGAAAAGTTACGTGGAGACAGGAAATCCACTTTTAAATCATATACTCAACGACAAGCTGGAAGTCTGCCGCCAGGAAGGAATAGACGTAAAAGCCGACATCGGAAAAGCCGCCTTTGGCAAAATGAAGGGGATTGATTTTTCCGCAGTATTTTCCAATGCAGTTGACAACGCCATAGAGCACGAAAGGCAGGAAAGCAAAAAAGAAATTGCAATCAGCGTCTACGAGAAAAAGGGTTACGACGTCATAAGCGTAAAAAACAGAATCTCAAAATCCATTTTAGAAACAAATCCAAATTTAAAGTCAACAAAAAACGATTCTGAAAAACACGGTTTCGGAGTAAGTCAAATCAAGGAAATCGCTGAATCCTACGAGGGCATGACGGACTTTTACGAAGAAGACGGTTACTTTATAGTAAACATTTTCATTCCAAGCTGATTTTTCATCCCAAAAAATTGCCGTTTATCCCATCCCGCTTGCGCCGAATCCCAGCTGGGTTTATTGTAGAACCATGATTATCTGCAACGGCCTGAACAAATTCATTCTTCACGACATCGACCTGCACATTCCCCGCGGAATCACTCTGGGAATAATCGGAGCGTCAGGATCTGGCAAGACCACTTTTCTCAAACTTGCATCGGGACTCCTAAAACCTGAATCCGGTTCAATCTTTACCCTCAGGAAAAATCCCCTTGAAGGACAGAAAAAAATCGCGGACAGAATCGCTGTTCTCTACGCCGACATCCCACTTTATGACGAGAGGCTTTCGATAATTGACGGCCTTGACCAGATGTGCCTTATCTACGGAATTAAAAAAAACGTCTTCCAGGAGCGATTGAATCATGTCATGTCGGTACTGGATTTCGCTGACATCGTTAACTCAAAACCAAAGAGCCTTTCCCTGGGTCAAAAAAGAAGGGCGGAACTTGGAATGACCTTTATCCGTGACGCGGAACTTTACATCTTTGACGAGCCCTGCATCGGTTTGGATCAAAATGCAAAGGCGGGATTCTATGAACTTGTTCAGGAAAAAAAGCGTGATGGGAAAACTCTTCTCGTAAGCTCACACAGCATGGAGGACATAACTACGATTTCGGACAGGGTATTGCTCTTGAACAAGGGGAGCGTCGCATTCTATGGCTCCAAGGAAGAACTCTACAAAAGGCTTTCTCCCATGCAGACCGGTTATGTTGAGTTTGAGGGAAAGATGCCCGATGTCTCGGATTTGGAAATTGAATCATACAGTGTGGAAAACGGCAGGATGACATTCCGCTACAATTCAAACCACGTTTCCTCAAAGGAACTTTTAAAGAGGATTTCCCTTACATCAAATGTGAAGTCGATTGCACTCCACAAGGCAAGTCTTGCGGAAAGCATTCGTCATATTTAAAAACAAAATTGCATGGAGGTGGAAAATTGAGTTTTATCGAAGTAAATGGCGTTTCCAAGGAATTCAAGGTCAACAAAAGAAGCGCAGGAATTCCCGGAATGATTGCCAATATGTTCGTTCCAAAATACGAAATCAAAAAGGCGGTGAACGAACTCAGCTTTACGATTGAAAAAGGCGAGATGGTTGGATTCATAGGCCCCAACGGCGCGGGAAAATCTTCCACAATCAAAATGCTGTCCGGCATCCTCTGTCCCGACAAGGGTTCAATCAAGGTTAACGGATACATTCCATATAAGCAGAGGAAGGCTTATGTCAAAAACATCGGCGTAGTTTTCGGACAAAAATCACAGCTGCAATGGGACCTTCCCGTTATCGACAGTTTTGAGCTGCTCCGTGCAATCTACCGCATTCCTGAGGACAGATACAAAAAGAATCTTGAGCGCTTTACCGAAATGCTGGACATGAAGTCTTTCATCAACCAACCTGTAAGGCAGCTTTCCCTTGGCCAAAGGATGAGGTCTGACATTGTGGCGTCCCTCCTACATTCACCGGACATCGTTTTCTTTGACGAACCGACAATCGGTGTGGACGTAATCGGAAAGGAAACAATCCGCAGCTTCATCAAGCAGCTGAACGCTGAAGACAAGGTCACGATGATTTTCACCACGCATGACATGCAGGACATTGAACAGACATGTAATAGAATCATAATCATAGACAAGGGCTCTCTCATGTACGACGGTTCCCTGCACGGCATCAGGAATAAATACGGAAGCGAAAGAAGACTCATCGCGGAATTCAATGAAGAGTGCCAAGTTTCTCCGATGGAAAACGTTGCCATGGAAAAAATGAAGGACAGGAAAATCAGCTTTAACTTTGACAACAATGTAGTTGACGTAAATAAATTGATGCACGAGATTCTTGACAACTACAATGTACGCGACATCACAGTGGCGGAACCTGAAATCGAAAGCATCATTCAAAAAATGTACGGCGGCAGGGAGGCATAAATGGGAATATCGGCATATCTTGCGTTCGCGAAAAAAAGTTTCCTTCAAAAAAGCGCCTACCGTCTGGATCATTGGCTTGGGATTTTGAACACGCTCATCAGGCTTTTGATATACGTTGAAATCTACAGGGCCCTTTATGCCGGCAGGGAAGCGGTTGACGGAATCACCATGAGCATGGTCACGACCAACTTCATCCTTTCGCTGGGTCTTGAATCTTTTTTTGTGGTGGATGACTATTACCTTTCAAGCAGGCTCTACAACGGAAGCATTGCAACGGAAATGCTTTTGCCTGTGAGTTTTCACGGAAGGATGCTGGCCGACAATCTTGGAAACGCCCTCTTCAAGTTGATTTTCCATTTTGTCCCCGCCTTGACAGCTTCCCTCATTTTCTTTGGTATTGAAGCCCCCGCAGGCGCAGGCTCATTCTGCCTCTTTTTACTCAGCGCCGTCCTCGGTTACGGTGTCTTGTGGAGTTTGAGCTATCTCTTCCAGATGTTTTCTTTCTGGCTTTTGAATGTCTGGGCAATCATGACGATTAAAAACGTATTCATCAACGTTTTGTCCGGTTCCATGATTCCACTTTGGTTCATGCCCGATGCCATAAGAAAATTGATTGGCTTTACCCCCTTTGATTCAATTTACTTCACGCCGGTTCAAATCTACCTTGGAAATCTAAGCGGAAGTGAAATTGCAGGTGGATTCATCAAGCAGCTGGCATGGATTTTCGTCCTGCTTTCCTTTGGATTCATTCTTTGGAATAAAGGCAAAAAGAAACTCGTCGTTCAGGGAGGTTGATTATGAAAAGCGATTTTTTAAGTCTTACGGCAATCTACACAAGGATGATTTTCCGCTCGTGGTTTCAGTACAAGGTTGACGCGCTCCTCCGCTCATTCGCAGTCTTCATGCGGGAAGCAACAGCAATCATCGTGATTTACTTTACGCTTTTAAAATTCGACAGCCTTAACGGTTGGAACATTTACGAGATGCTCTTTTTGTTCAGTCTGGTTTACGTCACCTACGGAATCCTCATCATCTTTTTTACGGGACTCAGGGATTTCGGACAGACGGTAAGGACAGGTGGATTTGACAGATATTTGCTCCGTCCACGAGGCCTCTTGTACCAGCTGATTTTTTCAAATGCCGACTGGTTTGCGGCTGTCGGTCACGGAGGATTGGGCATCCTGCTCTTCATTTTATCCGCGGCAAAAATCGGAGTGGTGTGGACGCCATTGCGGGTCGTCTATTACATCTTTACCATCGCAGGCGGAGTATTGATTCAGGGTGCCATCTTCCTCTTCCTTGCGGCGCTGAACATCTATCTTCTTGAAACCAACACGCTTAAGGAAGTCTTCTACTGGAATATGCGCAAATTCGCCGGATACCCAATCAGCATCTTCCACAAGGCCATTCAATTCTGCATGACCTTTATCGTTCCCTTTGCCTTTGTAAATTACTTTCCCGCCCAGTTCCTGCTGAGAAAAGATGACATGGCGAGCTATCCCTCTTTCTTCATGTACATAACGCCTCTTGTCGGAATCGTCATGTACATCCTTGCCTATCTCTTCTGGAACTACAGCATCAAGTATTACAAGAGCTCCGGGAACTGATCCAGGTGAAATTGAACCGGGCACTCACTTTGGATTAAAGAGCTCAACCTGTTCTCCGAGTGGACCGTAGAAAAATGCAAGCCTCGCATGGAATTCCGGTTTGCTTGGAACAACATTGTCCTTTGGTTTTATAAAGACCTCATAACCAGCTTCCTCTACCTTTGCCGCAAGCTCATCAACCTTATCCGTGCATAGGGCGAAATGTCTTACAGCGCCAAGAGCCTTGACTCCCTCACCGTTGCAGAAGATTTCGATTCTGGCAGGAAAGGAAGATTCGCCCTCCCAACCGCTTTTGAGCATGACACCCTGATCCCAGCGCCTCTCCTCCGCAAATCCCAAGATGTCCTTGTAGAATGAAAGGGCCTTTTCAAAAAGCTTAGGGTCAGCACACTTCATCGAAACATGGTGAAGCCCCTTTATGGCCTTTGAGCAGAAATAGTCTTCCCTCTTTATCTCCATGTCGATGCACTTCCATTTTTCACCAAGCAGGTCCATCACGCGCTCATTGCACGGTTTGAATCCCGCCGCCCTATAGCACTTCATTGCAGGCGGATTGTTTTCAAAAACACCTAGGTCAACTTTTTTGGCCTTAAAAATGTTAAAGGCATAATCAAGCGCAAGGAAAAGCATCTTTCTGCCGTAACCCTGTCCCCGCCTTGAATCGTCAACTATCACAAATCCAAAACGAATGTGAGATTTCTCAGCGTCCAGATAACGCATGATAAGATGTCCCGCAATTCCATTTTCATCAAAAGCCGTAAAGGGAAAAAAATTATCCGCCTCATCGCAGTCGCCGTTATTGTCCAGATATTTTCTGTTCATGTCCTCCGCTGTGATTGGAAAGGACTCGTATCTGTCTGCCGTCCACTTCCTAAAACTCACTTCATCCCTGCACCAAGAGATTATCGTCTCTGCATCCTCCGCCTTATAGGGCCTCAATCTAAGCATATTTCCTCCTTGCTCTGTTTGCTACAAATCCCATCCACGGTATCTGTTCTTCTGGTATTCCCTCGTGAACTTCGCTATCTGCATCATCTTTGCCTTGCCCCATTCGTTTTCAGTATGGAGCTGCTGATATGTCTTCCAGCGTTCTTCACTGAGCCTGCCGTCTTTAATTGCTGCTAAAACTGCACAACCCGGTTCGTTTGTGTGGGAGCAGTCGTTGAACTTGCATTGGCAGAACAAATCCACGACATCGGAAAAAGTCTCGTCGATTCCTTCCTCCATGTCCAGCACTCCGATTTCACGAAGACCCGGCGTGTCCATAATCCAGACCCCGCTTTTCAGCTTGAACAATTGCCGGTAAGTTGTTGTGTGCCTTCCCTTTCCGTCTGCGTCACGAATGTGGTTCACCTCCATCAAGTCACTGCCGTTCAGCGTGTTGAGCAAAGTAGATTTCCCGACTCCCGAAGATCCCATGATTGCAATGGTCTTGTCTTTTTCAAGATAGGGCTCAATATTTTCAAGTCCGTAGCCGGTGAGCGAGCTGATTGCAATAACGTCAGCCTTTTCACAGACCGCCTTGGTAACCTGAACCTTTAAATCAAGGTCATCGCACAAATCTGCCTTGGAAAGAATCACAACAGGTTTTGCCCCAGTGTTGAGTGTGATTGAGACATAACGCGCGATTCTGTTTTCACTGTAATCCTGGTTGAGGGAAGTTACAATGAACACATAATCGAAATTGGCGACTATGGTTTCCTCAAGGAGATTTTTTACAAAGGCCTCAGCATGTCCGCTTCGATTCGGGCGTTTAAATGCTGTCTTACGCGGGAGAACAGCATCAATCAGAGCGTCCCCGTATTCATTTGTAATGACCTTAACAAAGTCACCGACAACAGGTGGCTCAAGTCCAAGATTAAAGAATTTTCCCTTAAGCTTTCCTATTAATTCAAGCTCTGTATTTACCCTTCCGTCTTCCTCACAAGGCAAAAGAGTAAAGGCATTTTTCTGTACGCATGATACACGCGCAATAATCGTGTTATTAGTTTTCAATTTGATTTTCCTAAAAGCAAGAATGAATGTCCGTCCGGACAAACCGATGCTGCTCCGCTTTCAGGACAGGAAAAGTGTAAGCGGTATTCCGTTTACTATGCCAGACAAGCGGAGGTCAAAGAATCAATTACAAAAATCATAAGTCTTTCTCAACCTCCTTGATATTAGAATATGAGATGATAATACAGCAGAGAAAAATTTTAGTCAAGCGATAAAAAAGGAATTCACGGGGAGGACATATCGTGTTATAATATGGGCATGAGCAGAAAACTTTCAGAAGAAGAAAAATTGCAGCGTCAGATAAGGCGGGACGAAAAATCCGTTGAAAAAGAGGCGCATCCTCAGGTGGATAAGTACGGGGCGAAAATCCTCCGCATTTTAAGGGAAGAGGCTCCGGACAATCCTGGCATCAAATACAATTCGGAATACTTTGAGAAGAGACTTGATGTTTCAAATATAACAGTTCTCAGGGCAATAAAAAAGCTCAAGGTGAATAATCTAATCAAAGAAAGGCAGGTTCACGGAAGCTATGCCATAGAAGAAAAGTTTTCAGAAGAGTTTTACTCGAAGCATTGCTCGGACGAAATAAAAAAGAACGTTTCGCTGATTGCAAGTCTGGGCGGACTTTTGCAGCAGTATAAAAATACGCCTCTTTATGAAAGCGTAAAGGACCTGATCTACTTCCTTCAGCCGGAAATCGTAAAGGGTGACAAAATCTTTTCTTCCGGACGTGTGATTGTCGCTCCCCAGATGGAATACGACATCAACATTCAGAGCTGGGAAAAAGTATACGATGCCCTGCTGAAAAACCGCAAACTGAAATTCCGTTACACAAAGCCCTACACAAATAACAAAGCCCAGAGAATTGTCTGGCCATATCAGCTTGTACTGGACAACGGTTCCGTCTATCTTTTTGCCTACAGTGAATATGCAGACCTTGTGCTTTTGTATGACTTGAACTACATGACTGACATTGTTGTATTGAACGAGGGTTTTAAGCTCCCAAAAGATTACGACATCAACAATTACAGCGGCGGAGGACGGCTTGGTGCATTCAAGGACGACAACAAGCAGACATTCAAAATCCGCTTCACCGATTACGCAAAGGACTGGATCAAACACCACAAATGGGCGGACGACCAGAAAGTCATCAAGGAAACCGACGAATACACGACAATCCAATTCTCATCCGCACAGGAAGAAAAGGTTTTTGAGCAGATAATGAAATGGGGGTCACAAGCCGAACCTCTTGCACCACGAACCCTTGTCAAACGCTGGAAGGAAGAGATAGGGGCATTGTGGCAGAAAATACAGAAATAGACAAACACAGTTTTTATAGGAGCATCAAATGTCCAAGAAAGAATTCACACCCGCAAAGCCCCAAAAACTCACAGTCCCGGAAGTAATTGAATATTGCAAGAACAACCTTGGCATTACATTCAATTTGATGGATGAAGAAAAGGCAAAAAAAGCTTTCTTAAAAAAAACAATTTCTTTTTCCGCATAAAGCAATACTGCTCCACATGCACAAAGCTCGTTTCTTCCCCACGCGTCAAGGAAATGACACTAAAGGAAATAAAGGACTTTTTCGATGACCGTATGGTCTACCGCAAGCAATACTTTGAAAACAAGTCCGACATCAAAAACGCCTACCGCTTTGCCCGCAGAATCCTGGATTATTATTCGGGAAAGGAGTAAAAAGAATAGTGAACAATTGTTTTGTCACACGGATTCGAAATTGCTACGCAATTTCTTTAGGATTTGCGGACTATTTTGGGAAAATGTGTTGCCCGTGAATCCAGCTACAAAGATATATTTCACATACTTTTTCTTAGGAATACACACAATATCAATCGCCCCCCCCTAAGATTCCCGTTTAATAAGATTAACAACAAAAAAAATAAATTAGACTTGACTCTTTTTATATTGAGCCTCTTTTAAAACTTTAAATAAATTATCAAGTTCTGTTTTTAAATCACAACCTGTTGATTCAAATTTATTATCTTCAACTTTTTTTTCATATAATTCATTAAATCCGAGAGTTTTAAATATATTGCACAACTCTATATTTGAAAGGTCTTTATTATCCGCCCTTTTAACTTTTAGAATAAATGAATCAAAAGAAATATTTACATCAAGCTTATATTTGTCATTTTGAAACTCAAAATTGGGAAAGACTAATATTAAAGTCCTAATATTGTCAATCCATATTATTGGTTCATCGAATAATTTTATATACTCTGTATTTTTATAATACTCAATTATCTGCTCAGCCAATGTTCTCCTTGGGGCAAATTTTATTCTGTCCAATGTATTTATCATCTCATTTTTTATTTTCTCTATTTCATCAAATCGCTTTAAAGGAGATTCTGACTTTAATTCCAAAGCTTGAAGTATATCTTCATCCATCTTTTCATTGTACTCAATCTCATTCTTCCTCATACCAAAACGTCCCTCTAGGTAATTCTTATATTGTATTAATGCTGATGATAATATTTCCTCATCAGTTGCGTCGGATGTGTAAATCTCTTTTAGGCACCTATCAAGAAAATTTAATATATGATCTCGATAGTTTATTTCAATAAATCTTCCTTTCTTATTTTCTGATTCATAGCCAAGCCATTCTTTTGCATTTTTAGTTAATGAATCTTCAGACGGTTTTTTACTTCCATTTTCTGTTAAGTAAACAACATATATATGGCTTTTTTCATATTTCATTTTTGAAGTATTAATATAATTTTCTAATTGATGATATTGATCAATGGCATTATTAATTTTATTTTCAATAATAATTGCACTATTCTCCGTAGTAATATAGCCATCAATAAATGCAAACTGTCCTGAAATATCACAACAATTTAATTCATTTCCTGTTATGGATATAGATGATGTTAACGTAGTATTTAGCATATCAATAAAATATTTGAGAAATATTTTTTGGCCATTATCATTTATATAGTCAAGAATTCTTAACAAAATTCTAGTATGTGCGTTTTCATTTGCATGAATTTCATCAAGAATATTTAAATTATATTTCAAAAAAATCTTATTCTTTTTTGTTGCTTCAATATATGTTGCAATAAGATTTTTTACGTTTGTTTCATCCATATTTTTATTATTTTATATATTTTCGAACATGTCAAGATATTTCAACAATTCAATTCTACTTTTTATGGCTTATCATAAAAAATAATGATATTCATTGTATCTGTCTGGCATTTTCTTGAGTCCATTAAATAGACAGACTCATTATTATCTGTCATTCAATTACACATTTCTTCTTCCAATAGTTCCTCAAAACTTAAATGATTGGGATTCGAAAACATGGTCATTGTCCTCTTTGATAATATTCAAACGGAGACAAATCCTTAAATCTTTCGTTATATATGAAATCTTCAAAAACTTTACCTTTATACAAATCTGTGAATTTTTTCAAAAGGTCAAGAATCTTAAAAAAGTTCCAAGGCATTTCCCTGCATAAATCCAGCAAGAAAAAGTCAAATCCATCATTATACCTTCCTACTCCAGATTCTTCATATCCTCCCATTTTCTCAAAGAGCTTCTTAAATAATCTGAATGCACTTTTCTCATTTATTGGCTTAGTTAACAGAGCCTTAATTTGTTTTTGTGTATGAGTAGAAAAAGAATATACTGTTCTTATTTTCTTTAAGGATTTTCTATAATGCTGTAAGATTTGAGCACAATCTGGAAGATATTCAACTAATGAAGTACTGAAATCATAGAAAACTGCCGTTGATTCATACTGATGAAAACTTTTAAGAGTCTTTTGAATTACAGTCTCAATTACAAAATTTATTTTTGTCTTTGAGCCAAGAACGTTGAAAATAGAGTCAAACTGAGAATGTATGAAATCATAGTCACACTTCTTTTCTGGAGAATAGAGTATATCCTTTGGACACGAAAGCTTTGAACAATTGTATTTCGCAGCAATCTCCAAGGCTTCAACAATCCGTCCGGCATTTATTTCAGTTCTATTCTCAGAGTAAAAATCAACACTAACAAAAAGGATTCCCCTGTACTTTAATTTTCTGCAAGGGAAAAAGCTACGTGCTCTGAACCAATCCATTTTGAATTATCACAGGAATAAAGATTCTTGATTTCTTTATCCAACCACTTCCCTTCTTTCTTTATAATTTTCCTTGACAGTGGATTACTTGGCTTAAAACCTTCGGATAAAGGACATAATAATATGTCACCCGAATATTCCAGCAGATTTCCATAACGAATTTTGAAAATAAGACTTTGATCAATAGGGTTCTTTGGATACCCAGCTAATCCGAATTTTTCATCATAAACAACTGTACTTAACGTTTTTATAAAGAGAAAATGCAAAAAATCTGTCATATCTATACCTCCTACATTCCAAATCCGATGTGCTCTAATTTTTTTTTCAACAAGAGCCTCGACATCCTTTTTCCAGCTGATAATGTACATTACCGGCAAATCCAGATCACTTGCCATATTTTTAAGGGTTATGCTGTCTTCACATTCAAAGTAACGTTCACATGCCATGCACAGAATCCATACCTGCGTCTGATTAAGCTTATAGAGAGACATCAAATTATCCATAGCCGTAACATAGGACTTGGTTTTCTTAATCTTTAATTTTGATTCCAACAAAACCTGGTACACGCATGACATTGCCTTTGAGATATTCCAGCGGATTTTCTTGCCATTTACCTGTTCTTCCATACCTTACCTCCTCGTTCTATAGCTAATAATATACACGATCAAACTATCATTGGATGATAGGAAAATGATCTTTTTCAAAATTTTTGAATCTCAAGTTTATTCAATATACCATGGGACATAAAAGATTTCATTAAACTTGTCGTTTATGGATGCGTAGAGTTAATCACCTAAACCCCATCATATCATCTTGGACATTGCTTCAACTTCTTTTTTCCAGTCTTGGACAAACCACTTTGGGGATACTGGGCAGGCGTTTTTGCCTTGAGAAAGGACCCATTCCATGATTTTAAGGCTTTGGGTTGAAGTAAAGCTTATTTGCGTACGGCATTCTTCATCGTAATCCGTTATTTTCTGATCATTTGCCCAAATACAGTCCTTTGCAACGTTGCGAGATTCATCATAAAAATCTATTACGAATTCTTCCACATCGCCAGTCATAAAGACTCCGAATTTCCCTCCGCCACAACGCAGGGCAAAATCAAAATCCTTTGGCAGCTCAAACGTGTGCTTTGTGACGACAAGATTTTTAATTATATTCAGGGCAAAAATTCGTTCCGCATCTCTTTCTTCGGAATATCCAAATACAAAGCATACTCCCTCATCAAGAAGTATCTGATAAGGATGCACACGGCGGTGGGTTGAACCTGGATTCCATCTTCCGTTATAGTCAAACTCAATCACGCGATTTTCCTGCATGGCATTGACTATCTGAGACCACAACTTTTCATCCAGGATTATTTTTGGAGACGGAGCCACAGCAATTCGCTTTAAGAAATTAGAATTGCCAGGAGTCTTTGAATCAGTCAGGAAATCAATCATCTTTTCAACATCTTCATAAATCGGCGTTCCCTCATAACTCGAAAGGAGCATCTTTGCCGAAAAAAGCGTCTGCATGTCCGCCGGAGAAATGCGGTTCAACGGCATGTCATAGTCTTCATAATAATAATAGCCCCGATTTTTCGCATCGTATTCAATCGGTGCAAGGAACCTGTCTTTTAGAAATTCAATATCCCGGTTGATGGTTGGAACGCTGACTTCAAGACTGTAAGCAAGCTGCCTTGCATTCGGATAGCATCCTGATTTTATTTTTCTGTGAATTTTTACAAGTCTTGCCAAAATCGGGAGACGTTCCCCATTACGCTTCTGTGTTTTCTCACTCATAATATTCTCCTGTAAGCCAACATAAGGTTTTAACTTGGCTTAATATGATATATTTATACCATAGTCAATCTATCATACAGTGATAGACTATTAATTTTTTTCAAAATATTTTATTCCATTCCGAATCCGTAAGGTCACAATAGTGCAAATCTTCTTCAAAATCAGTCCTATCTTCCGGCAGATTAAAGAATAAGCCAACTTTATGTAAATCTGTCTTTTTCATATTGTTACCATGGTAAACCGAAAATTTCCCAGTATCCTTGTGAAAAACAACACGGCCACGAGCTATGGAAAAGTATTCTTCACGCAGACTTTCATCCAAAACATTCAGTTTTCCGTCTTTTCTGAGCTCTTCCCAATATTCAGCATGATCCCTTGTTCCAGTTATGGCATTCCCATAAAGAAAACCATCGTCAACTGAAACGGAAAATAACCTTGCCCTTATAAAACCAGAATATCCCGACTTTTGGATTTGGCATAATACGCTCCTTCTTGTTGAATAATGCAATTGTTTAATCTGCGTTACTCAAGAGATGAACTTCTGTGATTCCATCTTTCTTTACAAGTCCAATCAGATGTGCGGGTTTGAGTCCTGAAATAATTGATTTATCTGTTGTTGCAATCACTGTCTGTCTATTGGCACACTGCTGTTTTATATCCTCTACATTCATATTCGCATTTTCCATAATGATTCCTGCAAAAACCAATGGTATAAGTTTTTTCACTGACGCATATTCATATCTTGAAACAACCTTATCGTCGATTGAATAGGTGACCTTCCCTTTTCCCTCTGAGCTTTCATTATCTACGCTTATCCATTTCTTGCAGACATAATCCTGAGCATCACTTCCGGTTACCCCAAAACATAACTCAATTTCTGCATAATCCACAAGCGGCTTACCATCACTTCCACATGAAATGACTTCCGAAACCTCCTGCTCTTCTGAATCATTTCTAAAGGCCCAGTCGATGGCATATAGCAAATCATAAGTCAATGAAAAGTCCTGACTCAAAACAATATTGAAGTCCCTGCACATTTCAATTTGCGTTGACTCGGCAAAAGTTTTAAAACCATGAATTAAAATTGTTTTGAGATACATGTCTCCAGCAATAGAATCGGAATTTGTCAATATCATCTTTTCACCTCAAAAATAATTTACACGTTGAAACTATCATTTAATGATATAATTTAAAATAACACAGGTTGTATTTCAGTGGATGATGGACCAAAAAAAAGTTTGCTTTTTTATTTTTTTCTGCTATTATTTTCTTAAATGACGAATGAACCTGAATTTCAATATATAGCAGACGAAGACCACTACGAAAAAGTTATTGAACGGATAAGGGACAGCAAAAAGACTTTGTGGATTGGAACGGCGGACATAAAGGACCTTTACGTAAAAGACGGAAGAGGAACAAAACCCTTTCTTGAAGTCCTGTCTGATCTGGCAAAGGCTGGTGTCGCAATCCGATTGATTCATGCAAAGGAACCAAGTCCGGCATTCCGTGAAGATTTTGACAAATACCCTACCCTAATCGAAGGAGTAGAAAGAGTCCTCTGTCCCCGCGTTCATTTTAAAATCATCATCTTTGACCTGAAGGCAGCCTACGTCGGTTCAGCAAATCTAACAGGAGCAGGCCTCGGCATGAAGGGAGAGAATACCCGAAATTTTGAGGCCGGTGTCTACAGCAAAAACAAGGACTTCGAAAAGCAGGCCGCCACACAATTTGACAAAGTATGGATTGGCGCCCACTGTAAGGGATGCAGAAGAAAGAAATATTGTGCGGATCCGATTGAATGATATGAATGTTTCACCATTATCATAAATCTTTCTTACACTGTGAAAACAATTCATCAATGCTGCAAGCGGATTTTTCTGCCGCCATTGCAAGAATTTTTCCGCAGGTCCTGGCATCATCAAGGGCGTCATGAGCTTTATATCTTATTCCAAACTTCTCGGCTAAATAGGTAAGCTTATGGCAATCAAATTCCGCCCATGCTTTGCGTGCTATTTGAAGTGTGCATGCATAATCAGCGTCAGGAAGAGGCATGCCAAAATAGTCGCAGCAAGCACGGATTACCCCCATGTCAAACTGAGCATTGTGAGCCACAAAATGTATTTTTTCTTCTCCAGATGATTTAAGAAACGGTTCCACAACAGTCTGCCACACTTCTGGAAACTCGGGACTATGCCGGACATCACCATAACTGATTCCATGAATGTCCGTAAAATCCGGGCGAAAGTACATCTTTGCAGGTTTGATGAGTGAATAAACGCTTTCTTTTTCCACATCGTCAACAAAACGCACCACACCAACAGAACATGCACTATTCTGATAATTATTCGCTGTTTCAAAATCTATTGCGTAATATATCATGCTTTACCTCACAAAAAATCGCCTATTATTATAGCACACCTATGCTATCAAATCGTGATAGAGTAGTAAATATTTTTTTGAAGGTAAATGATATTTCATAATTAGTTGGCATCAAAAGAGATATTGTTATGGCTCAAAACATTAATCATAAGAGGTGCATTTATGTTTATCCCTGCGAACTGCCATGCTTTTTATTCTCATAGCCATAACAACTGCCTTCAAACCCGGTTTTAACAAATACGATTGTGTTATTCCCGTTGATGATGCCGTACTCTATTTCTTTCCCGTTCTGTGACACCGAAACTGTTTTATCAAAATGAGCTTCTAAATCTGTTACGGCAGAATAGTTCCCCATTATGAATCCTTGTTTTCTGCAAGCTTTTTACCTTGCGTTTTATACACTGGATTATATCACAACAGATTATCAAAGTGCGATAGCTTTCGCTTTGGTTTCTCTTCTTTGTCCATTTTTTGCACCTGTGGGGAAAATTAAAACAAACTCCCCCAAGTAGCTCGATTGAGGGAGTTAAATAATAAAAGATTTATCTTGCAGGAGCGTGCCTTCCTTTATTTGCACCATCAGGATGTCGGTAACAGCTAGAACCAGTTAAACTTGAGATTGATGAAAACTTTTGTCCACAGTATTTACAAGTATATTGTGATTTTTCATCTCCCTCGTATAATTTGTGTCTTCCTTTGTAGGCCCCATCAGGATGCCTTGAACAATTAGAACCAGTCAAACTTGAAACCGAAGAAAACTTCTGTCCACAGTACTCACAATAAAAATTTGCCATAATATTCCTCCTTATTGGCATATAAATATTTAATTGCAATTATCATATCACCTGACATTATCATTTCAGGATAATGATCTTTATTTCTTTGAAAAAAGAATATTTATGCCGGGCTCATAAAAACATTTAAATGCCTGGAAAACTCTGCTTCCACGGCGACCTTATTTTTTTCCCCGCACGTAGGCCATTACATCAGTCCAGGAATCAATGTAGCTCATATTCGGGTTTTCAGGCTCCTTTGTGTAATCGGCGTAGATAAAGGGTGTTCCGCTGTAGAAAAAAGATTCCACATTCCTGATTCCAGACTCAGCCTTGAAACGCTCATTGCTCGTGTTCAATGGAAGAATCCTCGGGTAACCTGCTGCCACCCTTTCTTCCGGGAGCTCGTCCTTTAAATCCGCGATAATTATTGAGCTTTCAGTGATAAAAGCGTAGCGGTACTTCGTGCTCTGAGCAAAGCAGATTGAGCCCAGACCCAGCAATGCAAACAAAACCAAAAAATTCTTCTTCATAAAAATCCTCCTGAAGATTTGTTTTAAAATAATGCTATCACACCGCATTATCAAATCGTGATGCTGCGAAATTTTTTTATGATTTTTTTTCAAAAGAATCCGATGCGTTTTTCTGTGGCATCGCACAGTCTTTCGTTCCGGCACATCTGGCTCAATTCCTCAAAGTTTGGACGCCTGCCCGTAAGAACTTCGTCCATTGTGATTTTACGCACGATGTTGTCTATCTGGCCGCCACTTAAATCATAGTTTTGCGAAAATGAATCAAGCGCACCTTCGTCAAGCCACTCTATTTTAGACTTCCAGATTTTCTTTTTTGCTTCTATGCTTGGATTTTCAAATCTAATCTTGAAAAGGAACCGCCTTTCAAATGCCGCGTCAAGATTATCCGCAAGATTCGTCGTAGCAATCATGATGCCTTCAAGTTTTTCCATTTCCTCAAGGATGATGTTCTGGATGGCGTTTTCGGTTTGCGCTACATTTCCACTTGTAACATCTTTACGCTTTGAAAGGATTCCGTCCGCCTCGTTGAAAAGCAGAATGGGCATCTTTCCGTCTTTTTCTTTTTTGCACGCCTTGCAGAGGTTCTTGTAATCAGTGAAAATCTTCTTGACTATTTTCTCGCTCTCACCGAACCAGCATGATTTTGAGCTGCTTATGTCAACGTGAAGAATCCGCCGTCCCGTAATCCTTGCAATTTGATATACGCTTTCAGTCTTTCCTGTTCCGGGAGCTCCGTGAAGCAAAATCGTAATTCCCTTTGGCAAGCCTTTTTCAGAAAGCCGCTTTTGGATATTGGACAAGTTTTCTTCCTCCAATGACGAAGTAAGCCGATTAATCTCACTTTGATTTTCGGGGTTGTAAAACAGTTCTTTTGCCCTGATTTTGTCAGGCTGAATTATACTTGTTCCGCTTGCCATTTTTGTAAAGAGCTTGACGTTGTCTCCGAGCAGCATCTCTTTTGCTTTTTGTGTGATTTCCAAAGTTGAGTCGGTTAGCGTTTCTTTTTTAACAAATTCAATCAAATCATATTTAATCAGGACATGAGTTTCGTTCATGAATGATTCCGCGACCGAGAATTTTTCATAGTCATAGTACACATCATCAATGGTAGAATTCAGGCTGCTTTCATGCCCGGATAGGAAATCATTGCAAGAGTCATAGAAGAACATCCGCGCGTAAACATCATCTTGCAGAAGCGATTTGATGTCTTTTACAAACTTTTCTTCTGCATATTCGTTTTCCAGATTTTGAGTTAGTATGAGTTTTTCATACGTGAAATTTGAGTTTTCAACTATATTGGCGATTTTCTTAATCATATTTAGCAGACTTTTCTTGTTCGCACTGGTTTTGGTCAGGATAATTTTTTCATTATGAAGAATGGCCCTGAGTAATTCTGGAGAAATGTCAAATTGATTTTGCAGCCCTATTTCATCATCTACCGCAGTTTGCATATTACGGATGTATCTCATTTTGAGAAGCTTGTCCAAATCTTTTTTATATGTCAACGTGCTCATTACCGGGCAGCCAAAAAATTCGGACAGAGCGTTGAAGTTGCAGTTGCTCCCATTGTTGTCAAAATAATACGAAATCATAGCGCAAAGCATCCAGGTTCCGCCTGATGTTGTACCGAAATAAGCATTGAGCCGCTCCTCCGCTTTTGTAAATTCCTGTGTGCGTTTAACCTTTAACTCTGATTTTGCAAGCTTTTTAGAAAGAATCGAAATTGCATTAAGCACATCAAACTTTGGATTTTCAGTGTTTTTCATAACAGCCCCCTTGTGTTATGTAAAATATATACCACAAGGGTCTATCATTTTGTGATAAAGTAGAAAAATATTTTTTGAATTTTTTATAAGTGTGGAATGGGGGGCTGTGGGAAGAGGTTGCGTTTTTGCGATATGTATAAATATGTCCTGTGCTACATGAGAGTAACACAGGGGGATAGTATTTTATACTACTATAGAGGAAATAAACAAGATCTTATTTTAAATATTTTTCAGCTCCAATTGATTTAAAAACTTCAACAATAAACTCTTTTAAAACCTGTTTTTGTTCATCGATCGATTTATTGTTGTCACAAAGAACATCAATTTTTTTCATTCCAAACCAGAATTTTCCATAGTTACCATCCTGATTTTCTTCAGGAACCCAATATATATCTGTTTTTTTATTAACAAGATTTTTTAGATTCTTTTGCAAAGCATAAGGAACCCAGTTTTTATCGTCATTAAAACCAATATATATATTATTTTCTGAAAGATATATCCCAATCCAAAAATACAATTTTTCTTTTGAGAAAAATTGCCCATAATAATCTTCATTACAAGATTTTGAAGCATTGTATTCAGAAAAATTGAATTCCTGAATAAGAATTGTTTTACAATTCTCTAAAAAAATAGGAAGGCTTTTACACTCATTTAAATTCATCTTTTTAAACTCCTTTGTGTTAGTTAAAAGTTTCAAATAATCAATATAACCAGAAATGATTAAATCATTTTTTAGTTTAGACTCTGTCAAAAATTTCAAAAAACATTGCCAACTTTTAATCTTCCATTTTTCCCTTGGCTCAATTGGATAGTTCGCAATAAATGCATATTTTGTATTAAGCTTATTAAATTTTTTTTCATATTGATCAAAATGCTGATTATGATCATATATCTTTACTTCAATAAGACATTCATTGTTTTCAAGATCATGAAAAAAGAAATCTGGGCGAGAATCATCGTTAGCATATTCGCGAACAAAATCTCGAGTATCCAAATCTTCATCAAAACAAAATTTCAAGAAAAATTTTTTGAAATCTTCATTTGAATTACATAGTGCGTAAGTAATATCCGACAAATCATTTTCTTTGCGTTTTCTTTCTGCAAGACTTTCAAAGAATGTTTTTAAATCTGTATTCATTTTTCCTCCATTTATATTATACCACCACCCCTAAAATTCTGTAAAGCAATTTTTTCCCACCAGCTGTTCACTCAGAAACACGGTGCTGTAACAACCAAGCTTTGATTTGGTCTTTCGTTTTTCTGCCCGATGCACGCTGGTTCTTTTGTTTCCATCTGCAAACGGATGATTTTCAATTAAGCCGTAGCACAATTGTGAAGCCTTGTCGAAAATATCATGACGCAAGCTTCCTTATAGGCTTCACAATTTCTTTTTATCAGTTCATTGGAAATTGCAATAATCTCGGCATCTGACAAGGTTGAATCCCTGTGGAGAGATAGAAGGCTTTCCAGATTTATTCCTGCCGTTTCAGCTCCATCACTTTTGACGAATCTCCTTCTATCGTCACTCCGATCATGCGGTCGGCTTCCATGGAAATCTGCTTCATCTGCGAAACAACGATGCACTGGGATGTTTCGGAAAGTCCTTTTATCATGGATATGATGATTTGATTGAGGAGCTCGTCAGTTGGTGAAAAAACTTCTTCAATCAGGCAGAGTGGTGTAGGCAGAAAACTTCTGATGGAAATTTCTAGCCCGCAACAGTATCTGCTGTCAGTCAAGTTTCCGGAGAATTGTCTGTTAAGATCCGCTTCTTTTTTTAGGAAATTATCGGAAAACAAATGTCCTGAAAAATATCCTTCGGCAATCAGCTTTCCGTTTATAAACCGCTCGTCACTTTTTATCGAATTGCTGGTTTTTAATCTAAGGAGGGTTTAATT
>DFKI01000118.1:0-7349 GCA_002373325.1 Treponema sp. UBA3649
ACGGCGTTTCCGTTAAAGCAGACAAGTGCGACCCCGGTGATGGAAATCAGAAAACCGATTACGAACCAAAGCGAAAGATGTTTTTCCTTCAAAAAAATCTGACTGATGATTGCCGTAAAAAGCGGACAGATGCTCACGATTACGCTGACGTTTGATGCGTTCGTAAAATGAATTGCGATGTTTTCCGAAAGCTGATAGAGCACCACCCCGGAAAGAGCCGCAAGAAAAAAGAGGATATTGTCGCGTCTTTCAATTCTTTCAAACTTCGGATGCAAGAGCCAGAGTCCCGCATAAGCCGCGATGAATCTGTAAAAAAGAATTTCCAGGGATGAAAAATCATTCAGAAGATATTTTGTCGAAACAAAGGTGATTCCCCAAACGAAAATTGAAAATGCCGCAAGAGCGATGCCGAATGCTTTCTGATTATTGCCGTTCATGGGGAATCATTTTAACGAAAAATCCGGGGCGATGCAAGAGAGAAATCACTTCACCTCTGCTTGTCCAAATTTTTTTCCTGCTAAAAAATTATTTCCGATACAAGTATAGAACATATTGGTCGTTAAAGACAATCTTGTTTCCGTGCTTTATCACCGCATCCCGGACACCGTTAAAGAAAGGTTCCTTGTACTCTTCTTTCAGCATAATGTGGGTGGAATGGGTTCCAAGATATTCATTGTGCTCGTCGGCGTTGTACTCGCGTCTTCCGGGAAAAGATGATTTTCCTAAAAATGAAAGTCCGTAATCACTTCCTTTCATGTAGTCAAATTTCTGCGTGTAAGGCTGGTCCGTTACAAAATACTTGTCGTAGACTTTCTGAATGTCATCGTAGAGCTCTGGATTGTCACTCCGGTATTCACTCTGCATCAGGCACATGGCAAGAACTCCGCCGTCCTTTAAAAGTTCATGGACTCGTCTGTATGCCACATCCTCCTTAATCCACTGAATGGCCGCCGCGGAATAAATGAGATCGAATTTTTTTCCGCCAAAATCATAAGTCTCAAAGTCTGCGTTCACAATGTGGAAATTCGGAAAGCCCGAATATTTTTCGCTCATCTTATCCGCAAGATGTTTTCCCAGCTCAATGGCAAGATAGTCGCATCCGCTATGGATGGCAAAGTCCGATGCCTGTCCTGTTCCGGGTCCAATCTCAAGACATGATTTTCCGGGTCCCAATCCGCTTGTCTTTACAATGGAGTCAAAAAGCTCGCCGTTGTATTTTACGCGCCACCTGTCAAATTTCTCCGGGATGGCATCAAAAACCAGTCTCTTGTCACTTTCCATTTTTATCTCCTCCATTTTATTTTTTCATTTCCATATATGCACAGTATTCTTTTAGGGCAAAATACTCGCGGCGGCAGAGTCCGTAATCCGCAATGTTCGTTTTGTGAAAATCCTCGTAGCGGCCGAAAATCTCAAGTGCCTCGTCCATCGCTTTCCATACAAAAGTACAGAGGGCATTTGCCTCGGCTTCCGTCAGATGAAGTTTACCGGTTTCCTCAATTAACTCGCAGACAAAATAATGGTTAATGTGATTCCAGTCAGAAAAGAGCTCGTTGACGACAAGATAGTTATCCCGAGCCTTTACCACCATCCCGGTTTCCTCAAGCATCTCACGCTCACAGCATTGCTCAAGGCTTTCACCTTCTTCCACCCCACCGCCTGGAATGATGTACCTGTTGTTCTTGCTCTCATAGCTCAAAAGCACTTTTCCGTCTCTTACAAGAATCCCACGGCAGGCATGACGAAGATTTTTCACGTAACCGAGATAATCGTCGTTTTTCAACTCCAGAGTTTTCATCTTCAATTCCCCTTCCGTTTGCTTCATCATGTTGTACTTCAAGAGTTTCCCTTAATCACAAACCTTTTTCCTTTCTCCGTTTGTAAGCCAAATCATAAACTTCATTATCACATCGTGCTGATATGACAATGACTTTCATTTGCTTCCGGGAGATATTCCAAAATCCAGCTCATTCAATCTCCGGCTCTTCGGCATTTTGAATTTCTTCTTCCGTAATGCCAAGATCTTTCATTACTTGAAGCTCGCTAAGGGCAGATTTTCCGGCATTTTTTTCAAGGCGGGTCTGGGCCTCAACAATAAGGGTGTAATCTTCCTCAATCTCTGAAAGACGTTCATATTCTTCCGGTGACAGTATTATTGCAGATGGCTGATTGTTTTTTAAAACTATCAGTCTGTTTTCTTTATGGAGCCTGTCAAAAATCTGAGACGCTTTTCCCTTGTTGAATTGAGTTACAGGAACAAAACTCCTTAAAAGCTGCCGAACTTCTGCCATATCTTTCCCCCTTCAATATTATTCTAACAAAGAACTTATTTTTTATCAAGCAAAAATAAAGATAATTTATCTATAAATTGTACTTACTATTTACTCTTTCATTTATCATTCAAATACTCAAGGGCGTAATCCAAGATTACATCGCGGGTCTCGAAATCCTTGTAGAATGATTGAAGCAGTTCCCAGGTCAGGGGTATTTGAACGTCAAGCGGTATCGTGCATTCTCTTGTTTCGTCGGTATCGATGTAACGCCTGCCGTCAAGTTCATAAAGCCAGTTGACCGGATAAACAATATTGCAGATTCCATCAGTAAAAAAACTTACGCCGCCGGTTTCCTGACAGGAGCAGTTGCTGCAAGTCAATCCCATTACGGTAACATTAGGGCATTGTGAAAGAACCCTCGCGAGGGAATCTCCGGCACTGACGCAATACATGTCCACAAGAAGAAGAACCTCAATGTCGCTGAAACGTCCATCCGCTTCCACAAGCACAGTATGAATCATCTCCGGCTCCCCGAAAAGCTCAGATCCCCGCCTTGCCATTTCAAAAGGCTCTTTGGTAAAAAGACTTGCGGTCTCAACTCCTTCCGCCCAAAATCCTCCCTGATTGCCTCTTGCGTCAATAATCAGTTTTTTCATCCCTTCATTTTTCCGCTCTGTAAGTTCGTCGATGAGGAATTTTCTTACCTTAGGATTTTTGTTTGTAAAATACGAAAGCACGTCAAAAAACTCGTTGTCCTGTTCCATAAAGCGGGCCATGTAAGCGGTGTCCTGATTAATCATCACTGTATGAAGATTTTTAAGCTCCGGGAATTTCTTGCAGGCGGTCCAAACCAAAGGTATGTATGTCTCTTCAAGCCTGTCCGCACCGATTCCCATGGCCTTAAGCTCAACCTGCCTTTCGCTTCCATTCTCATCGATGAACCCCGCAATTGCCGTGGGTCGCTCAGAATCATCTTTAATCGCCGCATTGTGCAAAAGTTCCTCTACAAAATCATACTGCCCGCTTTTTCCGTCGTCACGCCTTCCCTTTGTCGCAAGCAAGGCCGGTTTGTATAAGTCTTCGTTGGCCTTTACCGGAAAAGTCTGCCTGCCGTAGATGAAGTCCACACCTTCTATCGCCTGATTGATTTCAACTCCATTCCAGCTTGTCATTACGCTTCCTTCCCGGATTCCGTTTTTATAGGCGTCGGAGTCCTCATCAACTTTCACCGCAAGAACCCTTCCGTCAGAAAGGCGCACCATGCTCATTCCGTAATCGTGGCCGCTCAAGAGATAGAGGGAGTCAGCCCATGTGTCCCAGTCTGGAGTATTTACACTCACATGTCCGTCATAAAAAAAGTGGGCGTAGGCCATCATAGCCGCCGTAAAAAGCCTTTCATCCTTTGTTTCCTCTGCCTTTTGAACGAGGGGCATAATCTTTTCTCGCAGGACAGGAATGTCAATTTTCTTCCAGTCCTTGAGCGAATAGTACTTTTCCATGTCGTGCGTTGTTGAAACGAAGGATTGTGTATAGGATTCCCTGGTATGGTTCCTCATGGCGGAATCCCAAACCATAGGTTTGATGATTGTAAAAAGTCCGCAGAAAATGCAGAAGATTGTCACAAGCGGATGGATGATTTTATGAAGTCGCGGCCAGATGGAAGAGAGGGCAAGAAAAGACAGCACAAGGGATGCAATGTAAAACCACTGGTAATAAAATCTTGTGCTTCCTACATTTCCCCTGATCCTGAAAAATGCAAAATGGAATAGGGCGACTGCAAGCGGGATGAAACAAAGTGCCCTCCAGACTTTAAGGCTCTTTCCCTGACGCAGGCATTTTTTATACAGCCGTCTAAGGAATATTGCAAGGATGATCAGTATAATTGAAAAGACCCAGATTGAAACGTTGTTTGAAAAAATCCGGTTTAGCAAGAGCAGGAACATTTTTAACTCCACAAAATTTCAACAAAACGGCCATGCTATTTTCGATCGAACAAGAGTCTGCAATCGTCATAACATAGCCGCTTATAAAATTTTTTAAACTAGCGTTCCATTCCGTCCATAGTGATGATTCCGCCGTTTGAGTCGAATTTCAGCTCGCGGAATTTTACGTTGCGTTTCTGATTGATTCCACCAGAGCGCTCGCAGTCATGGTAGAACAAATACCATTTGCCGTGATACTCAAGGATTGAATGGTGTGTAGTCCAGCCCAAAACCGGAGTCAGGATTTTGCCGCCGTAAGTGTAGGGACCATAAACATTTTTTGATGTCGCATAGCACAAAAAGTGAGTCGTTCCGGTTGAATATGTGAAGTAATATGTGTCACCCTTTTTGAAAAGCCACGGATCCTCAAAATATCGTCGCTCCTCATCTCCACCGGTAAGCGGATTTCCCTTTTCGTCCACAATCACCAGGTCACGAACTTCTTCGGCAAGCTCGGTCATGTTGTCTTTCATCAGCGCGATTTTTGGTGTGCATGCAGGCTCAGAACCACGTGGCTCCTTGTTGTCCTTGCTCCAAACATTATTGCGGTACTGATCCAGCTGTCCTCCCCAGATTCCGCCGAATGTCAGATAGTATTTGTTGTCGCTGTCCTGGAAAAGGCACGGGTCAATGGAATAGGTTCCCTGGATGTAGTTCGGCTCAGGAACAAAAGGTCCCTCAGGTTTGTCACCAATGGCAACACCCACCCTGAACATTCCGTTTTTGTCGCGGGCAGGGAAAACAAAATAATATTTGCCGTCTTTTTCCGCACAATCCGGAGCCCAAAGCTGCTTGCTTGCCCATTTTACGTCCTCGAGCTTGAGCACACAACCACAGTCACGAGGCAGAGTCTTTTCATCCGACATCTCATAGACATGATAATCTTTCATGTCGTACTGATCACCGTTGTCGTTGCTTTCCACATCAATATCCTCATCATGTGACGGATAGATATAGATTTTGTCGTTGAAAACATGAGCAGAAGGATCTGCCGTGTACAAATCATTTACAAGTGGTTTCTTTTCTATCATAATTGTCTCCATTTATTTAAACTATATCACATGCAATTTTTTTATTCTAGTATGCAAACCGATGTCACAAACTTTTCGTCATGGGGCTGTCCAAAAAGTATGATTTGTCATTGCCGGACTAGATTCAGCAATCTATAAAGTCTTATAATGTAACGATATAGATTATCGGGTCAAGCCCGATAATGACATTTTTTTTACTTTTGAGACATTCCCCCTCTCACCTCTCACCTCTCACCTCTCAATTCTCACCTCTCACATCTCACCTCTCACCTCTCACCTCTCAACTCTCACCTCCCCCTTGCACAAATGATGATTTTGAACTATCCTATATAATATGAAGATAATATCATGGAACGTAAACGGAATCAGGGCGGTGGAAAAAAAAGATTTTGTGCCGTGGCTCTTGAGTTCCGGTGCCGATGTCGTGTGCATTCAGGAAACAAAGGCAAATCCAAGTCAACTTTCAAACGAGCTTCTGAATCCTGGAGCGGAAACCGAGGATGACGACACACCTCTTTTCTCCGACTCAAATTCAACGGATGGAAAATCATACCGCTCATATTTTTCATCGGCAAAAAAAGCTGGCTACTCCGGAACCGCAATCTACACGCTCAGGGAACCAGATTCCGTGGAGACATTGGGAATCGATGAGTTTGACGACGAGGGACGGACCACAATTGCAAGATTCAAAAATCTGGCCGTGATTTCAGCATATTTTCCGAACAGTCAGGGAGAAGGCGCGCGACTTCCTTACAAACTTGCATTCTGTGACGCAATCTTCAAAAAATGCACTTCGCTAGTTGACTCCGGATGCTCAATCGTACTCTGCGGAGACTATAACATAGCACACAAGCCCATAGATTTGGCAAATCCCAAGTCGAACGAAAAAAACGCCGGATACCTTCCCGAGGAGCGTGCCTGGATGGATTTTTTCACAGCCAACGGATTTACCGACACGTTCAGGATGTTCTGCACGGAGCCTGCCATGTACACCTGGTGGAGCTACAGGATGAGGGCCAGGGAAAAGAACGTGGGATGGCGCATTGACTACGCGTGTGTGAATGACGCATTTTCGTCCAAGGTAAAATCAAGCAGAATTCTGAGTGACGTGATGGGAAGCGACCATTGCCCCATTGAAATCGAGGTGGATGAAAACTAAATGCCGGTGACCGTAGTTAGCTTAGGCTAATTATTTGTATTACAAAGACTTTTTACTTGATTTTTTGTCCCTGCCACAGTATACTTTACTAAGCAAATCAACAAGCGAGGTAAGGAAATGGCATACAAAATTACAGCGGATACTTGTATAAATTGTGGAGCTTGTGAGGGAGAATGTCCTGCAGGAGCAATCACAGAAGCTGATGACAAAAGAACAATCAATGCTGACACCTGTTTGGGTTGCGGAGCATGTGCTTCAGTCTGCCCGGTAGAGGCGATTTCAGAGGCATAATCTCCGGAAAGGCATTTCAATTGTCATCTGCCAATCATTCGAGAACAGGTTTCTGCATGAATACATCTGCGGGAGCCTGTTTTTTTTTTTGTCTCCAGCACAAAACGGAATTGGAGGAATGAAATGATAAAAAAATTGAGCGGAGGATTCAAAAAACTCACCTCATCGCTCGGAAAACTGATTGTGCTAGCTTTAATCTGTCTCGCGCTTGCACTCGGAATCGTCTGTCCGCTCTGGAAATGGGCCACCACATCCCCGAAAAGCTATACGATTGCCCTTCTCGCCATATTTGCGGCACTCTTTGTCGTTCTCATAATCAGAACGGCAGTCAGAAAAGGGCCTAAAACGTTTTTATTCTTTATCCTGAAACTCGCGGCTGTAATCGGTGGTGTCGGAGGAGCAGTTTTCTTCATATTAAACAGTAACCGGATTGCGGCATTGATTGTTTTCATTGCGGCTGTTATAATCTATGCCATACTTTCACTTGGAGATAAAAAGAAATGAAAAGATTTTTTCTTGCGGCGGCATTTCTTTTCACAGGGATTCTCGCACTTGCACAGGAAACAAAAATACCCGTGATTGAGACCCTTGCGACAAAACCACCGGCATCCGA
>DFKI01000118.1:7391-10776 GCA_002373325.1 Treponema sp. UBA3649
CCACCGGCATCCGAAAAAAAACTGACGGTCGAGGAACTCAAGGAACAGAGGAAGAAATTCAAGGAAAAGCAGGAGGGATTCAAGGCCCATCAGGATGATTTCCAGAAAAACACCCAGGCAATCAACAACGCGAAACCCTACAATATTACTTTCTATGAGTATACGGTGGAAAGGGCTTTCAGTGATTTGCTTGACCTTTATGCAAGGACCGCGGTTCGATACGACACAATCGTCTCTTTGAACGGCATTGATTCCCCGCAGGAGGATTTGACCGGCAAAAAGATTTTCATTCCGTCCATAAACGGACTTTTCGTCGCAAAAAATCCGGTCACAGCGCTGGACTACATCCTGCAAGGTGAATATCCGGTATATCAGGGGGAGGAGGACAAATATCCTTCTTACTCAATCGGCGGAAGAGAGTTCTATTTTATTTTGGACGCTCAGTTCTCACCTTCCGACCGAGCCTATTACATACAGAAGGGACTGATTCTGCCAATTGACGAATCAACGCTGACACAAGAGACGGCGGAAAGCACACAAAGTCCTAAATCAGCGCCGCAAAACACAAATCCGTCGAAACCTCTTGACAAAAGCGTGGTGACATCCCCTTTCGGAATGCGCATCAGTCCGATTAGCGGCAAATGGCTGATGCACAAGGGAGTTGATTTGGCCGCACCCACAGGTACTCCGATCAAGGCATGTAAATCAGGAACCGTGACCTATGCGATTGCGATGAACCCCACATACGGAAACTACGTCGTTTTGGACCACGGCGGAGGGATGACAAGCCTTTACGGACACATGAGCAAAATCCTCGTGAAAAAGGGACAAAAAGTTGCGACCGGAGAGGTAATCGGGAAAGTTGGAGCTACGGGACTTGCGACTGGACCGCACCTGCATTTTGAAATCAAGTTGAACGGAGAGCCCCAGGATCCCCTGAAATACATTGACAAGTAAAAGGTACTGGAAACTCTTTTGGAAATTCGGTATAATCCGTGGAGAATATGAAAGTAAGGTCTTTTGCAAGGAAAATCACAAGTTTCTCTCTCAAGCCCACGCTCATGCTCATGTCCATGCTACTATGTATGTCGGTGTTTTCTCCGGGGAATTCAGCCTTCGCGGATTCATTCAGAGTTCAAAATGTGGCGGAGCTTACCATATCGGCAGGCGGAGAAAAAAAATCCATAAGGGCGGGAGTCAACGACGGAATCATCATAAAGCTTCCCGATGACCTCACTTTTATAGAAGGAATTGAGCTTTCGTTCAAGGTTCCTCAGGCAGTGGCTTCATGGGGCAGCAACATATTCTGGGCATTTTACGACGGAATCTATCCTGAGCCGGATGCCGAAATCATTGACTATACAGGCGTAAAGGGAACAAACGGTGCTTTCGGAAACTCATACAGCCTGAACCTGAAAATTCCGCTAAAAAAAGACAACGGCATAAAAAAAGACGCATACTCGCAATATGTAAAATCCGTGCCCGAGGTCGTTGACGGAAAGATTTTCCTCCGTTTGCAGCTGAACATGAAAGGGATTCCCGACGCAGCTTATGACTCCCAGTTTTTGATTACGGGAAAGCCTCTTTTCATAAACAAAGGAAAGCTCTTCATGGATTTCAACGATCCAGACGGAAAAGTCATCAAGCCACTTACGCTTTTTGTGGACGGTACGGCTGTGGACATGGGAAGCGAGGGACTTCTTCTCCCGCCAGGAATGCACAACATAAGCATAACGAGCGATTTTTACCGCAACGAGCAAAGGACAGTGACCATAGAGCAGGCGAAATGCCACAGGATGAGCATTGATTTCAAGAGCGTGGTTCCGACCATAAGGATTGCGGCTCCGGACGGCTCCAAAGTCTATCTTGATGAAATTCCCGTGAACCTAAGCCCCGACCCGATTGAAGTGCAGCAGGGAGACCACACGGTGCGATTTGTGATTGGAAACTATGAGACCGTACAAACAGTCTCTGCCTTGAACGGAAGAAGCTACCTTGTCTCAGTCAAACTTGATGCATCCGTAACGGAAGAGTAGAATTCTGCCTTTGATTTTGTAAAAACGAGCTGAGAAAGCGCTCCCCTTGAACAAATCGGCATTATGTGCTAAAAATATATTCGCAATATTATAGAAGAATTTTAACTTTCAGAAAAAGGGAGAATACCATGGCACTGACACTGGCTGAAAAAATCATTCAGAATCACATCATTCCGGGATCCATTGAATTTACGCCCGGCAAGGCAATCAAGAGAGGCGAGGACATCGCAATCAGGATTGACCAGACGCTCACACAGGATGCGACAGGTACAATGGCCTACCTCCAGTTCGAGACAATCGGAGTGCCGAGGGTCAAAACCGAGGTCAGCGTCTCATACATTGACCACAACACTTTGCAGACCGACTTCAAGAATCAGGATGACCACAGATATCTCCAGTCCATAGCCGCAAAGTACGGACTTTATTTCTCACGCCCCGGAAACGGTGTATGCCATCAGGTGCACATTGAGCATTTCGGAAAGCCTGGTAAAACCCTGCTCGGTTCGGACAGCCATACTCCAACAGGAGGCGGAATCGGAATGATTTCCATCGGTGCGGGCGGTATTGATGTCGCGGTCGCAATGGGCGGAGGAGCGTTTCATCTTGCCATGCCGAAAATCTTCGGTGTAAAGCTCACGGGAAAACTCAGGAAGGGAGTCGGAGCAAAGGACATCATCCTTGAGGTTCTCAGGCACGAGAGCGTAAAAGGCGGAGTCGGAGCAATCTACGAGTATTTCGGCGAGGGTGTCGCAAGTCTTACGGTTCCACAGAGAGCCACTGTCACAAACATGGGTGCCGAGCTTGGAGCCACCTGCTCAATCTTCCCGTCAGACCTCACCACAAAGAGCTTCCTTGAGAGCATGGGCCGCCCGCAGGATTGGACGGAGCAGAAAGCCGACGACGGAGCGGAATACGACAAGATTATAGAGATTGACCTTTCAAAGCTGAATCCTCTCGCAGCATGTCCGCACTCACCCGACAACGTGAAGGACGTGAAGGAGCTCAAGGACATAAAGGTGACTCAGGTGGCCATCGGAAGCTGCACGAACTCATCCCTTGACGATTTGGAAGCCGTCGCAGCAATCGTCCGTGGAAAGCACATCGCACCCGGAGTTGAGGCAGGAATCGCACCGGGAAGCCGCACTACCCTTCTCATGGCAGACAAGGCGGGTATCCTTGGTGATTTGATCCGCGCCGGATTCAGAATCCTTGAGAGCGCATGTGGTCCCTGCATCGGAATGGGATTCGCACCTAACTCAGAGGGCGTCTCGCTCAGGACATTCAACCGAAACTTCAAGGGACGAAGCGGAACAGCCGATGCCTCAATCTACCTTGTGAGCCCGGAGACC
>DFKI01000004.1 GCA_002373325.1 Treponema sp. UBA3649
ATAAAGTGATCTCATCATATAGCTAACCTCTTTTTTGCTTCTTATTCGCCGTAAACGGCTGCAATTTTGTTCAAGTCATAATACATGTTGCCGACTTTGACCTGCGGATGATTTCCGTAAGTGACTGCCTGCACAACACCCGATGTAGTTGTGTCTCCCAAATCAATTTCAACCGTGCGTCCGATTGTTCCCATCGCATTGTTTGAAGTGAGCATTGTATTGAGCTGCTCGAAGTTTGCGTTCATGTTCGTCATCTGCTCCAACGTGGAGAACTCTGCCATCTGCGCGATGAACTCTGTGTTGTCCATCGGGTCCGTCGGGTCCTGATTCTGCATCTGAGTAATCAGAAGTTTCAAAAAGTCATCCTTGCCCAGCGACTGAGAGGTGGTACGTCCGTTTACCGCCAGTGACTTGTTGTAAGTGTCCACGGTCATTTGAAGCTTTGCTTTTTCCTGGGCACTCATCTGTGTGTTCAAGCTAACGCTTTCCATCTATAACACTCCTGTTCCCTTAAGCGACTACATCAACGTGATAATCATCGCTTGTGGTATACGCTGTTGATTCTGACTGCGGCTGGATGACCTCATCAGATCCGGCATAATTGCTGTAAGTTTTGTTCGCCATAAATTGAGCTCCGGCCTCATCACGTCCCTGACTGAAACTACCGGTTCCGCTGTCGGCAAAACTCAAGTTGAAGTTGGCATTGTCAAATCCGCTCTCACGGAATGCCTGCCGCAAAGTGTCAAGATTCTGTTTAAAAGCCTCGAACGCCTCTTTGCTGTGCACAACAATCTGTCCGTTAATAATTTTATCGGAAAGTTCAAGGCTAATCTTAACATTTCCAAGATTTTCCGGCTTTAAAATCATGTTGATTGAACCGGAGTTGTTGTCCCTGAGAATGATATTACCTGCCTTGGCAAACTCAGGAGCATTGTACTGAATCTGCTGGGAGAGCATCTGCTGGAAAGTTGAGCCTGAAGCACCCGCGCTCTGATTGTCCGACGCAAGTATGTTTGACTGGGCCGTTTTTAAAAGAGATGAAGCAGCGTCTTCCTGAATCTTCACGCTCTCATTTTGGACTGCAATCTTTTCGTCGGAAGAAGTTTCCGATTTATTTTTTGATTCCGAACCGCGAAGGTCTGTGATTTTGAAAGTGCCCTCATCATTTTTCTCAACACGAGATGGAGTTTCGGCAAGATGATTTTTTGCCACGCTTTTTTTCTCGCTGTCAGATTCCAAAGACGCAATCTGATTTCCCTCTGCCGGATTTTCTGAAAGGGACAAAGCATCCTCGTTTTCACCCGCAGAAATTTCATCCTTAAATGAAAGGACATTTCCTGCATTGAGCGCATTGACTTCGCTAGCATCCGTAGCAATTTCATCCGAAATCAAATTTTCCGGAATGATTTCCAAATCTGACTCAACATTTCCGCTCATGGTGATTGTACTTAAATCAGCTTCTGCCATCTCCACCTGGGAAGTATTCTCTGGTACAGCATTCTGCAAAGCAAGTCCAAGGGCCTGCACGTTCATCTCCATCGACTCTGCGTCAAGCTCCACTGTCAGCTCATTTTTAGAATCATCAGACTGTCCGTTTGAGTCCAGCGCGTTTTTTACCAGAGCCTTTGCTACACCCGAGTTGATTTTTTCCGCATTTCCATTTGATTGATTTTCGCCGCTTGTGTTTTTAATCTCATCTGAGGAAATCCTGACGGAATCTTTAATCTCTTCCGAAGTCTTTTCCTCTGATTTATCTATAGAAGATTTTGACTCGAAGCTTTCTGTCTTTGAAATTTTTTTCGCTGATTCGGCTTCGGATAAATTTTTTCTTTCACCACGTTCCGCGTTTGACACAAACTTTTTTTCTGTTTTTTCACCAGCTTTCACTGACTCAAGGATGGCCTGAAATCTTCCATCCCCGGAAGCAGAATGTTTTACTGTCTTTTGAGTCTGGACTTGCGTTTTGGCAGCTTCTATTTGATTGGGCTGCACGTTCAAGGTCTGCATTGGTAATACCTCCGGCTCAACACCGAGGCATTGCCGATTTTACTCTTCTTCGTCTTCTTCCATGTCGTCAAGAGTATTGGGTTTGTTCGCCATCTTTCGGCTGATTTCAGCGGCTCGTTCGGAAGGCATGAGAGAAAGCCAGTAAGCGACAAGAGAAACCTGACCCGCGGCACTTGCATCTGCATCCGCCTTTCTAAGGACATCAATAATATCCTGGTCATCCATCTTCTCAAGAATCGCAACTGCATTCTTTGGCTGCATTCCGTTCAGATTTTGAACAATATGCTCGATGTTTCTATCTCTATCATCGTTCATTTTCAACTGATTGTTGAATGTTTTTTCACGTTCTTCCTGAGCTTTTTTCTGATCCTCAAGTTCCTGGGCAATCTGCGCGTTGTTTTCCTCCGCAATCTCAATGTCGGATTCGCGTTTGTCCAGTTCCTCGGTTCGGACATCAAGAGCCTCAAGTCTTTTTGCCCAGCGTGCGTTGTCCAAATCATCCTCGGCCAAATCATCCGGGGAGGACACGGTTTCCGTAGTCTGCGGCTGGAGTCCAATCAGCTTGTAGACAGGAGCGAAAATCTTCTTTGCCCTGATGACTCCCAGATAATCGAACCACATGAGTCCGAAAAATACCAGGATTATAATGAGAATTATCAGTACTATTGACTTACCAAGAACTTTACCTCTAACCACCGCTCTTTTCCCCTATTCATTTTTTACATTATCGGAACGCCCGAAAAAAAATATTAGACCCTATTTCGACTTTTATGAAATCGAGCCCATGACACTCTGTCATCATTCCCATGACCCGGCATTGTGTCAATCCCGCCCCATCACATTGTGTCATTCCCGTGCTCCGACACTCTGTCATTCCCGATCCCGAACCTATGTCATTCCCGTGCTCCGACACTCTGTCATTCCCGATCCCGAACCTATGTCATTCCCGTGCTCCGACACGGGAATCTCATCCGGCAAGGGATTATCGGGTCAAGCCCGATAATGACAGGATCGTCATGCCCGATAATGACGGCGATGACAGGAATCAATCTTGCCGGGCATAAAACTACTTTGCAATCAGACCACCGATGGCAGTTCCCAAAGTGATGTCGTTTTCGCGGCTGATTACCTCATAGAAAAGACCTCTCTCGCGGACCAGAAGATCCTCCAGATATCCCATTACGCGGGGGAAAATCTTGTAGGTCTTAAAGAACGTGGTTCCGTTGCAGAGAATGCACACAGGCTTTGTAGAATCATGGCCTTCTCCGCTCTTTACCACACACGCAGTAAGGATTGCGGCGGAAAGTCTTGCGGACCTCTCGACTATGGCATCAAGGAACTGGAAAAGCTTGTCGTAATCTTCCGGTGTGGCAGACTCCGCGGCTTTTGCACCAAGAACTGAACCTGTTCCATAAGGAGCGTGCAGGAAAGAATCCATCTCAATCAGCGTGAGTCCTTCCAGTTTAAGGAGAGACTTGCAGAATCCCTCGCTGAAAAGACCTTCCTCGGCAGCAGTATGGATGGCCTCAAATCCCACGGGTCCGAGATATGCACCCGAACACATTTTCTCAAGGATTGAAGTACCCGGCTTCACGGATTTCGCATCGTAGGCGCGGTCAAAATCAGACCTCTGAACCTTGTCAAACTTACCGTTCTCGCACACGATAATCTGCTTTTTGAGTCCCTTGTACGCGGGATCCTCAGGCTGTATGTATGCCCCGTTCATTCCGGTTCCAAGGATAAATCCTATATATGAAGAATATTTGTTTCCCTCGTCAGGACATGCGGCTCCGGCAAGAAGCGCGGCAACAGTGTCGTTCAAAAGCGAGATGCGGACTTTTTTTGTCCATCCGTGCTCCTTCAAGGCAGCGGCAAGTTCCTTTCCAATGTGGCAGCCCACCACCTCGGGAGCCTTGATTTCCTTTGAGAATCCGAGCAGCACACCGTCTCCGTCCTCAGTAATGGTCATGGGATAAGAAAAACAGAAGCCGATTTTATCCGATTTGTCCTTCAGGTGCTCAAGATTTTCCGCAAACTGATTGAAAAACTCCTTTTTTGAAAGCTCCCTCTCAATTCCGGGCATCTTCGTCTTTTCCATAAAATCAATGGACGGCTTTCCGTTCTGGTCAAAGGTAACAAGGCATGAGCGGAAATTGGTTCCACCAGCGTCAATCATAATCACGCTCTCGCCCGCCGCATTTTTTTCCGGGGGATTGCAGAAGGTTCGAATCATGTCCTCTGCCGCAGGTCTCTGGGAAAGACCCTCGTTCATGTCGTACAACATGGCATCCACCACGGGATTTATGTCCATGTGAACCGGGAAATTGTGCTTTCCCAAAAATGCTGCCACTGCCTTATTCATTTTTATCTCCTGAATCGCAATCTTATAAATCAATTGCCAAGTTAAAACCACATAAATCACAAACTGGTTCCCAGCGAGTGCCTGCCTCGAAAAAAGGCTTCCGCGCTACGCTTGTGCAGATTTTTTTCGATTCAGCCCCTCTCTTCCACCAGTTTGCATCCATGAGCATTACAACCTGTCATTTGCCTTTATAGATTTTTCCATATAAATGTACTTTCTATTGTAACATACTTTACACTTTTTAACAATAGAATTAGAATACTTTCCATGTCACTTGAACAAACTCTTAAAGACCAACTTAATCCTGAGCAGTACAGGGCCGTCACCACGATTGAGGGTCCCATACTGATTATAGCAGGAGCTGGAAGCGGAAAGACCCGCGTCATCACATACAGAATCGCGAACATGCTCGAAAAGGGCATCCCCCAAAGCCAGATTCTTGCGCTCACCTTCACAAACAAGGCAGCAAGGGAAATGGAGGACAGAATCAAGGAGCTGACCGGAAAAAAGATGCAGAATCTCACAATCAGCACGTTCCACGCGTTCGGGGTGAAAATCCTCAGGCAGGACATAGACAAGCTGGGATACCGCACGAATTTTTCCATTTACGACGAAACCGACCGATACGCATTGATTAAGGAGACCGGACGGGAGCTGCGTTTTACCACGGAGTCCCTTGATTTGTACAAGATTGGAGGACTTTTCAGCGACGTAAAGACGGGACGCAAGGATTTTAGCAACGGGAATGAAATCTACAAGGAGCTTTATGAAGGCTATCAGGAAGGACTCAAGCTCTACAATGCGGTTGATTTCGACGACCTGATTACCCTTCCCATCAAACTTTTCAGGGAACATCCCGACGTGCTTGCCCAGTACAAGGAACGATACCGCTACATCATGGTGGACGAATTTCAGGACACGAGCCACCAGCAGTACGAGATGATGCACCTGCTCTCTGACCGGAATGTGGCGGTTGTGGGAGATGATGACCAGAGCATCTATTCATGGCGCGGGGCTGATTACATGAACATCGTGAATTTCGAGCATGACTTCCCGGGGATGCAGGAAATCAGATTGGAGCAAAACTATCGCTCTACAGGAACAATCCTTGCGGCTGCGAACGGTGTAATCAAGCACAACACGAACAGAAAGGACAAGGAGCTTTGGTCGGGAAACGGGGACGGAAAACCCATAGAAATCTTCATGCCGGAAAATGAGGCGGCGGAGGCTGATTTCATAGCGGAGAGCATTCAGGGAATCTGTGCCGAGGAAAGAAGAAAATATGATGATTTCGGAGTGCTGATGAGGGCGAACACCCAGAGCCGACCGATTGAGGAAGCCTTTTTGGAAGCGAACATCCCCTACACGATGAGCGGAGGAACCAGCTTTTTCGAGCGTAAGGAAATCAAGGACGTAATCTCCTACCTCAGGGTCATCTCAAATCACGATGACGACATCAATCTGCTCAGGATAATCAACACGCCCAGACGCGGAATTGGTAGGGCTACGATTGAGGCAATCAGCGACGTGGCAAAAAATCTGGACTGCTCGCTTTGGGAGGCCATGCAGGACATTATCGCCGGTGACGAGGAGCGATATCCTGAGAGCGCAAGATTCCGGGACGACATCATTGGATTTGTGAATCTAATAGAAGAAAACAAAAACATGCTGAGCGGAAAGGGACTTGCAAAAAAGGTGCGTGCCCTCGTGGACCAGATTGCATACCTTGACTATCTGATCGGGGAGAACCCCAAGAGCGAAAAAGCCGTGCGGTTCAAGTTTATGAACATTGAGAGCCTGATCCGCAGCATGGAGCAATGGGAAAACAATCCCGAAAATCAGGACACGAGCCTTTACGCGTATCTGAACCGAATCACACTTCTTTCCAGGGATGACATGGACGACGGAGAGCAGGACAAGGGCAAGGTGAACCTGATGACGGTGCACGCGAGCAAGGGACTTGAGTTTCCGGTGGTTTTCATCGCTGGTGCGGAGGATGGACTCATGCCACATGCAAGGGCCGTTGAGGAAGGCGGAGACGCTGCCATTGAGGAGGAGAGACGGCTTTTTTATGTTGCGGTGACCCGGGCGAGGGACAGACTCTTTATCTCATCCTGCATACACAGGCGGAAGATGAATGCCACCGTGGAATGTGAGACAAGCCGATTTTTGGATGAGATTCCGGAAAATCTGATTACCTACCACGAGCCTCCCAAGGAAGTTGACGCAGCGACGGCGCAGGAACTTTTGCAGAACATGCTGAAAAATCTTGCAAAACCAAGGGTACCGAAGATTTGATTTTGGAGGGTTCTTCAAGCAAAGAGCCCTTCAATATGTAAATATCCCTATCAAAAGATGATAGGGACAATCATCTAAACACGCCCCGCAATCCACTCAATCACGTCGCTTGTAATCTCGTCCCGGTTGATTTCGTTCAAAAGCTCGTGTCTCGCCTCCTCGTACATTTTGAGCCGGACATCCTCCATGCCGTTATTCCGGTAGATTTCAAAGAGATTTTGCACCGTCTTTCCGTAGTCGCCAACAGGATCCCCGCTTCCGTCTATGAACAAAACAGGAAGATTTTTTGGAACAGCCGCCATATTTTCCTTTTTATGGATAAAGGACAATCCCGCAAACATGTCGCAGAAAAATCCGGTCGTGCAAAGAAAACCGCACCACTCGTCTTCTATATATTTGTCCACCTCGGCGTTGTCCCTTGAAAGCCAGTCAAAAAGCGTCCGTGGATTTTTTATCCTTGAGTTGTAGGAACCAAAAGAGAGCGCGTTCACAAATTTTGAGACACGTTTTTTTCCGCCGAAAAGGGCAACCAAACCACCGACACACTTTGCAAATGCGACAAGTCCGTTTCTGGGACCCGCAGTACCACAAAGGACGCATCCGTCAATCTCCGCACCATATTTTTCAATGAAACACTGGGAAACAAAAGAGCCGAAGCTGTGTCCGAAAAGGAAGATTTTTTTCCCGGGATGATTTTTTTTGACGAAGGCGACCTCCTCATGGATATCATCAACCACCCTGAAAAATCCGTCTTTGTCGGCAAGATACCCCCTCTTCCCTGATTTTTTCTCCTCGGCAAGAGCTGCAGTCTCTCCGTGTCCCCTGTGATCCTCAGCGTAGAGGGCTAATCCATGTGTCGTAAGAACGGAAGCAAATCTTTCGTATCGGGAAGCATGTTCGGCCATTCCGTGACTCAAAACAACACAAGCTTTTACAGCTCCCTCAGGAAGCCAGATGTGCACAATATTCTCATTTCCGTCAGACATTGTAAGATTCTTTTTTTCGTAAAGCATTTTTTCCTCCATGTCATGTTTTTCCTGTCGTCATTTTCCATCGTATCATATTTTGATGAATTGAAAAAGAGCTTGTAGGTCCCGGCGTTCAATACACCTATTTCCTACCTTCTCAATATCCTTGACACAAGTCACATTTTCTTCTATAATAAAGTATCTCATTTTTAAGGAGGACGCTATGGGCGATGGCAGTAGTGACGGTTCGTATCCGGGTAACTCGACATTTTTCGACAGGCTTCTCCTTCAACTTTCTTTTCAGTCCTAAATCAAAAAAACAAATAAAGGCCTGTCATTTTCGGGACACATTCTGAATGTTCCCATAAATCAATTTGGAAGGCTGATTATGACTGAATTAAGCGTGACTGTAGAAAGTGCAGTTCAGAAACTTTTTGACGAAAAGAAATTTTCAACAATCAAGGACATTATGATGACCATGCCCCCATCCGATATAGTCGGACTTTTTGAGCGCATGGAAGAAAAGCAGATTCCATTTCTGTTTAGACTGTTGCCGAAAGAAACCGCGTCGGATGTCTTCGTGGAGATGGACACTGATTTTCAGGAGCTTTTGATAAAAGGATTTTCCGACTTTGAGCTGAAGTCCATCCTTGACGAGCTTTACACATCCGATGCAGCAGACCTTGTTGAGGAAATGCCCGCAAATGTCGTGGACAGGATTTTAAAGCAGATTGACCCGGCCACCCGGCAGGAAATCAACAGCCTTCTTCAGTACCCGGAGAATTCAGCGGGTTCCATCATGAGCACAGAATACGTCTCTCTTGGGCTTGGAACCACGGTCGGGGAAGCAATAAATCAAATCAGGAAAATGGGCTTTGACAACAAATCCTTTTACACATGCTACGTTACAAAGGACAAAAAGCTCTTGGGCCGTCTTTCGGTAAAGGACCTGCTCCTTGCAAAAAGCGACGACATACTGATTGATTCCCTCATGAAAGAAAACGTGATTACGGTCCAGACCCATGACGACAAAGAAAAAGTTTCCCGTATGCTTTCCAAATACAACTTCTTCGCGCTTCCGGTTGTGGACAAGGAAAACCGCATGGTCGGTATAATCGCCTTTGACGACGCTCTTGAAGTCATGGAAGACGAGGCTACGGAGGATATCGAAATCATGGGAGGTATGTCACCTTCAGAAAAAACGTACCTGCGCTCTACCCCATTCGACCTTTTCAAGCACAGGGTAATCTGGCTCCTTCTTTTGATGGTAAGCGCGACGTTCACAGGAATGATTATCACAGGATTTGAAAACGCACTTGCCGCCCAGGTTGTCCTTACAGCCTTTATCCCCATGCTCATGGACACGGGAGGAAACTCAGGCTCTCAGTCTTCCGTCACGATCATCCGGGCTCTTTCCCTCGGTGAAGTTGATTTCCGGGATTTGCCCCTTGTAATATGGAAGGAAATAAGAACGGCATTTTTGTGCGCTCTTGCCCTCTGTTCCGTCTGTTTTGCCAAGCTGATGGTGGTTGACAGAATTCTTCTGCACAACACCGACGTGACACTCTTTGTGGCCCTCGTGGTCTGCATCGCCATGGCATTTACAGTTCTGGTCGCAAAAATAATTGGATGCACGCTGCCCTTGGTCGCGAAAAAACTCAGGCTGGATCCCGCGGTAATGGCAAGTCCCTTCATCACGACCATTGTGGACGCAGTCAGTCTGCTCGTCTACTTCCAGATTGCAAAGCTGGTGCTCTTTTGACCGCAACAATCATGTAAAACTTTTTTCAAAACTTCCATAAAACTTGTTGACATGATTTTTCAATTGTGCTATGCTAGGAACACGATTTGAAGGTTTTATTCTTCGCTCGTACTTGATTTTGCGGAAATAGCTCAGTGGTAGAGCGCCACCTTGCCAAGGTGGATGTCGCGGGTCCGACTCCCGTTTTCCGCTCTAATTAAAGGCGGTTTAGGTGTTCTAAATCGCCTATTTTTTTGAAGATTGCTTTTGATGCATCTCATAAAACAAACAAGGGGAAACTCAAGTGAACGTTACCAAAGAATTCACCAAAATCGAAAACTCAGCTGTAAAACTGACCGCAACCGTTGCACAGGCCGATGTTGAATCAAGCTACAAGACAAGCTTGTCAAAGTACACAAAGAACCTCCAGATTCCAGGGTTCCGCAAGGGACATGTTCCGGCTCATATTATTGAAACAAAATACGGAAGCGCAATCAAATATGAGACCGTAGGTGACATCATTGACAATGCACTGAATGAAATCCTGCAGGGTGAGGATGCAAAGGATTACCGCCCGCTCCCCTACGCACAGCCTCGTCTCATTGATGACAAGATGCCGGAGCTCGACACAACGAAAGATTTGACTTTTACCCTTGTCTATGACATTTTCCCGCTAGTTGAGATAAAGAATTTCAGCGGAATCACAATCAAAGTACCGCAGAGTGAAATCACCGACAAAGAAATCCAGGCAGAACTCAAGTCCATCCAAGAGCGCAACGCCATGGTAATTGACAAAAAGGACGGTGCTCCTGTAGAAGACGGAGACATCGTGACCACCGACTACGTTGAGATTGCGGACGACGGAAGCGAGGTAGCCGACACAAAGCGCGAAGGTGTCGTATTTACTGTTGGAAAGGACGAGAATTTCTACAAGATTGACAAAGAAATCCTCGGAATGAAAAAGGACGAGACAAAGGAAATCTCCAAGACTTATGCCGCAGACGACACAAATCCTGAGTTCGCGGGAAAGACAAAGAAAATCAAGCTGACGGTAAAGGCAATCAAGCAGCGTGACCTCCCCGCACTGGACGATGATTTGGCTCAGGACGTTAGCGAGAAATACAAGACCCTTGATGACCTGAAGAATGCACTCAAGACACAGATGGAAGGAGCAAAGAACAGAAAGATTGCTGAAATCAAGAGCCAGAGTCTTCTTGAGCAGCTGATTGAAAAGAATCCTTTCGACCTTCCCAAGTCCATGATTCAGGCAGAGCAGGACGCAAGATGGAACATGATGGCACAGCAGATGCAGACCACACCGGAGCAGCTTGACAAAATGCTCACATCTTCAGGTCAGAGCCGCGAGGAAATCATCAAGCAGTGGACCGGCGACACAGAAAAGATGCTCAAGAGCCGCATCATCGTGGACATCCTTTTCCGCGACAGAAATATTTCCGTCACACCGGAGGAAGTTGAGGCCCGTTATCAGAAGATGGCAGATGAGCAGGGAGTTTCCGTGGACGAAATCAAAAAGTACTACGAGGATCCCCGCAACAAGGAATATATTGTGGACGAAGCAAAGGAAGACAAGCTTTTTGAGGAGCTTTACAAGGAAGTGAAGGTCGGTAAGGGTGACAAAGTTGCTTTTGCAGATCTTTTCAAACCGGCAAACTAAATTAAGCTGAAATCAATGGGGGCTTCTGAAAAATATTTTGGAAGCTCTCAAAAAATTCTTGCCTGATTCCGCTTTTTTTATTACATTATTAATAGTAAGTAAGTTCCAAGATGCAACGCCGATCAGCCGGTGTTTTAGAGGAGAAAAAATGAACGAATATATGAACAGCATTGTTCCCAACGTAATCGAAAGAAGCGGAAACGGTGAGCACTCCAGTGATTTGTACTCAAGACTTTTTAAGGACAGAATCATCTTTGTGGACGGAGAGATTCGCGATGAGACCGCAGATTTGATTGTTGCGGAATTGCTCTATCTGGAGAGCGAAAATCCTGACAAGGACATCAACATGTACATCAACAGTCCCGGTGGATCCGTAACCGCAGGACTTGCAATCTATGACACAATGCAGTACGTGAAATGCGACGTGCAGACAATCTGCATGGGACAGGCCGCGAGCATGGGTGCCATTCTTCTTGCAGGTGGAACCGTGGGAAAGCGTTATGCACTTCCTTCCAGCCGTGTGATGATTCACCAGCCTTGGGGAGGAGCTCAGGGACAGGCTTCCGACATAGCAATTCAGGCAAAGGAAATTGGAAGGCTCAAAAAACTTTCCATCAAATATTTTTCACAGCAGACAGGAAAAAGCGAGGCTGATGTTGCCGCTGACATGGAGCGTGATTTCTACATGGACGCGGATGAAGCAAAAGCTTACGGCATCATCGATCATATAATGGTGAGCGCAAAGAAGGGGGAAAAGAAATAGAATGGCACGTTTCGGAAAAAACGACCAGCAGTTCTGTGCATTCTGCGGAAGACCTGCCGATGAGAACAGGCGTGTGGTAAAGGCTCCCAGTCAAGCAATCTATATATGTGAAAAATGCGTGAGTGCCTGCCAGACAATATTGAACGACCAGAAAAGTTCCATGGCTCCAATCACCATGGATGAGGTTCCGACCCCGCGTGAATTCAAGGAATACCTTGACCAGTATGTAATCGGTCAGGACAGGGCGAAAAAGGTTCTGTCCGTTGCGGTCTACAATCACTACAAGCAGCTTTCTGTCACCAAAGAGCAGCAGGCGGCAAGCGAAGTGAAGATTGAAAAGTCAAACATACTCCTTCTTGGACCGACGGGAAGCGGAAAGACTTTACTTGCAAAGACTCTTGCGGAAAAACTCAAGGTTCCTTTTGCAATCGCCGATGCGACGACACTTACTGAGGCAGGCTATGTTGGTGAGGACGTGGAGAACGTACTTCTGAAGCTCATCAATGCGGCTGACGGTGATGTTGAGGCGGCTGAGCGCGGTATTATTTTCATCGACGAGATTGACAAAATCAGCAGAAAGAGCGAAAACACATCCATTACCCGAGATGTTTCGGGAGAAGGTGTACAGCAGGCTCTTCTTAAAATCCTTGAAGGAACCCACGCATCCGTTCCTCCTCAGGGTGGAAGAAAGCATCCGAACCAGGAGATGATTGACATTGACACTACGAACATCCTCTTTATTTGCGGAGGAGCGTTTGTCGGTCTTGAGAAAATCATTGAGCAGAGACTCTCGTCTTCTTCCATCGGTTTCGGGGCGACGGGAACAAAGCGTACAGAGGAAGAAAAGATGGCGCTTCTGAACCAGTGTACTTCCGATGATCTCGTTAAATTCGGACTGATTCCTGAAATCATCGGTCGTCTCCCAATGACATGTGCACTCAAGGAGCTGGACAGGGATGATTTGCGACGCATTCTCAAAGAACCGAAGAACGCAATCACCAAGCAGTTCCAGGCAAGTTTCGCAATTGACGACGTAGACTTGTCCTTTGATGATGAGGCCATCGACGAGATTGCAGACATTGCCATAAAGAACAAGACTGGTGCGCGCGGACTTAGGGCCATCGTAGAGCAGATTCTTTTGGACATCATGTTCGAGATTCCTTCAATCAAGGGAAAGAAAAAGCTTGTCATCACAAAGGATATCGTGGACAAAAAGACTGTCGATGACGTGGAATCGCTTCTCGTTGACCAACTGTCGGCTTAAAAAACAATCCGCTGAATAAAAAAAAGGACTTCCGATGACAAATCACACCGGGAGTCTTTTTTTGTTGATGAAAATCAAATTTTTTGCCAGAATTTCTGTCATCACATGAACACACATCCTGTCATCACATGAACACACATCCTGTCATCACATGAACACACATCCTGTCATCACATGAACGCATATCCTGTCATTGCCGTGCTTGACACGGCAATCTCTATTAAAGGAACTAAAGATTTTCCTACTTTGAAGCACCAATCAGCTCAAGAGTTGCGGCGGCTGTTTTCTCCCATGAAAATCTCTTTGTCCACTCAAGTCCCTCGGCTGAAAGCTTGGTCCTGAGAGCAGAATCACAGACAATCTTCTCGATCGCATCCGCCATTTCCTCAATATTGTCGGAATCAAAGAAAAGCGCGTTGTTTCCTGCCATCTCCCCCATCGCCCCGGCTTGTGAACATGCAACAGGAATTCCGCAAGCCATAGCCTCAAGGACGGACAGCCCCACTCCCTCCGTAACGGAAGGAAAGACACAGGCATCCGCATTACGGTAAAGCTCAGGAAAATTCTCATGCGGAAAATATCCTGTCACAAAAATGTCGCTCGAAAAAGATGACTCAAAGACAGCTTTATGGACAGTCTCACCGTAAGGACCCTCGCTTCCCGCAAGAACCAGACGATGGGGAAGTCCCGTCTTTTCCTTGAACCTCGTAAACGCCCTCACAAGCTCCACGTGCTTTTTGCCCTCATTCTGCATCCTGGACGCATAAATTATGTAGGGACGTTTTATTGCGAACGGCTTGATGTCCACAATCTCCGCAGCGTCGCCCAAATCTGTACGCGGGAAAAAAAGACTGTGATCAATTCCGTTGTGGATTACCTCAATCCGGCGGCACTTTATCCCGGACCTCTCAAGATCCTTCTTTATGTACTGGCTCGGCGTGATGATGCAGTCTGCATGGGAGAGCCCCTTTTTCATCTGCCGTCTGAACCAAAAATCATCGCTCTGCTCAAACAGATTGCTCACGATGTCATGTACGACGGCAATTCCCGGAACCTTGAAGCTACGTGGGAGCATCCTTGGACCTGCGGAATAGACAATCGCATCGTACCCGCGTTTTTTTCCGAATGAATTCACCTTGAATGTGTGCCAGTATCTTTCCGCAACAAGGCTTTCAGGAACGGCAACCGACTCAAAGACGAAGCTTTTCTCGCCCGTAAAAGTGAACCGGTCCATCTCTGAGCCAAACAACTCAAAAGAAATATCATTATTTTCAGGCAGATTCCGAACCAGCGACATGAGGTATGTCCCAATCCCGGAGCGACCGTGATCGCAGCCAAAAGTATCAATTCCAATTTTCATACAATATAGTATACCACAAAAACATAAAAATATGCTATAGTAAATGTATGAATGAAACATTTTTAGATTTTGGAATTTCACAGGAAATCCAGGAAAGGCTTTCGGCCATAGGAATCACGGAACCGACGGCGGTACAAAAACAGGTAATGCCATTGGTTGCGGAAGGAAGGAACATCCTTTTTCAGAGCGAGACGGGAACTGGAAAAACATTCGCGTATCTGCTTCCGCTTGTTCAAAAACTTGAAGGTGAAGGCAAAAAAAACGGATCACACGTGCGGATTCTGATTGCCTCCCCCACATACGAGCTTGCGTCCCAGATTAAAAAGCAGGTCCATTTGATAAGCGACCTCAAATGTGCATTGTGCATAGGCGGCTCACCAATCACGAAGCAGGTTGAAAAGCTCAGGGAAAGACCTGAGATAGTAATCGGAGGGCCGGCACGGCTTTTGGAACTGATTCACCTGAAAAAACTCAATGCGGATAAAGTGGAGTGCCTGGTTCTTGATGAGGCGGACAGGCTTCTTTCTCCAGAGCTCAGGGATGAGACCAGGGGACTTCTTGACAGACTCAGCAGAAAAGTACAGCTCATAGGGAATTCAGCGACGGTAAGTGATTTTACCAGGGATGTTCTCCAAAAAGCAAGGGACTCGCTTGAAGGAGCAGAATCAGAAACATCCGAGGGTGGAAGCAAGGCAATCACTCTTGTCACTTTGCCGGCGGAGGATGTGCTTAGAAAGAGAATAAGTCACTGGGCCATTTTCGCGGAAAGGAGACAGAAAATCGACTCGCTCAGGAGCTTCATAAACGCGGTTAAACCTGAAAAACTCATAGTCTTCACAAGCAGGACCGAGCAGGTGGAAAACATCGTAAGCAAACTCCGCTACAAAAAGCTCGAATGTGAGGGATTCAGCTCAAGGGAGGACAAAAGGACGAGGAAAGAAATCATAGACCGTTTCGCTTCTGGTAAAACACCTATACTTATAACAAGCGATTTAGCGGCGCGTGGACTTGACATTCCAGGAATCACTCATGTCGTGCAGATGGATGTGCCGGACAAGGCTGATTTTTTCATCCACCGGGCGGGAAGAACTGGAAGAGCCGGAAAGGACGGAATCAACTGCATAATCGGGGATGCTCTTGAGATGGAATCCTATGCGAGGCTCGAAAAAAAACTCAAGCTGACAGTATATCCGAAAATTCTTTACGAAGGAAAACTGAGGGACGCAAACGAAGTGGTAATGCTTGAGCCAAAACCGGAGCACAATGACTCGGAAAGGAATTGGAAAAAATCAAGGGAAGGGAAAAAGCAAATGGACGCGCCCAAAAGACACGAAAAACGGCGGGAAAGAAAATGACGGAGATTCTAAGGAGCAATCCGCAGCTTGTGACGACGATTATTTTTCTCGGATTCTCG
>DFKI01000103.1:0-2256 GCA_002373325.1 Treponema sp. UBA3649
TGTGTCCCCACCAAATCTGACGGCTCACGCACCAGTCGCGGATATTCACAAGCCACTGCTCGTATGTGTTTTCCCATTTCTGAGGGAAGAATTTTATCTCGCCGTTTTTCCATGCAGCAAGTGCTTTGTCCGCCATGGGCTTCATTTTTACGAACCACTGATCGCTCAGGTAGGGCTCCACCACGGTCTTGCATCGGTAGCAGTGACCGACGGAGTGAACCATTTTTTCCTCACCCTTGAAAAGTCCCGCCGCTTCCAAATCTTCTATGACAAGTTTTCTCGCCGCCTCGGGTTTGAGTCCCTGGTATTTTTCGGGCACGTTTTCGTTAAGCCTTCCGTCCGGAGTCAGAAGGTTCACCACCTCAAGATTGTGCCTCTTTCCAACCTCCCAGTCGTTCGGGTCATGTGCCGGAGTGATTTTCACCATACCGGTTCCGAATTCCTTGTCAACGTACTCATCCGCAATAATCGGAATCTCTTTTCCTGTGATGGGGAGCCTGAGTTTTTTTCCGACCAAGGCAGTGTATCTTTCGTCGGTGGGATTCACGGCGACGGCAGTATCTCCGAAGAATGTCTCCGGGCGGGTTGTGGCTACCTCAATCTTTCCGCTTCCGTCGGCATACTCATAATAAATATGATACATCGCTCCGGGTGTGTCCTCATGGTCCACTTCATCATCGGCAAGGGCAGTACCGCATCTCGGGCACCAGTTCACGAGCCTCTTTCCACGGTACATGAGTCCCCGCTCATAAAGAGTCACGAAAACATCACGGACAGCCGCGCTCAGTCCCTCGTCGTATGTAAAACGCTCACGGTCCCAGTCGGTGGAGTTTCCGAGTTTCTTCTGCTGCTTTACGATTATGTTGTGATGGTCTTCCTTGACTTTCCAGGTGCGCTCAAGAAATGCCTCGCGTCCAAGGTCATTGCGTGTTTTTCCTTCCTTTTTAAGCTGCCTCTCCACGACGTTCTGAGTTGCAATTCCAGCATGGTCGGTTCCAGTGAGCCAGAGAGTATTGTCTCCCCTCATTCGGTGATAGCGCACCACAATGTCCTGCAAAGTGTTGTTCAGTCCGTGTCCCATGTGAAGGACTCCGGTAACGTTCGGCGGCGGGATGACCACGGTATATTTTGCTACATTAGGATTCTTTGCCTTTTTGTCAAGATAAGTCTGATGCACGGGAGAGGACTCGTCGGACGCAGGTTTAAAACATCCTTTCTTCACCCAGTCCGCATAAATTCTATCCTCAAAATCCTTGGGATTATACGCTTTTTCCAGTTCAATAGCTTTCATAAAAAACTCCATGATGAGGTGAAATCACCGACGATGACACCGTAATGACCGAAAGTGTAGCACTTTTTTTTAATCTTTGCAATTAGTGCGGAAAATAATTCAGTTGATTTTGACGGTGTTTTTTTCAAGATGGGAAATCAGAAGAAAATTTCCCTTGCTTAATCAGTGCATAAAAATACAAAAAAAGGACCCACATGAGAATGCAGGTCCCTTCAGTGAAAGGTGAAAATTACTCGGCCTTTGACTCTTCTGATTTCGGAGCCTCAGACTTCTCAAGCTTCACATCCTTGGATTCCTTTGCCTTGGGAGCCTCGGACTTTGCATCACTCTGAGCCTTTACGCTGAGTTTGACTTCCGCGATGGCACCCTCATAAAGATGCACCTTGAAGGTATAATTTCCCACGTTCTTGATTGTAAGACCGGGGATATCAATCTTCTTGCGCTCAATTGTGTCAAATCCGTTGCTTGCGAACCATCCGGCCAAAGTCTGATTTGAAACAGCACCAAAGAGTTTTCCGTTTGAACCTGCGGGTACTGAAAGCTCGATGGAAAGAGCCTCAAGTTTTTCCTTAAGACTCTTGCTGTCCTGTCTCTTCTGCTCCTTGCGGGCCTCAATCTCAGCCTTCTTGCCCTCAAAATATGCTACAGTCTCGTCCGTGTAGGGAACAGCGAGCATACGGGGAAAAAGATAGTTGCGTGCATAACCGTTGGCAACATTCTTCACGTCGCCCATTTCACCAAGATGTTTTACATCATCATTAAGAATAACTTTCATATCAAGCTCCTCTTGAAAATATTTGGCATTCTAATGCCAGCTTAAGGGCCACGTCACCAGGAGTTGGATCGTAGCCCCAATTTTTTTAGTCAGCTACGAACGGCAAAAGACAGATTGAGCGTGCGCGTTTGATTGCACCTGCAAGCTCCTTCTGATGCTTTGCGCATGTACCTGTGATGCGGCGGGGAAG
>DFKI01000103.1:2309-14705 GCA_002373325.1 Treponema sp. UBA3649
AAGAATCTTACCGCGCTCTGTTGTGTAGCGGCGAAGACCATCGGCATCCTTGTAGTCGATTTTAGCCTTGTTCGCGCAGAAACGACACACCTTCTTCTTAAAGAAAGTCTTAGCCTTTCCGTTGCGTGCTCCACGACCGTCATCATCACGGCCCTGATCCTGCAGCTGATCCACAGATGTATCTTCATCCTTTACTTCTACGTTATTCACTTCGTCAGACATAATTTGCTCCTTAAACGGCCATTAGCCAATTGATTTGATTTTCAAGCCAGACACCAGGGGACTGCACCTTAAAACGGGATGTCCTCTGAAAAACCGGATCCATCATCGCCGAAAGACTCACCGGAGTCCATCGAGCCATAAGAATCACCCTGCTGGGAAGATGCGAAATTGTTCCTGGGCTGGAATCCACCGGTAGAAGAGCCGTAAGATGCCCCTCCGTTTCCAAATGAATTTCCATAGGAACCGCCTCCGTTCTGACCGCCTTCACTCCTTCCGCCCAAAAGCTCAATGTTGTTAGCCATTATGCGGATTTTTGAAAATTTCTGGCCGTCTTTTTCCCATCGGTCCTGTTTCAAGGATCCCTGTATGGCAACCTGCTTTCCCTTCAAGAGATACTGTTTCAGATTTTCAGCCGATTTTCCGAAAAGCGACACGTCAAAGAAGTTCACCTCATTGACCCACTGCTCGCCTTCCTTTTTTCCACGGTTGACAGCGATTGATATGCTTGCCACGGGAGATCCGGACGGAAGATAATCGACGCTCGCATCCCTAGTAAGCCTTCCGACCAAAATCACGCTGTTAATATCTGTTGACATAAAATCTCCTCCTGAAGTTCAAATTGCCGCGGGATATTCTCCCTGATTCATTGTCGGCTTCTATTTTTCATCCTTCAACACGAAGAGATACTTCAAAAGATTTGTGTTGAACTTAAACTGGCTGTCAAGCTCCGTAATCTTCGCGGGATTTGCCTTGATGTTGAGAAGAACGAAATGTCCCCTCTTCTGCTTTTTGACTGTGTAGGTCAGCTCCCTGTCACCGAAAGGCTCTTCCTTCTCAATCTCCACACCGTATTTGGTGAGATCCGCACGGAGCGTCTCAAGCCCCGCCTTGCTCTTATCTTCCTCAACCGGGAAGATAGTCATAAGCTCATACTTTCTCATTGTATGATTCTCCTTATGGACTGAATTGGGAGGTGCATACGCATCTCCAAGGTTTATCATGCATCCCCCGACGAAAATCAAGGGATATGTCCCTTGAATCTAACAGAAAATGAGATTTTAGTCAAGGTCTTGAATTAAATTCCAGGTCCCAGTTCTATGCCCTGGCATTAAGCTGTCAGACCAGATAATCCCTATTACAGAGTGTTCTTAAAGTATCGTTCAGGGATTATCAGGTCACGCGAGATGATGAACTTTTAAACTTTCAAATAATCTTGCGAATACATCCAAAGTTTCGGTTAAAAAATCAAAGCTGCCTTCCCCCTGGAAAACTACCGCACAGACTTTACGAAAGCATCCTTGAATCCGTATGCCTTGAACTTTTCGAGCACGCTGCCGTATTCATCGATGGAAAGAGGTCCTACAAGAATCTTGTAAGTTCCCTTCGATGCCGGTACCAGAACGATTGGATACTTTCCGTACTCAGAGACAAGCGCGGAAATTTTTGCCTCATCGCTCATGGTCGCAATCTGGATGTAGTAACTCTTTGAAAGCTCACTTTCATCCTTAACTCGTGACTCAATTGATGCGGGTGCTACACTTGATTTCACATCGCTCGTCTCAGGCTCATCCGTTTTTTCCGGCTCATCGATTTCCGGAACATCATCCTTGGGAACATCAGTCTCAGGGACATCAGTTTCTTTGGAATCCACAGGAGTTTTGGTCTCAGAAGTTTCCGGCTCAGTGCTTTCCTCAGGATTTTTGCTCTCCACGTCTTCATCTTTCATATCTGATTCAGGCACGGATTTTTCAGTCTCGGACTCAGTTTTTTCCTCAGGCTCCAAAATCGGGCTTTCACTTGGTTTCACCATGCCCTCGGTCAGAACTGCACTCAGGTCGGCAACAGGCTCCTCACGCTCAGATTTTGACTCTGTTTCAGGCTTAGTGTCTTCCACAGTCTCCTCTTGTGCATCGCTTTCCGGCTCTGTCTCGGGAGTTTTATCCTCAACGTCCTCATCTTCGGAATCAGTCTCTGGTTCTGTCTCGGGAGTTTCGTTCTCAACGTCCTCGTCCTCAGAGTCAATCTCTGGTTCTGTCTCAGGCTCGCTCGACTCAATCACTTCTCCGGATTTATCCTCGGGGATTTCATCGCCTGCAGGATTTTCTTCCTCGGTCGGTGCAGAATCCTTCACGTCTTCTTCCTCTGCATCAGACTCTGGCTCGGGAGTTTTATCCTCAACGTTCTCATCTTCAGAATCAGTCTCCGGCTCTGTCTCGGGAGTTTCGTTCTCAACGTCCTCGGCCTCAGAATCAATCTCTGGTTCTGTCTCAGGCTCGTTTGACTCAATCACTTCTCCGGATTTATCCTCGGGAATTTCATCGCTTGCAGGATTTTCTTCCTCGGTCGGTACGGAATCTTCCACGACATCATCTTCATAAGGCTCACCAGGTTCCTTCTGCTTGACGTTCTCTCCGGGCATATCGTCCTCAATAACATCATCGACGCCTTCCTCTTCCACGGGAATTTCCGACTTGGAGATTTCAGGAACAGTCTCTTCCTCGCTCTCATCAATTTCGTCAGTTTCATCAGGAACATCCGTCTCTTCGACTTCATCAGGCTCAACTGATTTATCAGGCTCCTCGCTTGCGACATCCTCACCTTCAGAATCCTCATTTATTTCATCAGGCTCTTCTGATTTTTCAGGCTCAACACCAGGCACATCCTCATTTGAGTCATTCTCAGTGATTTCAGGATTCTCGTTCTCAACATCCTCATCTGAGTCATCCTCCATAATCAAAGGCTCTTCATTTTCTACATCCTCACCTTCAGAATCGTCCGTTACAGAATCATCAACCGGCTCAGAGTCCTCCACGCCTTCAAGCTCTTCATCCTCAATTAAATTTTCCAGCTCCTCAGGGGGAAGCTCTTCGAACTCTTCAACATCCGGCTCCAAATTTTTCTCCGGCTCCATTTCATTCTCAGGCACAGAGATTATCTCCACGGGCTTCTCTCCAGGCTCACTGCTCTCAACGGACTCACCCTCTTCATCAGATTTCGGCTCCGGCTCTTCCACATCGGAAATGGACCAATCGTCATCCGTCTCCTCAAGTTCAGGCTCAACCCAATCCATTTCTTCCTCGGGCTCAGGGATGACATCTTCTACATTCTCACCGCTTTCATCCGCATCAGGTACAGGCTCGGCATTTTCAACATCCTCACCGCTTGCGTCAGATTCAGGATTTTTATTTTCCTCAGGCTCATTGCTTTCAACATCTTCAGATTCACTCTCATCGCTCGTTTTTTCAGGAGGCACGGGAATCTCATCGCGCTTCATTTCAGGCACATCGGTATTTTCCACCAATTCCTCGGGAACAGGAGTCCTTTCCTCCGGTTTGAGCAAATCAGTCACTTCCTCGAATTCTACGGGAGGCTCCTCCTCATCCACAAAGGACGGAACAAATTCCTCCTCGGGCTCAGCATCGCTTTCATCGTCCAGAGTACCGTTGATTTCCTCATCCTCGGCAAGAGATTCTTCCGGAACAATATTTTTCTGCGGCACGGGAATTTCTTCTACTGGCTCCGTTGGCTCGGTCGGTTCCTCGGAGTCCACATTCTCACCGCTTTCGTCATTCTCATTTTCAGGAGTCTCGTCAGGAATTTCATCAGCAACATCTTCCTCAGCAAAATCCTCCGGCAGATTTTTCTCATCCTCCGGCTCCTTGATTTCCTCCGGGACATTTTCTTCCGGAATCACTTCATCAGGGATTTCTTCTTCTGGAATTTTTTCGTCCGTAATCTCTTCTTCTGGAAGCTCTTCTTCATGTGGCTCTTCATCTTGCACGGACTCATCCTCGGGGCTGGGCTCCTCATTCTCCACATCCTCGCCCAAAGAATCATCCTCAAGTGCATCGCTTTCATCGCTTTCGAAAGGAGTTACGGCTTCATTCTCATCGTCATCAATTTCTGTCTCGTCATTTTCCTCAAGCTCATCTTCCACAGGTACGGGCGGCACTGGTTCAGTCTCATCGTCATAAACAGCACTCTCATCCGGCTCACGACCTTTTATGCCCTCTCCCCTAAGATCCTCTTCAACCAAAGCATCGGGAGCATCGTCATCAAGGACTTCCTCCACGACACCTTCGTCCTTATTCTCGGGAACAGATTCTTCCATCTCGGGAACAGTTTCATCTTCCGGCTCATCAACGCTCTCTTCATCAGGAACAGATGCTTCTTCAGGAACTGTCTCATCCTCTTCAGGGACAATTTCTTTTTCTTCGGGAACAGTCTCATCCTCTTCGGGAACAATTTCTTTTTCTTCCGGGACAGTCTCTTCTTCTTTCGGCTCAGTCTTTGCAACCGGCTCAGGGATTTCATCATCAACCGGCTCAGGAATTATTTCCTCGTCAATTTCCTCCGCTACAGGCTCATCTTCATCCGCATTTCTTTCATCGGGAGTTTCGTTTTCCACGTCCTCGCCGTCATCGTCAGTCTCTGGATTCGGAACATCGGTCTTTGAATCATCCGCAAAATCTTCAAGTCCGTCAATTTCATCAAGCTCTTCCTCCTCCACGGCCTCTTCATCGTCAGGAAGTGACTCATCCTCGTTCTGGACCTCTTCTTTTTCTTCATCAACAGGCTCGGCTGGCGGAACATCATCCACCTCGGTTTCATCCACCGGCTCAACGTCGCTTGTCTCTTCAGTTTTCGGCTCATCCTTTTCAGGCTCGCTTGTCACAGGCTCATCGTCTAGATGCTCATCTTCAAGATGCTCATCTTCTGGAACATCCTCAAGTGCCTCAGGCTCATCCACAGCCTCAAGCAGCTCGTCATCAAGATGCTCATCCTCAAGATGCTCATCATCTAGATGCTCATCATCTTCTTCTGGCTCCACGGTTTTTTCTTCATCCGCTTTCTCATCGTCTAGATGCTCGTCGTCCAGACGCTCATCGTCTAGATGCTCATCCTCCAACTCAGCGTCTTCCAGTTCCTCGTCATCCACAATCTCTTCGGGAATTTTTTCTTCAGGCACATTGGTCTCCGAAAGATTTTCATCCTCCAAAGAATCCTTCTCGTCAGTTTTTTTATCCTCGGAAGGAACATCCGCATCGGGTCTGTCGCTTTTTGAGTCGTCCTTTTTTTCCTTGCCATCGTCCGAAGATTTTTTCTTTCCCCGTCCAATCAAAATAGCGGTACCGGAAGAGCTGTCCTCATAAGAGCCGGATCTCTCGCCAAGCTTCACGTCAATAAACTCAGCGTCGGAAAGCCCAAGGATTTTAACGGTCTCAGGGGAAATCAACATGACGTGGGATGAGCCTTTGTCCAGGTTTCCAAGATTCAAAACGGAAACGGAAGTCCCATTCTCAGGATTCGAGACAGTTATGATATCACCGGGAAGATAATCCTTTGTTTTCGCAAAATATCCCGAAGGCAGCTGCCCCGACTCAGCGACCTTGACCGTCCCGTCATAATAAGAACTGGAAACAGTCGTCGCATATCCAGAAAAGAGCGCGCAAAGCAGGGCAATCAAACTAAATAATTTTTTCATCCTTCCATCCCCAATCGAACCAATCTATCGTCTCAAATTTACCAGCATATCTTCGGCGATGTCCCTGACAAACTGAGCGACACCCCTCTCGTTATCTTTCTTAAACGGAACCTCACCGACTTCGGACCTGCCATTAGCCAGCGACTTTCCAGTAGAAACATCAAAAATCTCCCAATTCACACGGCTGATATTAGAAAGGAAGATTCCCTGCGGATTCTGTGAAACACTGTCCTTAAAATCCGCCTTGAGCACAATAAAAATATCGCACATCCCAATCCTTGCGTCAGACAGAGCCCGCTTGCAGATTATGGAATCCTCACGTGAGTCGGAAGAAGTCTCCGTCGGTGAATTCGTAACGATGAATCCCTTGTCGAACAAAAAATCGAACATGGCATTCTCAATCGCATAGGATGTCCCCCGCACCTCATCCTGAGTTGAGTCGTGCTGAATTATTTGCAGGGAGATTACAGATGCGCTCGCAGACACCAAGGTCAAAAAAGCAAATGCAATCAGCATAAATATTTTTCTTTTGTTCATAATCAATTCCTCCGGGATGGTAAGGCTTCTTTTTAAACCGTCCTGCCCGAATTTCGTAACAGAAAGTCAAAATGAAGCCCGCTCCACGACCATGCAAAAACGCCCTGCCCCCATTTTTCTGGAAAACCCAGGTTCCCTCATATTATAATCGGCTATTTGAAATTGAAGTTTAAAGGAACATAATGAATCGGCTCTCCCAAATCCTCACTTCCTCATAAAAATTCATAAATTATTCTTAATTTTCCGAATGGCATCCCACCCCTCTCCCCAATCCCAACTCTCCGACAAACCACGCATGGTAAACCCGCTTTCCGCCACTACGCTCTCGCTCCGGCCCGCCTGAAGTCGGTCTGCCCTTCGGTCATGGCTCCAATCGGGCATAAGTCCACCGGAACCATCACCGCTCAGTAAAACATTAGAGCTCGCCATTATTGCATAAAATGTCATTTTGTAGTAGAATCAAGCAGGTCAAAAAGACTTCAACCAGCGAATTAGGAGAAATCAAATGTCTACACCTATTGAAAATTATCTTGCAGCCTGCGGAAACAAACCGAATCCTGCCATGCTTGCTTATGTCGCAAATCTTCAGCAAGTAGCAGCCGTGGGACCGGATATCGCAACGAGCATCGTAAACGAGCTTGAGAATCAGAGAAGCCACTTGAAACTTGTTGCGAGCGAAAACTACTGCTCCCTCAACGTACAGGCGGCAATGGGAAACCTCCTCACCGACAAATACGCCGAAGGATATCCCGAGCACCGCTACTATGGTGGATGCGTAAACATCGATGCAGTTGAAAACACGGCCGCACGTGAAGCAGAGGCACTTTTCGGAGCCGATTATGCCTATGTCCAGCCACACTCAGGAGCCGACACAAACCTCGTCGCTTACTGGGCAATCCTCTCAAAGAAGATTGAGACACCCACGCTTGAGGAGCTTGGAGTAAAGAGCCTTGCGGAGCTTACCGACGAACAGTTCGACATGCTCAGAAAAAAGTTCGGAAACCAGAAGCTCATGGGTCTTGACTACAGCTGCGGCGGACACCTCACACACGGATACCGCATGAACGTTTCTGCAAGGATGTTCGAAAGCCACCCCTATGGAGTAGACAAGGAAACAGGACTTCTCGACTACGACGCCATTGAAAAGCAGGCCATGGAAGTTAAGCCCCTCATTCTCCTCACAGGATTCTCAGCCTATCCGCGCAAAATCAATTTCCGTCGCTTCCGTGAGATTGCGGACAAGTGCGGAGCAGTACTCATGGTGGACATGGCTCACTTCGCAGGACTGGTCGCAGGAAAGGTATTCACAGACGATTTCGATCCCGTAAAATGGGCCGATGTCGTGACAACAACAACACACAAAACGCTCCGTGGACCCCGCGGCGCAATGATTCTCTGCAAAAAAGAATTCGCTGATTACGTGAACAAGGGATGCCCGATGGTTCTCGGAGGACCTCTCGGACACATAATGGCGGCAAAGGCCATCGCGTTCAAAGAAGCTCGCACAGAGGCATACAGGATCTACGCTCAGAACGTCGTGAAAAACGCAAAGGTCCTGGCAGATGAGTGCATGAAACTCGGAATGACCTTGCAGACAGGCGGAACCGACAATCACCTCATGCTCATTGACGTGACCACCTACGGACTTACCGGAAAGCAGGCAGAGGCGGCTCTCTTCAAGTGTGGAATCACTGCCAACGCAAACGCGCTCCCCTACGACAAGAACGGCGCATGGTGGACAAGCGGAATCAGAGTAGGAACACCCGGACTCACAACCCTCGGCATGAACGGAGATGACATGAAGGAAGTCGCTTCCCTGATTGATTTCGTCCTCAAGGGAACAAAGCCCGGCCTCACAAAGGAAGGAAAACCTGCGAAGGGAAAAATCGTGCTTGATGAGAAAACAGAAAGCGAGGCAAAATCACGCGTGCAGAAATTGCTCAAGGCACACATGCTTTATCCTGAGCTCGACCTTGACTTCCTCAAAAAAGAGTTCGTAAAATAATCAGCGCGAAAAAAAGCGAAGCCGTCCTGTAGAGATACGGGGCGGTTTTTTATTTTGACAGAATAATGGCGTTTTCAAGGAAACTAAAGCGGAAGCTCCTTGAGTTTTTCAAGCGATGTCCGAATCAAATTCAGACACTGCGACTTCACAATCTGGCTGACAGAATCCTCAAGAGAATCCAGATGTTTCTCGGCGTTTGAAACAATCTCATTTATAATGGAAGATTTCAGGGGAACCTTCTGCCCGATGAGGTCCATCTCAGCGTCAAGTTTCAGCGTGTGGTTCGTTATCACAGTGGGTCCGGCAAAAGCAATGCGAACAGAGGAAATCTTGTTGCGAATCAGGCTCGCGAGAAAAGTATAGGAACCGCTCTCCCTCGTCACCGAAAGCTCAGGTCCGACCCTTGTGAAAAAAGCATAGTCCCAATCATCCACCGGAACCCTGATTCTGGTCAAAAGCAAATCGTCAGGAATGGGAGCAGACTCATATTTTGAAATCGGCTCTGGATTGATTTTTGTATCCTTGGTGTTTTTTCTGAAAATCAGTTTCGCGTCCAAAGCAAGAAGCGGAGCCCAAAGAGTCATCCTGTGCCACTTGGTGCAGAGATTTCCTCCGATTGTCGCTACATTCCTGAGTGCAAAAGTCGCCACGCTGCCGATGGCATTTTGGAGAACACCGGGGATTTTTATGTGCTCGCTGTAAAGAAGCTCGTTGAGTGTCACAGCAGCTCCAATCTCAAAATGTCTCTCGTGCTTTTCAAAAACATGAAGCTCAGGAACAGCCGAAGTATGGAGGTTTCTTTTTCCAAGGGATTTTCCCGACGTTTCCGAAGAAGTACATCCGCCCAGAATCCTAACGTCATCAGAATCCTGCACTCCGCTCAGAAGGGCCTCAAGAGTCTCAGGAAAAGAATAGGTGCTTTCCTTAACGTCGCTCATTTTTCTCCTCCTTGCCATGATAAATTTCGAACGCCCGGAGTATGCCCTCCACAAGAGTCTCGGAATCTGTGCAGCAAGGGTTCAAATCCTGCACGGCATTCAAAACGACATCCTTTGAAAGATTCTTGTTGTGCTTAATCAAATCATAGGCGATGAAGATTTTACCAGCGTCGCAATATCCGCACAAAGCAATCCCCGCGTCATCGAAACCGTCCATAATGCACTCGTATTCCCGGCTCGAAATTTTTTTAAAATATTCCAGCGTAACGATGGATGTAATTTTCTTTCCGTCATCGCTTTTTATCTTCTTCACCTTCGTAAGCCCCACCGGAATCTTGCAGGACGGAACAGCGCGGTCATTCAAAAGCACCATGCAGTTTCCGCATCGACCCTCTTCACACCCGAGCTTGATTGAGGTAAAACCGTTTCGTCTGAGGACATGCTGCAATGACTCCCCCGGAGACTCCTCCACCTGCAAAGGCTCGCCGTCCACAAAATCAATCTTTATCTGCATTCGAAGCCTCCTCATCCAAGACCTTTTCACTCACCGCCTGATTTTTCATCTCAAGGTCCACCGCATCATCGGTCTCATTTTTCATCTGCCCCGCAATCTTTTTTGCCTTCCACCGCATGTTCCTGTCATAAAGAAGCGCATAGAGTGAATCATTTTTTAGCGGAAGATGATCCACCGGAGCCCCCAACACCTGGGCCAGAGCCTGCGTATATGCCGCCGGAATGATTTTGTCAAGGAGGGAACCAATCTGCATGGCAGGTGAGTCAGACTCCAGGAATTCAATTGAGATTGAGCTTAGAGGAATCCTGGATGATGTGACAAGGGATGAAAGAATCTTGCGTGCCTCAATCTTCACGGAATTCTCCGCCGCCTTTCTGTTCAGGATTTTTCCCCCGTCAATGATTATGTCCATGTGCCTGATGCTCGTCATGTAGATGACCGAATTGAATTCCACCTCCACCGAAGCAAGTCCGAAAGAACACGCATGGAAGGGACGACCGGAAAAAGTCTGCGCTTTCCAGTTTTTTTTCTGTTTCTGAGAGATTGATTTTGTCACGCTGACAGGTCCCGAAGCCCCATCCTTTTTTTTCAATATGGAGGCACAGCATTTTGAAAGAAGCTCGAAACTCACGCTGATATTGCTCATGACACTTTCTGGAATCCGGCTTCCTGACTCATCGTCATATTTTGAATCCACGGAAACGGCGGAGAGTGCGACACCAAGAAGGGATGCCACATGTTTTCTCCACAAAGTCCTCACAGTGTTGGAGGAAGGAGAGCTGTGGATTATGACGCTCTTTTCGTTTTCCCATGTCACCTCTATGCTCTGGTCAGAATCCTCATAAAGCTGCGACCCGAAATAATAGTCCCCCTCATAAGCCGAAGCGACACCGATTCCACGCACGGGAGCATTCATGTCGTTCACGGGAAGTCCGCCCTCAAGACGCTTTCTCTTCAAAGATTCCACGAGCCTGTAAGAATAAAACTTGCGTATAAAATCCCTGTTTTCGGAAAGACGCGAAAGACATTTTCTTACTCCCGAGATGTCAAGGTCAAACTGATTTTCCAAGGAAGCCCGTGAAGACTCACTCGGAATGTTCAGCTCCCTCACCTGCAAGGGATTCAGTCCCACCGCGTTTCCAATTTCGTTCATCTGATTTTCCATGGCGAAAAAGGCGGCTGTGTCAAGGAGATTCAGGTTCATCGATGATGGATGTCTGCTCGAAAGATGCGCGTAAGCATGGACATAAATATTCTCTGCCCCGTAACATCCGCATGAGGCGATTACCAGACGGTCGATTATTTCCTGCGCGAAAGGATTGTATGCCCCCGCATCCACGTCAATCTCAATCTGCATGGCATGAATCTTTCCGTTCTCGTCTATGCCAGTCTTGTGAACGATGGTGACAGGATTCATGGAGTCCATAAAATCAGCCTGCTCTTTTTGGGTGTAAACAAGCTTCACGGTCCTCTTCAAACAAAACGCAGCCACCGCAACCTGACATGCGATTATGGAATTGTACCACAGGGAATTGGAAGTTCTGTCAAGCGATTTTTTTTTGCTTATGCGAATCTGTTCCGGCTCAAGGTTCAGAGCCATGCAAAGTGAATCCCTGAGATGGGAAGGCCAAAGCGTCGGTGAGTAGACCGTAAGAATTTTTTCCGATTCTGAATACGAGCAGATTGCCCCGGACGGCTCCACATATTCGGGAACCTCCATGCTGTAAGTCCAAGCGTGCTCAATCACCCGGCTGCATTCGGAAAGGGCTGCAGAAATTCCAGGTGCTTTTTTTCTCCCGGATTTTTCAAAGCATGGTCCGCACTCAAGTTTTCTCTCGGCAAGAAACATGGAATCCTTCGCCGGATTTTCATCATGAAGCTCAAAGTCAGCGGCATCATTGGAAAAACCAAGCAGGTCAGAAATCTCCTTGCTGATTTTTTTAGCGGGACTCTTTTTTTCCTCAGGCTCGGGTATCATCCAGTCAGAATCTTCCACCGCCACATTCGCAATCTCACTAAGACCGGCCTCCGTCACGCAGCGTTGAATGTGCATCTTACCCGCGATTCTCTTCACCTCACCTTCATCAGGTCCCACGATAAGTCCGAGTGCCTCGCCGTAATAGGATTCTGTTCCGGGATTAAAAATGTATACGGTCCCGTGCTGAGTACCCACCAGATTGCTTCCGGGAACATCCCTGTATGTGAAAATAGAATACCCCTCCTCCATGGGAATGGGCTCGACAACAGGAGTGTAAGGCGGCGGATACGGATTTCTTACGACCGCGGCATAGAGCATGGGTGAGTCTTTTGTGGAAAGATTTATGTCGCTGTAAAAGGGAATCTTTTCTCCGGGGAGCCTCGTCTTTTTCACGGGAGCCTCTTTCGTTCCCTGTGACTTTCCCCTAGACATGATGTACCCTGCCGGTTTCTTTCACGCACTCAATCACATAGTCCACCATATCGTCCGTCATGTCGGGCCAAAGCGGAAGAGTGATTGTCCTTTGGTAATGCTCCTCGGCATTCGGAAACTTCTCCGCCGTGAAATCCGCATAGAGATTTTTCCAATATGTAAAATGGAAGAGCGGAATGAAGTGCATGCTGATTCCTAGTCCCCTGCCCTGAAGCTCCTTCGCAAAATCAGTGCGTGTACAGTCAAGCTTTTCCAGATTCAGACGCAGCAGATAAAGATGCCACG
>DFKI01000125.1 GCA_002373325.1 Treponema sp. UBA3649
AAATGTAGAAGGCAAGTGCAAATCTAAAATAAACTTGGAAAACTAAAATCTAAAAGAGGAACCGCTTTCATTTACGGTGAGAACCGTGCCAATCAGTCATGGGTGTGCGGTAATCGGAATTGGAGGTCGCTGTCGCTCCCTTCCGCACAAATGCCTGCTTGTCACGAACCTCACCTACATTACAGCGTTTCCTCTATCAACATTAAGTTTCCCATGCAATATTTCGTCACTTGCCTTATATTCCCTCACTCCCATGTTTTAGATTAACACATACTAACGACAGGAATAAATCAGGAAATGCAGGAAGGAAATCGAGATTAAAAAGCCGGATCCATCCGACATTGGGTCAGACAAATCCGGCATTGAATCTATCAGATTAATTTTATGAGGGTCCTATTTCTTTTCCTGAATCTTGTCCTTCTCCTTTTTGACCTTAACGTCAAGCACGTCCATGAGCTTGTTGAGTCCCGCGGCAAAGTCATAGTCATCGGACGCAACGTGGGATGAGGCTCCCCAGCGGAAATTGACGGTCGCATCGAAATAATACTTCTTGTCCTCCTTCACGCGAAGAGCCAGGTCGATTATAAGCTCATCCGCATAGGCAATCCTCTTGAGTTTCTGCTCAATCAGCTCGTTCTGATCCTTGTCAAGCGTAAATCCCTGTGCTGATACTGATTTATTCATTTTTTTCTCCTTGTATCTTTTGTGTTGGCTTTGGCGGCAAACTCCGCCCCTTTTCTATAGTATAATATGGAATCCTCAAAAAAGCAAAAAGATTTTTCCCAAAGAACGGATTTTTTTGAAAAAAAAAGGACACTCCCCCGAAAAGGAATGTCCCTTGATTTTAGCACTGTTTTTTAAGACTGATTTCAGTCCGTTTGTTTTTACCGCCTCTGGATTTCGGTCCCCTCCGGAGCCACAATGATTTCGACCCGTCGGTTGGCCGCACGTCCCTCGGCTGTCGAGTTGTCGGCGATGGGTTTTGTTCCTCCGTAGCCGTACCATGTGAAAAGGTTTTCGTTCAGTCCCTCACCCACAAGCGCGTTCACAATAGCCTCTGCTCTCTGCAGGGAAAGTGTCTGCTGTCCGTTCGGTTTGTTCACGTCCGCGGTATGACCGTTCACACGTATGGTATATTTTCCCGACGAGATGATTTTCTTGAGCTCCGTCGCAATCCCCTGTATGCGTCCCTTCTCAGTCGGAAGAAGCTCGGGAGAGTCAGCTATGAAGCGAAGATTTTCCATCATCAGCACGAATCCACCGCCGGTATCTTCGGGAACCACCTCCGGAATCTGCTTGTCCTCGATATTCTTCGTAAGACGCTTTATCTCAAGGAAGTAACGAACGTCTTTTTTCGGACTTGACACAGCATGGCTAAGCTCGTCTGGATCAAGAAGAATCACCACCTTGCCCTGCTTCAAAAGCTCAAGGTTAGCGGGAACTGTCGCAATCCTCAGGTAGTCCTCACGGGAGATTACGGGGTCACATCGGTTCACGCCATAAACTTTCCGCGCCGTAATCCACAAGGGGTCGTTTCCTGCCCTCTCAGTCTGTTTTTTGCTGCCTTGTCCCGGAAGATATGAGACAATTCCGCTTGATTTCGCCACATCCGGCATGACCATGTTTCTCTCGTAGACAAGGGTCATATCCTCGTTCCAGATTTTCGGAAAAAGACAAGGTGAGACCTTCGAGCGCACATGCTCTCCCTGCACCGGAAGACTGCCCCTCGCGTCAATCACGATTCCGCTGTATGCCCTGGAAGAGATTCTTTCGATGGGTTTTTCCTGCACGTAAGGTGTCCTGTGCTTTACGAGAAGGGAGCCTATGTCGTTCAGGTTCATCGTGTGGCTTGTCGTGAGCACGTTCGACGCGTTCATAAAATATGGAGGAGTCTTTTTGCTTCCGTCAATGATTCTGGCAAGGGAATCCAAAGTAAGTTTTTCCTCAAGCACCAAATCGCTCAAAGTCCTCGTGTCGTCGGCATAAAGGGTGAGCAGAGGATCCTTCACGAGAATTGGAAGCTCCATCTGAATCCTGTTCATGGAAACGGACTTTCCGCTCGGCATGGGAATACCGGCCTTCACAACATCAAGGGAAACATCGGAGGTAAACGTGCCCTTTGTCCAGTCCACACGGCTTTTTGATGACATCAGGGACTTGTCGGGTGAGACATCCGCACTTTCAGCGGCAGCCCTCTCAGCCTCGTCAATCTCATCATAAGTATAGCCCTCACGCAGGAATGTGCCGTACTCTGCATTTTGTGAAAATCCCGCTCCCGACACTGACAATGCAACAAGAGCCGCAAAAATCTTTTTCCTACTAAAAATCATCTTAAAAATCTCCCACCAGGAAAACAAAAAACTTTCCCTGAAGTAACACGATTCCGGTCTCAAATCCACGGAAAACGCCTTTATTTATATATCGGAATAACGAGCTTGGTTCCTATAGATAAAATCGAGCTTTCCTTAATTCCGTTCGCCCTGCACAAATCATCCACGGTGATTCCGTACTTACGCGAAATTCCCCACAGACTCTCCCCCTTCTCCACCTTATGCACGGTACTGTCGAGCGCAAGTCCCTTTTTCTTGAGTTTGTCCGCCACACCGACGGATTTGCCTTTAGGAAGTCTTAAATCATAAGAGACGCCGAGCGGAGTACAATCGGAAAGAAGAGCGGGATTCAGCTCCTTGATTTTGGAGACCGACACACCGGATGCCTGGGAAAGCTGAGAGAAAGTGAGCATGGCCTTTGTCGTAAGATAGTCAAATTCCTCCACCTCCTTTCCGTCAATGAGAGCGGCAGCTTTTTTCACCTCGGGAAGACCGTAATAATCAGCGTTCTCCACCACATCAGCGACCGCAATCAGCTTGGGAATGTAATGCATGGCCTCACCCTTCAGAACCCCCTTGTCCCAAAGTCCCCAGAAATCAAGCCCGGGATTTTCCTTCATTATCCTCTGCAAAGCCCCTGCCCCGCAATTGTATGCCACCACCGCAAGATACCAGTCATCGAACATAGTGTAATTAAGCTTAAGTTTGAGCATGGCAGCGTCGGTGGATTTCCAGGGATCCCTCCTGTCGTCATGCCACTTGCTTTTTTTGAGCAGGGGAGCCATAGAATTCTCCATGAACTGCCACATTCCCGTAGCCCCGGACCTGGATTTCGCCGTCACCTTGTAGTTCGACTCCACGATCGGAAGATACTGCAAATAAAGCGGAAGATTGTTCTCCTTGATTTTCTGTATGATGTAGGGACGGTAGGGAACTGAATTCTCAAGGCACTTCACGAGATATTTTTTACCCTCCAGCCCCAGAAAGTCGTTTATGTATTTTTGGGTAAGGTCCTTGTCAAGCCCGGTAAGCCCCAGGTCGATTTTCTTTGATTTTCCGTCAGGCTCAGGTTTCTCCTCGGGAACGAAAGGAGTTTCCACCACCTTGGGCACATCCTTTTCCAGACCAGCATTTTCCTGAACCTCGTTTTTCCGCTCCTCGATTTTCCGACCCTCGCTTTCCTGAACCGCCATCACCTCTTTTTTCTCAAGGATTTCCCGCTCGTTCTCATGCAGATTGTCAAGCCCAAGATCCGGCTCCTCGTCGGCGACACTCTCCTCGGGACTGTCAAGCAGGGGATCGTCAAGTCCAAGCTCCCTTATAACGGCCTCAATGTCCGCAAGCATCCCGGGATCCATGTCGGAAGAAACTCCTGCCACATCCTCTGAAAATGCGGCGAGCGATATGACAAGCGACAATGAAAAAGCGATGAATTTTCTCAAGCCCCGTCGGAAGCGATTTCCCTGAAATAAAAAAAACATAAAAAGACAGTCCCCACTTCCGTAGATTATCGGCAATTCAAGGAGCGCATACAAGAAAAACCTCAAATTATAGTTTTTAGGGATTGCCTACATTTTATCCCCGTAATAGATTCCAGCCCATTCCCATCGTCCGTGTATCGCCGGGTCAGCGGGGAAATTCACCTTCCTGAAATAAAAATACCATACATTCATATAGCTAGTCCAGCCCCATGTGCGAAGATAAGCCTCGGTCGGTGTGGATGACTCGTCAAGCTCAGGCGCATAACGGATAGTTTTCTCAAACATGTATGAGGCAAGTGAAAACTCGCTCTGTGCATTCTCCGCGTTCTCGTCCTGTCTCCAAGACATGGCAAAAAAGTTGACCTTGGACTTTATGCTCTCAAGCCACTCAGCGTCCCCGGAATTCAACGCAGCCTTTACGGACCGAACAAGCCCGTCCAAAGTCTCGTAGGTCCAGTCCTTGGATGAGTTGTTGAATGCGATGAGCTGCTTTGCGTTCTGATACGCTCCCGGAATACCGGCAATCTGTATAGTAGGCGCGTCATCCTGCTCCAAAAACATCTGGAAGGATTTAACCGCCTGGGTCCAGTCCCCCTGCTGCTCGTACTCAAGGGCCATGCGGTAATAAAGCTCGGTCGTGTTCACCTCATTCGGAAACCGCGTGATTAGCTGATTGAAATAGCTGATTCTGTTCGCCGGGTCGGTGCTGATTTGGATAAGATGCCTAAGGCAAAGATAGTGCACTGATTTTCCCTTCACCACAAGGTCGTTGTAATTCCTCAGGATTCTCTCAAAATAGTACTGCGCGAGGGGCTCGGAATCCATCTCCAAAAACGAGTATGCCGTCATAAGAAGCCAGTATGCGTTGAAAGTGTCGTCCGGATGATTCTCAACCCACTCGGTAAGGAAAACCACAGCCGAAGCATAGTCCTTCACCGCAAGAAGATTGCTCGCGAATGAGTTCAGGATTCCGTAGCGTGTTCCGTCGCTTATATCAGTCTGCTCCAAAAGCCTCAGATGCTGCTCCTTGAATTCCTGGAACGAAGCCGAATGTGCCTTGGGAAGAACTGGCCCGTCATTTCCGCCGCACGAAATCAAGCCGACTGAAACACATATTAATAGAAGAAAAATGATTTTTTTCAAAGAAACCAAACGCATAATGTACATTCTATCAAACCATCCTGATGAATTCAAGTCATCGAAAGCAGGTTTTTAAAGCTTGCCTTGATTGCTAAAAAGCAAGCCTCCGTCGTAAAGCGGAAATGTCATCTGAATCGCCCGCAATTGACGGAAAGAAAAAAAAGCATTATATTGTAGCTATGTTTGGATTTTTTCTGAAAAAGAACCTGTGCGACGTGTGGGACAACATGCTGCACACGATTTTGATAAACCTCCCCATGATGCTTCTTTTCGTCCTGGGATATTTTTTCTGCGCCCGCATGTCAGGCATACAGTCCCTTGGCAACACCGGCATAATGATTTCCGTGACAGTCTGCTGCCTTATCTGGGGAATCCTCTATCTTGCGGAAGGAGAGAACGCCGCGAAAATCTCTCGCTATGAGGGACCGAGGTACAAGCTCTTTCTCAAGCAGATTCTTCCGAGCATAAAGGACGGAATCCTCCTTGGACTTTGCGCCTCAATCCTGATTCTTGCCGTGCTCATCAGCCTCCCCTATTATTTCAAAATCTGGCATCCCATGGACGGCAGCGAAGGAAACTGGGTGGGTCTTCTTATGATGTCCTGCGTGTTCTGGGTCGTGGTGATTGCGTCCCTTGCCATTCAGTGGATTCTTCCGGTAAGGAGCCTCATGCACAACAGCTTCAGAAAATGCCTGAAAAAATCCTTCATCATCTTTTTCGACAATCCCATTTTCTCCCTCGGCGTGGCACTCGTGAACATTGCGAACATACTGATTTCATTTGTAAGCCTTGGAATCCTGAACGGTCCCGCGACGACAGCAATCACGCTCACAAACGCTCTCCGTCTCCGCCTCTACAAGTACGACTGGCTTGAGATTAACCCCGGACTTACAAAAGCCCAGAGAAAGGAAGTGCCATGGGAGGAACTCATCGCAAAGGACAAGGAGATGCTAGGCCCGCGCAGATTAAGGTCGTTCCTTTTTCCCTGGAAGGACTAGGAAAACAAGGGAATGCCGATTAACGCTTTTCGTATTAACCAGCACTGCCCCAGCATCAAATATCCGATCACCGCATTTTCGCTACAGATATTTTTTTATCTCATCCGACGGCGGGAATGTTTTCAGCTTGCATTCCGTTGTGAAGAACATGCACTCAGGATTTTCGCTTGAGAAGGGTCTCCACTCAGGAAGTTTTTCATACTCAGCCTCCATCCGCTTTTTATACTCTTCCTTGACCGGGATGTAGCGCACTCCGCCCTTGATCTCTCCGCCGCAGTTCGGATTTCCCGTCTTCACGAAATTGCACAGATAGTCGCAGATGTGACGCGCCATGTCATAGTGCACTCCGCTGAAAGGTCTCCAGCATTTAGCGAGCGTCTCGAAGAAGAACCACAGGTCCACCGAATGGAAGTCCCCCGGATTGTCCCAGCCAGGAATGGGAACGTCGAATTTGTACACGAAATTCTTCGCCTTGAGTCCCTTCTCTTCCTCCGCCTTGATGAGTTTACGAAGTCCCAGCTCCACGGTACTGATTGCCCCGTCCTTGCTTCCTTGAACCGGTGCGTCAAAGAACTCGTCCTTGGTAAATCCGATCAAAAGTGGAGGCGGCTCAAGACCATCCTTTTCAATGCACTCGATTATGTCACCGCGCATGAAATTTCCGTCATAAATCGGTCCCCATGTCTCGGCTGACTTGAAGAATCCGCCCCAGTCGCTCCATTTTTTCTGAAGCACGTCCACCGGGAGATTTCTCGCCTCGTCAAGTGATTTTACCCCACAGAACTTGAAGAATTCCTCACCGATTTTCTCCGCATCCCCGACGGAATGTCTCGGGAACACATCCCTGAACGGATTGATGAAAAGACCGCTCTCCACAACGGCCCGCTTGAAATACTTCCTGCTCTCAGGATTCTCGATGTGGAAAATCACGCTTCCGGCTCCCGCAGACTGACCTCCGATTGTGATGTTCTCAGGGTCTCCACCGAAAGACGCAATGTTACGGCTCACCCATTTGAATGCCATCTGCTGATCCTGCAGTCCGAAGTTCGCGGGATTCTCGGGATAATCCTTTGTGATGTCCTTGTGGCATGTGAAGCCGAAAAGATTCACCCGGTAGTTGATTGTGACAACCACGATTCCACGTCTCGCAATCCTCTCACCGTCAAATTCCATCTCGCTTGAATTTCCGACCTGCCATCCGCCTCCGAAAATCCAGAAATAGACAGGAAGCTTCTCATCGCTTTTTCGCGCGGGAGTCCACACGTTCAGGTAAAGACAGTCATCGTCCATGGGAAGCTCGGTGTCAACACACCATTCCTTTCCGTAAAGATCATCATCCGGAGGATTTTCCAACGCACCCGGCTGCGGACATACTGGACCGAACGCAAAACAGTCCCTCACACCTTCCCATTTGTCGGCTTTCTGCGGTGGAGCGAACCTCAGCTTACCGACGGGCGGCTTTGCGAACGGAACTCCCTTGTACACGGTGATTCTCGGATCAGAGGCAGGAAGTCCACGCACAATTCCTTCCTCAACTTTTACTTCCCTCAACATTTTCATTTCCTCCTTAAAAAAATGGGCTAAGACAGCAAACTCTGCCCTAGCCCAATCAATTGGTTTTTCAAGCGCGGGCAAAAACAGCCCTTTTCAACGCAAGTCTTACTCTTTTACACCACCGATGGTCATACCAACGACGAAGTACTTCTGCACGAACGGATAGACCACAAGAATCGGGATGGTAGCAATCATCGTGATTGACGCACGGATACTTACAGGCGTTACCATTGAGGTGGACGCACCCGATCCCGCAGCAAGGGCCATGGCACCGGCATCCGCAGCAGATGAGCTCTGGTTTTGGCTTGACTGAAGGAATTCCATGAGCTTGTACTGCAATGAGTGCAGGTTGACCTTTCCAGAACAGTACAGGTAGGTATCGAACCAGCTGTTCCAAGCACCGACGGCAACGAACAAAGAGACCATAGCGATGGAAGGAACAATCAGCGGCATGATGATTTTCAAGAAAATCGTGAACTCACCGGCACCGTCAATCCTTGCTGACTCAACGAAACTGTCCGGCAGACCGTTGATGTACGTCCTGATAAGGATGAAGTTGAACACGTCCACCAAGCAGGGAACGATGTAAACCGCATAGCTGTTGAGCATGTGAAGACTCTTGATAAGCATATATCCCGGGATAAGACCGGCGTTCACATACATAGAGATTACGAGAATCGCTGTAAGTGGCTTTCTCAGGACGAATTCCTTGCGGCTCAGGGCATAGGCGAGCATACTTGTACAGAAGACGCTCAGGATGGTCTGGAGCACGGTTCGGCTTACGGAAATCGTAAATGCCTTGATAAGCCTGTCATCCACGAAGAGAACCTTGTAGTTCTGCCATGTGAATTTTCGCGGCAAGAGCTTTATTCCGCCCTTTACAGAGTCAAGTCCATCATTCAATGAAACGGCAATCGTGTTCCAGAAAGGATAGACCGTAACAATAACCAAGAAAGCGAGCGTAATCATGATTATCAGGTCGAAGATAATGTCGCCGACTCCCCTTCTTCTCATTTTTCCGATTTTAATTGTAGCCATTATATCAACCTCTCCTCACCACTCTTTTTAGCTATTGTGTTCGCAATAAGAAGAAGAGTGATATTAACTGCATTCTTAAAGATACCTGCTGCCGTCGCTATGGAGAAGTTGAACAGCTTAAATCCGTATTTAAGAACATACAAGTCGATTGTATTTGAAACATCAATATTCATACCGTTTCTCAAGAAGAACGGCAACTCAAAGTTCGAGTCAAGGATGTGACCCGCACTCATAATCATCATGATAATAATGGTAGGTTTGATTCCGGGCAAAGTGATGTGCCAGATTTTTCCGAGCCTTCCGCATCCGTCAATCTCAGCGGCCTCGTACAGACACGGATCAATGGCGGTCATGGCTCCAAGGTAGACGATTGTGTTCCAACCGACTTCCTTCCATACGTAGGACCAACCGACGATGTGCCAGAAGTATTTCGGAGTGGCAAGCCATTGCACGGGCTCCTTCACAAGTCCCAGGGAAAGCAGGAGATTGTTTAAGGTTCCATCCTCCACGCTGAGCACATTCGCGACCAAGCTGGTGACTATAACCCAAGAAAGGAAGTGAGGCAGATATGAAACCGTCTGCACGAATCTTTTGATACCGATATGGCGCACCTCGTTCAGGAAAACCGCAATCAGAATCGCGGTAATGTAACCGAGAAACGTACTTATCAAGCTCATTCCGACGGTATTGCGCAATGAACGAAGGAACTCGACATTCCATGTTGTACCACCGTTCACGTAATCAGTGGACTTAAAAAGCTCCTTGAACCATTTCATGCCTACCCAAGTCTGATTCAGAAAGCCGTTGGATGGTTTATAATCCTGAAAGGCCATCGTCCAGCCCAAGAGAGGAATGTATCTGAATACAATTATATAAAGAACAAATGGAACGGACATTAATAAAAGGCCTTTCTGTTTTCCTAAAAGTTTCCATTTGCTTTTTTTATTTGCCAGCTCTGTTGCCGCCGACAAATCATTGGTATTTTTACTTCTCATAAAGCACCTATTTTATAAAGAAAATGAAAAAGGGAGAGGCCTAAAAAGAAAGCCTTCTTGGACCTCCCCCTCCTGAAACTGACACCCAAGTGTCGAACGCCACCCAAGTGTCGAGCGTCATCTAGTGACGAGCGTCACCTAGTGACGGATTTAATTATTTCTCACCGCCGAAAACTTCTACACGATGATCAAGCTGCTGCTGCATGAACTTGTTGTACACAGTTGTGAGCGGCTGCATCTGCTTAACATAGTCATCCCATGTCTTGTCGAAGTCCTCGGGCTTGCCCATAATCATTGCGGGGAGCATCTTTCTCTGGATGTCCTCGAATCCTGTCATAGCCTTGGCTGCCTCGCCCTCAAGTCCTCCGTTCTCTGCAGAAGGATTGCACTGCCACATCGGATACCATCCAGTGTTCTGCGGCGGGTTGGGATCCACGAACTCTGCATAAGAGCTGACTCCGTAAGCTGCCCAAAGCTCCTTGTCAACCTCTTTCTGGTCAAGCAGGTACTCCCAAGGAAGGTCAGACATTGAGCGTGTATATCCGCTGGGCATCCTTCCCTCAAGTTTCGGAGCTTCCTCTGTCCAAAGAAGAGCACGGTTCTTGTTGAGGTAGTTGGGATCTCTCTGGTCGCTGCGCTGCTTGTCAGTCCTGTAAGCGGCACCCTTTGTTCCTGTTACAGAGCCGTCGGTATCAATCTGGTAGTCAACACCCTCAAATCCCCAGTAAAGAACCTTCTGGTTCTCTTCCTCGAGCATCTTGTCCATGAACTTAATGATTTCGATGGCCTTTGCCTCAGGACACTTAACGGTGATTCCGTATCCGCGCTGAAGGTTCGGAAGTGAGCGGTCACGATAGTGGGGCTTGAATGTCTCGTCAAATACAATCGGGAGAGGAGCATAAGTGCAGTCATCCTTTCCAGCTGTCCAAAGTGTCTGCTCAGGCTCACCCATGAACTGCCATCCCTGAA